>DASUGK010000026.1:0-5435 GCA_036274075.1 Steroidobacteraceae bacterium | reverse complement strand
CGTGCCCGGCGGCTTCGGCGAGCGCGGCATCGAGGGCAAGATCGCGGCGGTGCGCTTCGCGCGCGAGAACAAGATCCCGTACCTCGGCATCTGCCTCGGCATGCAGCTGGCCTGCATCGAGTTCGGCCGCCACGTGCTGGGACTCGAGAACGCCAACTCCACCGAGTTCAACCGAGCCTCGCCGCATCCCGTGATTGCACTCATCACCGAGTGGCAGGACGCCGCCAAGGGCGACCAGAAGCGCGACGACAGCACCGGCAAGGGCGGCACCATGCGGCTGGGTTCGCAGGAAGTGCGCACCGGCGCCAACACGCTGGCGCGCTCCATCTACGGCAGCGAACAGGTGTTCGAGCGCCATCGCCACCGCTATGAGTTCAACAACGGCTACCGCGACCGCTACACGCAGGCCGGCTTCCGTTTCTCGGGTTTGTCGAAGGACGACCTGGTCGAGATCATCGAACTACCCGGTCACCCGTGGTTCGTCGCCACGCAGTTCCACCCGGAGTTCACCTCGACGCCGCGCGACGGGCACCCGCTGTTCTCCGGCTTCGTGAAGGCCGCCCGGCAGCATCGCAACGCGCAGTTGCCCGCGGCGGCAACGGCCTGAATCGGGAGCGAGGGCGCATTTGTCGCGAATCGCAGCCGTCGCCGGGCTGCTGTTCCTGAGCGTCATGCCGCACGCGCGCGCCGTCACGCCGGAATCCCGACGGCTCACCGAGCGCGGCATCGACCAGGCCGCGAACGGCGACTACCGGGCGGCCACCGCCTCGTACTCGAAAGCCATCGTGGCGGATCCCACCAATGCGCAGGCATGGCACGAACGCGGCATGGCGCGACTCGAGCTCGGGCAGGATCAGCAGGCCATCGGTGACTTCGAGCAGGCGCTGAAGCTCGACCCCGCCTTCCCGGGTGCGCGTGAATGGTTGGCGAAGGCGCTGGCCGGGCGTGGCGATCACCCCCGCGCGGCCGAGGCATGTCTTGCGCATCTGCGGGCCGACCCCCTCGGCAAGTCATACATGGGTGTCTCCCCATGGGACTGGGCGGAGTGCGCCGAGCAGT
Source organism: Steroidobacteraceae bacterium (assembly GCA_036274075.1). Classification (GTDB taxonomy): domain Bacteria; phylum Pseudomonadota; class Gammaproteobacteria; order Steroidobacterales; family Steroidobacteraceae; genus CADEED01. The sequence continues at coordinate 4,376 of DASUGK010000026.1, read as the reverse complement.
TCGCGCTCGCCGGCGATCGTGCTCGCGCAATCCAACTACTCGAGGAATATTTCGCCGAGTACGCGCCGCAGGTCACGTATCGTCGCTCGGATGAAACCGCGCCGATGCGGACGCTTGCACGGCTCTACGACGAAGCCGGCGCGCCGGAAAAGGCGGCGGAAATGCGCCGGCGTGCCCGCGCCAGCCCGCACAAGGTGCCGGCCGACGACCAGGATTCGAAATAACCCGGGGGACACATGCGTCTGAATGCTTCGCTCGCCTGCGCCCTTGTCTCCGGCATGCTGAGCGCGATCGTGCCGGCCGCGCCGCCGACATCACCGGAGACGAGGGCTGAAGTGATCAGCCGCATCGACGCACTGGAGAAGAAGCCCTACGACCCGGCCGCGCGCGATGCCCGGGGCACGGTGATGACCTGGCTGATCGACGCGCCGGATGTCAGCGTCACCATCTGCTCGGCGCTGCTGGGCGATCTCGATGAACTCGACCAGGATGGCGGCGAGCTGTTCGCCACGCAACTGCCGTTCTCCGAGGCCCGCTTCATCCTCGAGAACCCGTCGAAGGCCGACGACGAATTCGCAGTCCACGTGGCCGGCGTCGAAGGAATGCTGCGGACCTACGCCAACATGAAGGCCACCAGGCCCGATCTCAGGATCCGGCACCTGGAGAAACTGCTGAAGGCGCAGGCCGCGGGCAAGCTCGATGCCTTCGTGAAAGACGCGATGGAGAAATGTCATTGAGCGTTCCGGCTGCCCGCGCCGAAGGGATGAGCCGTTGACCGCCCCCGGCGCTGCGTGGTGAAGTGCCGCCATCATTGTTAGGCGAGGCGGGTGCCGCCATGCCCTGGTACCAATGCTTCATCCGCGGCGAGAAATTCCCCGGATTCGTGCTGCGCCAGAAGAAGCCCGTCGGCTTCTACACCACGCGCTTCGTCGAAGCGCCGGACGTCGAGGCGGCCGAGGCCAAGGCCCTGGCGCAGCTCAAGAAGGACAAGACGCTCGCCGTGCCGCGTTTTCGCCGCAACCGCATGGCGCGGGTGCACTTCGAGGAGATGCGCGAGCTGCCGCGCCGTCCTATGAAGGTGAAGACCGGCTTCGTGTTCTACGACGACGACACCTGACCCCCTTGGCGGTGCAAATCGCCGTGACATATGGAAAAGTCGGGCCGCTGGCGGCTGGCTGTCGGCAAACTGTCGTGGCCCCTTCGAACAACGCAACCCAGATTGCGGCTTACCGCCAACCAACCTGGAGTTGTCATGGAAGTGCCGATGAAGATCGATGGAAGCCGGATCCGCTCGCTTCGCGAAGCGAAAGCCTGGTCGCAGGAGCACCTGGCGAACGCTGCTGGCCTGAGCTCGCGTACCGTGCAGCGCGTCGAGGCCGAGAACATGGCCTCGAGCGAGACGCGCCTGGCCATCGCGGCCGCGCTCGGCGTTCCAGCCGCGAGCCTCATGCCGGAGGCGCCCGTGCCCGAGCATCCCGTCATCGCGGCGGCACGCAGTCATCACAGCGCCAGGTGGGGCTGGATCGGCTGGGCAGCAGGCTCGGCCTGTGCCATCGCCGCCATCGTCAGCAACTACTACAACGGCTACGCCAGCAGCAGCGAGACCGCCCGGGCGCTCGGGGTTATCGGCGCATTGATGGGCATCACCGCGGGACTCATGGGCGTCGCGTCGAACTGGCTGGCGACGCGCCCACGCAGATGACGAAGCGATGGTGAAGTCCCGCGGCACGCGTTCCGAACTGGCCATCGCGATCGGCGTCGGCTGCGGCCTGGCCACGCTGTTCCTGCTGCTGGCCGTGCTGCCACTCGCGCTGTACGAACACTTTCACATCGAGACACCGGACTGGCTGGGCGGCCGGATCTACGGCGGTGTCTGGTATGCCTATCTATCCCCGATCGGCATCTTGCCGATGTTGTGGATGCAACTCGAGAGCAGGGATCCTCTGGTGATGCTCGCGCCTGCCTTTGCCGCCCTTTGGGTTTTCTGGAGCGCAGTAGGAACGCTGCTGGTGCTCCTGGTCGGCCGAATCGGGCGCCGACTCTCGTCATGAACGCACTTCGCAAGTCGATCAGCCAGCGGCTGCAGGAACTCGGCGTCGAGGAGCGGGCCTGGCCGGGTCGCGACGACGGCTTCGCCTCGCTGGTGTATCGCGGCAAGGATTTCGCGCATTTCCACCACGATGGCGAAATCGACATCCGTCTTGGGAAAGAAGTGATCCGGCGCGAGAAGCTCGCACATCCCGCCGATTCCGTCGTCCACCCGGAGCGGGCCGCGGGATCGCCCTGGTACGAAATGAAACTCCGGACTGCCGCCGACGTGGATGAGGCGATCCGGCTGGTGCGTCTTGCCATCCAGGGCATCAAGGCCAGGCCGTGAAGTCGTCGAATCCGTGAATCTCCCCGGTTGGAGCAGGCTGAAGCGGCATGTACGCCCCGTCGTGTTCGCAGCGGCGGCGATGACGCCCGGGATCACCCTGCTGCTTCTCGCGCTGGGCGGTGGCGCTCGCGACTGGCTCGAATGGCTGGTAGTGATCCCGGTCGCGACCATCCTGTGTTTCGTGGTGAGCCTGGTGGTGGTCGCGCTGCTGGCGCCGCCGGCGTCGCTGGCGCTCGCGTCGTTTGGCCGGAATACCGGTGTCGCTCACGCCGTGCTCGGAGCCTCGCTCGCGGTGTTCCTGCTCGCGAGCTACGTGCTCGGAATGTGGTTCCTGGTCGAACCCGGGCCCTTCAGTCTCTCACTACCCGAGCGGGTCAGGCTGACGGGCATGACGCGCGCGATCCTCAAGGCCCTGCTGTGCGCCGCCGACCTCGCGCTGTGCGGAGCCATCGCCGGCTACGTCTACTGGTTCAAGCTGAATCCCGCGGCCGGGCAGGGCCGACGCGACTTAAGTCCGTCGCCCATTGGCGACCCCTAACTAGTCGCGTGCTGCGGGCGCGGGATGCTAAGCTGAGGCCCGCTGTTTCCGGCCCGGGCGTCGCCATCCATCTGGGAGTAAGCCGTGCGTTCAAATGTGCTGATCGGATTACTGGCCGCGACGCTCCTGGCCGCCTGCGGAGCGCGCGAGGCGGCAGCGCCATCGAAGGACGCACCTTCGCACGATGCGGCCGCGATCCCGGCGCTGGCCAGCCTGCCGGCAACGGTCGAGGGCTTCCTCGAGTGGGACGACTCGGTGGGCGAGGACGAGGAAGACAACCAGAGCCGCGGCCTCGGCGAGACCAGCATGGGCACGCTGAAGGTGGGTGAGACGGAATTGTTCGTCGAGGCCGAGACCCAGGTACTGCAGGCCGCCGGGATTCCCGTCAAGGGCGCGCAGGTGCGCGCGACGCTGGGCTCCAAGGAAGGGGATGACAATCCCATCTACCTGATCACCGCCGTCACGCGGCTGTGAGACCTGGCGCCCGCTAATCTCGGGCATCGTCGCACGCGATGCCGGTCACTCCCTTCCACTTTGGTCCGGGCGCCGCGCTGCATGCGGTGGCGCCGTCGGCGCAGTGGGCGGGCTCGCGGTGCGGCTCAGGTCCCGTCTCGGGAAGTAGAGGTGGCCTGGAAACCAAGGGTTTACGACAGACTGCAAGCGGCAAGCCTTGCCGTGTATCCTTCGCCCTCCCCGGCGGAGCGCTGAACACCCGTGCAACTTGCCCATTTCCAGGTCGGAATCGACCGGCCGATGTTCCTGATCGCCGGTCCCTGCGTGATCGAGGGCGAGACCCTGACCCAGGAAATCGCCGGCCGTCTCAAGGAAATCACCGGCAGGCTCAAGGTCAATTACATCTTCAAGGCCTCGTACGACAAGGCCAACCGCTCGTCGAAGGACAGCTTCCGCGGCCCGGGCATCGACGCGGGGCTCAAGGTGCTGCAGGGCGTGAAAGAGAAGATCGGTGTGCCGGTGCTCACCGACGTGCACGAAGACTCGCCGTTCGCGGAGGTCGCGAGCGTCGTCGACGTCATGCAGACGCCGGCGTTCCTGGTGCGCCAGACGAACTTCATCATCAACGTCTGCTCGCAGGGGAAGCCGGTCAACATCAAGAAGGGCCAGTTCCTGTCCCCCTGGGAAATGAAGAACGTGGTCGACAAGGCGCGTTCCACCGGCAACCAGCAGATCATGGTGTGCGAGCGCGGCTTCTCCTTCGGCTACAACAACCTGGTGTCCGACATGCGTTCGCTGTCCATCATGCGCAACACGAATGCGCCGGTGGTATTCGACGCGACGCACTCGGTCCAACTACCCGGTGGACTCGGCGGCAGCTCGGGCGGGCAGCGCGAGCACATCCCGGTGCTGGCACGCGCCGCCGTCGCGGCCGGCGTGGCCGGCGTATTCATGGAAACCCACCCGGATCCATCCAAGGCGCTGAGCGACGGGCCGAATGCCTGGCCG
>DASUGK010000025.1:0-51886 GCA_036274075.1 Steroidobacteraceae bacterium | reverse complement strand
GTTGGTGTTGGGGCGGCGCTCGTGTTCGAACGCCTCGAACAGCCCCGTCCAGCTGTGGTGCTCGTCCATGAGCCGCATGAGCTCGGCGCAGTCCTCGAAGGCGCAGTTCATGCCCTGGCCATGGAACGGCACGATGGCGTGCGCGGCATCACCTAACAGCAGGACTTCACCGTTCATGTGCCAGCCGCGGGTGTACACGGTGCCCAGCGAGCCCTGGGGATGCTCGAAGAACTCGCGCGCCAAATCGGGCATGAGCGCGCGGGCCGAGGGGAACTCGCGCGCGAAGAAGGCGTCGACGTCGGCAGCGGAACGCAGCTGCTCGAAGCTGTTGGCCCCGGTACGCGCCAAGAACAACGTGGCCGTGAACGTGCCGTCGCGGTTCGGCAGCGCGATCAGCATGAACCCGCCGCGCGGCCAGATATGCAACGCGTTGGGATCCATGACGTGCTTGCCATCCCGGGCCGGAATGGTGAGCTCCTTGTAATCGTGCTCCAGCGGCTCCTCGCGAACCGTGGAGACTTCGCGCGCCACCATCGAGTCTCGCACCGCCGAACCACCACCATCGGTGGCGATGGTGGGCTGCATCGCCGTGTGATGAATGCGCCCATTGGACTCGTCGCGCAGCTCCAGCACCGTCTTCTCGTGCGCCAGGCCCAGGCACAACTGCCGAAAATGAAACTCGACTCCGGGGATTTCCGCCGCCGCCTCGATGAGCGCCCGGTTCAAATCCGCGCGAGATATCGAGTAGATGACTTCCTCCGGCCGCACGCCGTACATCTGCAGTTCGGTGTCGCCATCGTGCTCGTGCACCATGCGCCCGCGCATGGGGATGGCCAGCGGCATGACGCGCTCCAGCACGCCGGCAAGCCGTAACCCGCGGATGCCGCGGGAGGCGAGCGCAAGATTGATGGAACGCCCGCTGTCCGCCTCACTGGTGCGGGGATCGGGCCGCCGTTCGTATACGCTGACGCGGAAGCCACGCCTGGCCAGCAGGATGGCCAGCAAACTACCCGCGAGTCCGGCGCCGATGATGTTGACGCCCGGCACCGACGCCAGGCTCAAGCAATCTCCTTGAGCGCCACGACCATCTCCTCGACCAGGTCGAACACGTCGGTGAACCGGTTGTACAGCGGTACGGGCGCGATGCGGATGATGTCGGGCTCGCGCCAGTCGCAGACCACGCCGCGCACGGCGAGGGCGTCGAAGATGCGCCGGCCGCGCCGGGGTCCGCCGGTGACCCGAAATGAAAGCTGGCAGCCGCGCTCGGCCATGGCGCTCGGCGTGATCATGCGGATCTCGTTGCCGCAGCGCTCGCGCATCAGCCGCTCGGCGTAGGCGGTCAGGCGCACGGCCTTGGCGCGCAATTCCTCGATGCCCGCGGCGCGGAACATCTCCAGCGACGCCAGCAGCGGCGCGGCGGAGAAGATGGGCGGATTGCTCACGGCCCAGCCGGCGGCGCCCGCCGCGGGCCGGAACTCCGGCAGCATCTGGAATCGTGTCTTGGGCTCGTGCCCCCACCAGCCGTAGAGCCGCGCGGGCGAATTGTCGAAGTGCCGCTCGTGCACGAAGCATCCCGCGATGGCGCCGGGCCCGGCATTCAAATACTTGTACGAGCACCACACCGCGAAGTCGACGCCCCACTCGTGCAGCTGCAGCGGCAAATTGCCGATGGCATGCGCCATGTCGAAGCCGGCCAGCGCGCCCACGTCGTGCGCCGCGCGCGTGATGCGCGCGCAATCGAAGGCCTGGCCGGTGCGGTACTGCACGCCGGGCCACAGCACCAGGGCGAGCTCGCTGCCGAGCTCGTCGATCTTCGCCTCGATGTCCTCGATGCGCAGCGTGTCCTCGCCGGAACGCGGCGCGAGCTCCACCAGCGTGCCTTCGGCCTCGAGCTTGTGCCACGACAACTGCCCGAGGATGGCATGCCGGTCCGAGGAAAAGGCCCCGGCCTCGATGAGCACTTTGTCGCGCATCCCCACCGGCCGGTAGAACGAGGCCATCATCAGGTGCAGGTTCACCGTGAGCGAATTCATGGCCACGACTTCGCTCGGCAACGCACCCGTGAGGTGGGTCAGGCCCTTGGTGAAATTCTGCGCATAGTCGATCCACGGACGGCTGGCCGTGTGATGCCCGCCCACGCCGAGCGCCGCCCAGTCGGCGAGCTCCTCGCTCACGTAGTCGAGGGCCGCGCGTGGCGCGAGTCCCAGCGAGTGCCCGCAGAGATAGTTGAGCGGCTGGCCGTTCGAATTCATCGGCAGTTCGAACTGCCTGCGATACGGCGCGAGGATGTCGGCGGCGTCGCAATCCAGCGCGAAATCGCGCGAGGTCGAGAAATGCGCCACATCGCTCGGCGAGGCATTCATGGCACGAGAGGATACACAATCGGCTGGCTGGGAACGGCATCGCCCCCCAGCGCGGGAACCGCGATCGACAACACGCAGGGCCCGTCGTGCAACTCGTCGGGAACGAAGGCCAGTTCGGTGATGGTGGCGCGCGAACGCGCCGCATCGCCGCGCGCCGTACTGCCGCGGGGCAGGCCGAAGAACAGGCGATGGCCCACCAGGTGGCCGTCGTCGTGGGTGCGGTCCAGCGACGGCACGTCCAGCACCAGGTGTTCGATGCGTTTCTCGATCAGCCATTCCACCGCTTCGCGGGTCAGATAGGGTGGCACGAGGTCGGTGTAGTCGCGGGTGCGCTTGCCGGCATCGTTGGGCAACGTGCGGATGATGGCGGCCACCGGCTCGACCATGCGCCCCATGGGCCAGGCGGCGCGCAGGCGGCGCCTGGAGATCAGCGTGTCGGTGGCGAAGGGTTCCGGCTCCGTGCTCTCGTTGGACTCGCGCGCCGGCTCCGGCACCACGCTAACTACCACCGCGGGCAGCAGGCCGCGCGGCACGACGCGCCACGCGTCACCCGATTCGCGCGTGAGATGCGCGACGCTTTCGGTGTGCGTCATCTGGCAATGCGGCGTCAGCGTCACCGTGGCGCAGTTGGCCGAGGCGCCGGTGATCACGCTGCCGGAGAAGTTTCCGATGGAAAAGGGTTTCGACACCGGCGCGCCGGCGCCGAAATGCCGCGGCCCGGCCGAGCCGAATTCCACGGCGATGGCCAGGCTCACGCCACGATCCATCGCGGCGCGGACCTTCTGCCCGCCGAAGGAGAGCTCTGCGATCACTTTGCGGGTCGTTCCATGACGGTGCCGCACTTGCGGCAGGCGAGATGCGCCGGGTTGCCGAAGAAGCGGTCGAACACCGGCGGCAACTGGGTCTCGATGTTGGTGATCTCGACGAATTCCTCGTAGAGCTTCGTGTGGCAGTTCTCGCAGTACCACTGGAAGCCGTCGCGTTCGCCCGGGCGGCGCGTGCGTTCGATGACCAGGCCGACGGTATTGGCCGGGCGGCGCGGGGAATGCGGCATGTTGGGCGGCAGCAGGAAGATCTCGCCCTCGCCGATGGGGATATCGACGCGCCGGCCATCCTGCATCGTGGCCAGCGTGATGCCGCCTTCGAGCTGGTAGAAGAATTCCTCGCCCGGGTCGACGTGGAAATCCTTGCGGCTGTTGGGCCCACCCACGACCATGATGATGAACTCGCTGTCGGTGAACACCTGTTTGTTGCCCACCGGCGGTTTGAGCAGGTGGCGGTGCTCGTCGATCCAGCGCCTGAAATTGAAGGCCTTGAGTTCTCTGCCGGGGGAATTGCCCATGGGCCCTATGGTATGCGCACGGGGCTGCATCATGTGACGGTCTCCACAATTGCGCGCCCTGTCGCCGCCCGGCGTCAGGCCCGTCCGGCGTCCGGGCGGCCGGCCCGTGTTATGTTTGCGGCCGTGAACTTCCGCACCGCGATCATCACCGGACTCGCCATCAGCCTCGGGCTGCTGGCGGGTTGCACGTCGATGTCGAAATTGTGGCCCTTCCACAAGAAGGCAATGCCGCCGCCGGAAGTCGTGCACGAAGTGGAACTGGTCAATGCGGACGGTTCGGCCGCCAGCTACCCGCAGTACTGGAAGCGCAACACGCTGGTCATCGACCTGTCGGGCGTCAGCGGCGTGGGTTCCGTCGCGGCGCGGCTGCCCGCGGACACCGCCTGGCCGGTGCGCGTCGCCGTGCGTGTGCGGCCGGGCAGCGTCGAACAGATCGAGGTGGTGGGCGAAGAGCGCAACGTGCTCGCGGTATCGCGCGAGGGAACGCTGCCCATCGACCTCGAATTCGCTGCGAGCGTTTACAAGCCGACCACGGGCGCCATTTACATCAACTGGGGTTACATGCCGCAGTTCGCCGAAGCCGTCGTCGAACCCGAAAAGGATTTCGTGTCACCGACCGTGGTACCGAAGACCGCTGAGCCGGAGTCCGCCGAGCCGGAATCCGAGGGCGCCGGCCAGATCATCGCGCCGTCCGAAGTCGCGCCTCAGCCTTCTCCGCCCGGATCCTGATGCCCATTGCAGGCGAGCTGGATCGGCTCGTCGTCCGCGTCGAGATTCACCGCGGTCAGTGAACCGCCCCACACGCAGCCCGTATCCAGCGCCAGCAAGTCGCGCCGCCGCCGCAATCCCAGCGTCGACCAGTGACCGCAGATCACGCGCACGTCGCGGCTCCGGCGCTCGGGCACGTCGAACCACGGCAGGAATCCCTCGGGCTGCTCGCCGGGCTTGCCCTTCAGCTTCAGGTCCACGACGCCGTCGCGGCCGCAGAAACGCATGCGCGTGAACACGTTGATGACGAATCGCAGCCGGTCCATGCCGCGCAGCTGGTCGTTCCAGCGGTCCGGCTTGTTGCCGTACATGGCGTCGAACAGGGTGCGCGCGTCGTCGCGCAGCACCGCCTCGACCTCGCGGGCCAGCCTGGCGGCGAAGCGCGCGGTCCATTCCGGCACCAGGCCGGCATGCACCAGGAATTCTCCCCGTGGCTCGTCGTACACGGCCAGCGGCCGGCCCATCAGCCACTCGAGCAACTGTTCGCGGTCGGGTGCCTGCAGGATGTCGTCGAGCGTGTCGCCTTCGCGGGGCTTGCGCCTGGAGCCGTAGGCCAGCGCCAGCAGGTGCAGGTCGTGGTTGCCCAGCACCACCGTGGCATTGGCGCCGAGACTGCGCACGAAGCGCAGCGTCTCGAGCGATTTCGGACCGCGGTTGACGAGATCGCCGACGAACCAGGCCTCGTCGCGGTCGGCGGAGAAGTTGCAGCGCTTCAGCAGCGCCTTGAGTTCGTCACAACAGCCCTGGACGTCGCCGATGGCAAAACGTGCCATTGCGCTTAGTGGAGCATGCCCGGCATGGCCAGGCGGAACGCGGCGATCGGCGCGCTGAACTGCTCGCCGTCGTCGGCCACCATCTGGTAGCTGCCCTGCATCGCGCCCACCGGGGTTTCCAGCACCGCGCCGCTGGAATAACGAAAGCGCTGCCCGGGCTTCAGGTGCGGCTGCTCGCCGACCACGCCTTCGCCGCGAACTTCCTGCACCTTGCCGTTCGAGTCGGTGATGATCCAGTGGCGCGCCATCAGGCGCGCGGGCACGCTGCCTTCGTTGCGGATGGTGATGGTGTACGAGAACACGTAACGCCGCCCGCGCGGATCGGACTGCTCCGCGAGGTAGCTCGTGTCGACGTCGACGCGAATCTTGTGAGGGCCTTCTTCCATGCGAGGCCCATCATACCTATTGACCCTTCACCTGTGCTGCGAGCGCGGCGAACTGGGCGGGCGAGAGCGTCTCGGGGCGCACGCCCGGGTCGATGCCTGTGGCCTTGATGGCCTCGATGTCCATCAGGGAGCGCAGGGCATTGCGCAAAGTCTTGCGCCGCTGCGAGAAGGCCGCTGACACCGTGCGGGCGAAGGCGCGTGGTACGGCGAATGCCGGTTTGCGCCGCACCGCGAGGCGCGCCACGGCCGACCACACGCGCGGCGCCGGGGTGAAGGCGCCCGGACCCACGTCGAACAGGTGCTGCGCCTCGAACCAGGGCGCGAGCATCACCGTGAGGCGGCCGTATTCGGGGCTGCCGGGTTCGGCCGCGATGCGGTCGATGACTTCCTTCTGCAACATCACGTGCAGGTCGTCGATGTGCTCGTGGGCCGAGGCGATGTGGAACAGCAGAGGCGTGGAGATGTTGTACGGCAGGTTGCCGATGACCCGCAGCCGCTGCGCACGCCGCCGTGCCAGCGCCGCCAGGTCGAACTCCAGTGCATCACATTCGTGCAACTCGAAGCCGGGCGCCGAGCCGAACCGGTCGCGCAGCAGGGCGGCCAGGTCGCGGTCGATCTCGACCGCGTCCAGCGTGCACGAGCGTGACACCAGCCTTTCCGTGAGTGCGCCGCGTCCGGGTCCGATCTCGAGCAGCGCCTGTTCGGGCTGCGGCGCCAGCGACTGGACGATGCGGTCGAGCACCGTCCGGTCGTGCAGGAAGTGCTGCCCGAAACGCTTGCGCGCCAGGATCATGCGCCGGGCTGGCCCGCGAACTCGATGGCCAGGCGCGTGGCCGCGATGAGGCTGCCGGCGTCGGCGCGGCCGGTGCCCGCCAGGTCCAGCGCCGTGCCGTGGTCGACGGAGGTACGCACGATGGGCAAGCCCAGCGTCACGTTGACCGCGTGGCCAAAGCCCGCGTGCTTGAGCACCGGCAGGCCCTGGTCGTGGTACATGGCCAGCACCACGTCGTAGTTAGCCAGGTAGCGCGGCACGAACACCGTGTCGGCGGGCAGCGGGCCGTCGACCAGAATGCCGGCCGCGCGCGCGCGTTCGATGGCGGGCAGGATGACGTCGCGGTCCTCGGTGCCCAGGTGGCCGCTCTCCCCGGCGTGCGGGTTGAGGCCGCAGACCGCGATCCGCGGCCGCGAGATGCCCCACAGGCGCCGCACGTCGTCGTGCAGAATGCGCAGCGTGGTGTCGAGCAGCGCCGGCGAGATGGCATCACTCACCGCGCGCAGCGGCAGGTGCGTGGTGGCCAGCGCCACGCGCAGCGTGCCGGCGGCCAGCAGCATCACGGGATGCGCCGCCCCGGTGCGGTCGGCGAGGTACTCGGTGTGCCCGGTGAACGGCACGCCCGCGTCGTTGATGATGCTCTTCTGCACCGGTGCCGTGACCATGGCCGCGAATTCGCCGCGGGTGCAGCCGTCGATGGCGCGGTCGAGCATGGCGAGCACGTGGCGGGCGTTGGCGGGGTCCAGGCGCCCGGGCACGCAGGGCGCGCCGAGCGGGATGTCGACGACCTCGGCGGGCAGGTCGGCGCCCAGCAACGCGGCGCGCTCCTCGAGCAGCGCGCGGCTGCCCAGGAAAACGAGCTCGGCGGGTAGTTTGGCCTGCGCGAGTGCGAGGCAGAGGTCAGGGCCGATGCCGGCCGGTTCTCCGGCGGTGACGGCTATCTTGCTGGACTTCCGGGCGGCGGGCTTCAGAGCTTGTACTCGACGTACGCCTCGTCGCGCAGCCGGCGCAGCCACAGTTCTGTTTCTTCGTCGACCTTGGCCTCGCGCAATGCCATGAACGCCTGCTGGCGCTCGTCCTCGGCCGTGGTGTCGTACTGGCGGCGGCCCAGCAACTGGATGATGTGCCAGCCGTACTGGGTGCGGAACGGCTGGCTGATTTCGTCGGGCTGCAGCTGGGCCAGCACCTTCTCGAACTCCGGCACGAAGGTGCCGGGATTCGTCCAGCCCAGGTCACCACCTTCGGCCGCCGAGCCCGGATCCTCGGACACCACCGAGGCCACGGCCGCGAAGTTCTCGCCCTTGTTGAGGATTCGGTCGCGGATCGAGACCAGCTTCTGCTCGACCGTGGCGTCGTCCTGCAGCTCGTTGGTCTTGACGAGGATGTGGCGCGCGTGCACCTGGTTGACGATCCTCTGCTGCACGCCACCCGTCACTTCGTTGAGCTTGATGATGTGGAAGCCCGAGGGCGTGCGCAGGGGCTTGGTGACGTCGCCGGCCTTCATGCCCGCGATCATCTCGCCGAGGAAAGTGGGCAGCTCGGAACCCTTGCGCGGGCCCAGGCGTCCGCCTTCGAGCGCGGTCTGCGAGTTGGAGTACTGCACCGCCAGGCGCGAGAAGTCCTCGCCGGCAATGGCCTTCTGGTAGACCTCGTCGGCCTTGCGCGTGGCCTCGTCGAGTTCCTCGGGCGTGGCCGCCTGCGGCACGGCGATGAGGATGTGCGACACGTCGTACTCGCTGGACGCGGACGGCATCTTCTTCTGCCGATCGATGAACTGGTCGATCTCGCGCGGCGAGACGTTGATGCGCGCGATCACGTCGCGCTGGCGCAGGATCTGCATCGACAGTTCCTTGCGCAGCTGTTCGCGGTAACCCGCGTAGTCGATGCCCTGCTGGCCGAGCGCATCCGGCAGGTCCGCGAGCGCGATGTTGTTCTGCTTGGCGACGTCGGCCAGCGCGTTGTTGAGCGTCTCGTCCGACACCTTGATGCCCGCGCGGTTGGCACGCTGCACCTGAAGCTCCTGCAGCACAAGGCGATCGAGCACCTGCTTGCGCATGACGTTCTGCGGCGGCAGCTCGACGTTCTGGGCGCGCATGCGGGCCGCGATGATGAGCATCTGTTCCTCGAGCTCGCTCTGCAGCACCACGCCTTCGTTCACGGTGGCGGCGACGCGGTCCAGCAACACGCCGGAGCTCGAAGTTTCGCGGGTCTGGGAAATCGCGGCGGTGCTCGCCAGCCCCAAGGCGAGAACCAGCAGGATGCGCGCAAATTCTTTTCTAATCATGGAGTTATCTTTCCGGGCTCAGCAGTTTCCCGGGAGTATCCTCGAATTGTGCGTTCCAGGAAAGCGTCGGCAGACGATCCGACACTGGCCAGTCCGTTCAGTTCCAGTTGCAGGTAGAAGCTGCCCTCGGTGTCGCCTTCGCGGTTGACCGAGCGGCGCGCCACCGCGCGCAGCTTGTAGCAGCAGGCCTTGTATTCGAAGCCGGCGAATTCATCGAGCGTCTTCGAATCGAAGAAGCTGTAGACATATCGCGCGAAGGCGTTCCAGCGCCTGCCGAGGGGCCAGGCGGCCGAGGCGTCCACCTGCTCGATGCGGTCGCGCTGCGCGCGGTAGGCGAGGTTCATCACCCGTTCGCCGCTCGGCCGGTACTGCAGCCGGACCAGCGAGCGCTCGCTGCGGTCGTCCTCGGGATTCCACTGCACGCCCGCGTCGATGTTCCAGTTCTTGTAGGCGGTGAGCGAGACCTGCGCGATGAAGTCCGAGGAATCGCGCGTCGCGGGGGGCTCGTCGGGCAGCACCACGCGCGGTTTTTCGAAGTAGTAAGTCTGGCCGACGCTCACCGCCAGGTACTGCGCGCCGCTGTCGGCGTCGAGCAGGCGGCTGGTGAATCCCATGGCGATCTGGTTGGCGTCGTTGACGCGGTCGGCGCCCACGTAGCGGTTGGTGCGGAACAGCTGAACCAGGTTGAGGTCGGGCAGGCCGGTGTCGAACAGCGGCAGGTCGGCCTGATCGCGGAACGGCGTGTATAGATAGAGCGCGCGCGGCTCGAGGGTCAGGAGGCGCTGGCCATGCGAGCCGGAGCTGCGCTCGAACACCAGGCCCGCGTCCAGCGTCGCGTAGGGCAGGGAACGGGTCGGCGATCCGTCGGTGCCCGGCGCCTGGTCCTCCAGCGAATACTGCGTGTAGCGGAAGCCGGCCGAGGGCCGCACGAAGTAGCCCGCGCCCGACCAGTCGAGGCCGGCACGCGGCGCCACGTCCAGGCGCCAGCCGGTGACGCCCAGGTCGCGGTCGAAGTTCACCACCTCCGCGTCGAAGCCGTAGTCGAGCCTGCCGTTCGCCGTGTCCCAGTCGCCCGACGCCAGCAGCCGCGGCGTGCGCGCGTAGGGCCGGTCCTCCTCGGCGAGCTCGTCGTCGAGGGTCTGGAAGTCCTGCACCTGGGCGCGCACGTTGAGGTGCTCGTCGCGGTAGGTGGCCTCGGCCAGACGCTCGGCGAAGGCCACGCTGGTGCCTTCCGGGCCGCGCTCGAAGTCCTCGAAGTAGTCGTTGTCGCTGACGTCGGTGGCGTCGACGTGGAAGCGCCATTCACCCGGCAGCTCCGCGACGTGGTTCAGCGTGAAGCGCGTGCGGTCGCGGTCGGCCAGGTCGTCGTTGGGTAGATAGTTGAAGGTGAACGTGCCCCGCTGGCGTTCGGTCAGGTAGCGCAGCTTGCCGGCGAGGTCCAGGCCGCGCTTGGAGTAGTAGGTGGGCTGCGCCTCGAAATCCAGGTTCGGGCGGATGTTCCAGTAGTAAGGAACCTGGATTTCCGCGCCGTTGCGCGAGGAGCCGCCGGCCTCGGGGAACAGGAAGCCGCTCTTGCGCTGCGACCCGATGGGAAAGGTCATCCAAGGCATGTAGATCAGCGGCACGCCGAGGAACTCGACCTTGGTGCCGTGCCCCGTGCCGTTGCGCGTCGCGGTATCGAGCTCGATCTGCTTCGCCTGCAGCTGCCAGGACACGTCGTCCGCCGGGCACGTGGTGAAGGTTACGCCGTCGAGGGTGACCTTGCTGCGGTCATCGACGCGCAGGCGCGTGGCGGAGCCGCGCGCGCCGCGCGACGGCAGCTCGAACTGCGTGCCCTCGAAGTCGGCGCCGAGCGTGGGCGAATACGTGCCGTTGTTGCCCCGGACCGTGAGCTCGGGCGTCGAGTACTCGATGCCGCCGATGAGCCTGGCGCTCTGGTTGGCGGCGTTGTACTCGATGCAGTCCGCGCGGATGTGCCGGTCGCCCTGGCGCATGTCGACGTTGCCGCACAGCCTGGCATTGCCGTTCACGTCGAACCGGAAGTCCTTGTCGTCGCTCTCGATGGTGATGGGCTGGTCGGCCGGGTTGGATGACTCGCCTTGCGGCGGCGGCGCGGGCGGTGCTTCGCCGGCGAGTGCGGGAGTCTGGGGACAGGGCGGCTCATCGGCCAGTGCGGGTGCAGTCGCGTTGACGACCAACGCGAGGCCGAGTGAAACGGCCTTGATCGAGAGCTGTGACACAGTGTTGCGCACTATACTAATACGAATGCTCGAGCACGACCCGCGCCTCACTCTCATTCGGACCTGGCTGACACGTGACCTGGGATGGCGCGTGGGCCGCATCAGCGTCGCTTCGGCGGACGCCAGCTTTCGCCGCTATTTCCGCGTGTCGCGCGGTGACGTCGATCCGTCGGGCTGGGCGCCGAGGGCCGATACCCTGATCGTGATGGACGCGCCGCCGGGCAAGGAAGACATCGCGCCCTATCTGAAGGTGTCGTCGCTGCTGGAGCAGGCCGGTGCGCACGTGCCCCATGTGCATGCATCGGACCTGCGGCGAGGCTTCGTGGTCATGGAGGACCTGGGCAACGCGCAGTACCTGTCGCTGTTGCGCACCGGGCGTGGCGTCGACCAGTTGTATGGCGAGGCCCTCACCACGCTCGCCAACATCCAGGTGCGCGGATTGCGAGCCGCGCAGCAGCTCGCGCCCTACGACCGCGAGCCGCTCGAACGCGAGCTCAACCTCATGCCCGAGTGGTTCCTGCGCAAGCATCTCGGCCTCGAGCTTTCGCCCGAAGAGCGCGCCCTGATCACCGTGACCTTCGAGTTCCTGATCAATGAGGCCATGCTGCAGCCGCAGGTGTTCGTGCACCGCGACTACCACTCGCGCAACCTCATGGTGCTGCCGAAAGGTGGCCCGGGCGTCATCGATTTCCAGGACGCGCTGCGCGGTCCCATCGGCTACGACCTCGTGTCGCTGCTCAAGGACTGCTACATCAGCTGGTCGCGCGAGCGCGTGGAACGCTGGGTCAAGGGTTATCGGCGCGTGCTGGGAAACCTTGGCGCCAACGTCGGCGACAGCGAGTACCAGTTCATCCGCTGGTTCGATCTCATCGGCGTGCAGCGCCACGTCAAGGTGCTCGGCATCTTCTGCCGCCTGTGGCATCGCGACGGCAAAATCGGCTATCTCGGCGACCTGCCGCTGACTTTCGACTACGTGCTCGACGCCTGCCGCCGGTATCCGGAGCTGGTGGAGTTCGGGCGCTGGCTGGAATCGCACATCGCGCCGCTGTTACCCGCCGCCAATGCGCGCGAGACGCGACGCGCGCAGGCGCTGGCCGCGGCCCGGCTGGCGCGCAGGCGCAAGCCGGTGAAGAAGCGAAAGCCTGCGAATAAGCGCAAGCCTGCGAACAAGCGCAGGCCGGTGAAGAGGCGCAAGACCGTCAAGCGCATCGTGGCGAAGCGCAAGCCACCGAAACGAAAGGCCGCGAAGCGCAAACCGCGGCGCCGTTCCAAATGAAGGCCGGCAAGTGAAGGCCATGGTGCTCGCCGCAGGACGCGGCGAACGCATGCGGCCGCTCACGGATGCCGAGCCCAAGCCACTGCTGCGCGTCGGCGGCAAGCGCCTGGTCGAGTATCACCTCGAGAATTTGGCGCGCGCCGGCTTCCGCGACGTGGTCATCAACACCGCCTGGCTGGGCGACCGGATCGAAGCGGCGCTGGGTAATGGCGCGCGCTACGGGCTTTCCATAACGTACAGCCACGAGCGCCCCGAGGCGCTCGAAACCGGCGGCGGCATCTTCAACGCGCTGCCGCTGCTGGCCCCCGGGCCTTTCCTGCTGGTCAACGGCGATGTCTGGACCGACGTGGATTTTGCAGCGTTGCGGCGCGATCCACCCGCGAATTCCCTGGCGCACATCGTGCTGGTGAAGAATCCGCCGCAACACCCGCGCGGCGATTTCCGTCTCGAGAACGGGTGGGTGGCGGAAGGCGAGGGTTTACGGCATACGTACTCCGGCATCGGCATCTATCGCCCGGAGTTTTTCGCGGGGTGCACGCCCGGGAAATTCCCGATGCTGCCGCTGCTTCGCCGCGCCATCGCGGCGCGCGAGTTGAGCGGCGAGGTGCACGCGGGGCGCTGGTTTGACGTCGGTACGATCGAGCGGCTGCGGGCGCTCGATGCCGAGCTCATGCGCGCCAAGGTTTCGTAGGGAGGTTTCATGAAGAAGTCAGTCATCGTGGTGCTCGTGCTGGTGCTGCTGCTCGGCGTGGCACCCTGGGGCATCGGCCGGATCGCCGAGCAACGTGTCAACGCCGGTCTCGACCGCCTGGTCGAGCAGGCGCCGTACCTCAGCATCGTCGAGCGCAAGTGGACCCCCGGCTGGTTCCGTTCGGAACAGCAAGTCACTTTCGAAGTGCTCGGGCCGTGGATCGAAGCGATGAATCCCGCGACCGTAATGGCGGAAATCGAGAAGGCGCAGCAGGCAGGTGAAAACGGTGACGTGGCCGCGGTCGCGCAGCAGTCCACGGACGAGGTCGAAGACGACACGGACGCGTCGGAAGCGCCCGCCGATGCCGCGGCTGCCGAAATCAAGCCGCTGCGTTTCACCGTGCGCAACGAGATCCTGCATGGACCGGTGTTGTGGCCGGCCAGCCTCGGTTTCGCGCGCGTCAACACGAAGGTGGTGCTGAGCGACGACGTCAAGAAAGAGCTCATCGAGATCTTCGGCACCGACGAGCCGCTCAAGATCAGCTCGCGGGTCGGGTTTTTCGGTGGTGGCAGCACGCGCTTCTACGGCGACGGGCACACCATCCAGATGAAAGACGACGAAGGCGTGCTCGAGTACGACGATTTCGAACTGGTCGTCGGTTACTCGAAGAAATTCGACGACTTCGACGTCGACGGTTCATTGCCCCGGCTCGAGGTGAACAACGCGAAGACCGGCGGCCGCGTCCTGATGTCGGACTTCAGCGTGACCGGCGAAAGCGAACGCGTGCAGGGCGACCTGTACGACTCCGACATTTCCTTTGCGATCGACAAGCTCCAGATCTTCGGCCCCGACAAGAAGGAAACGTTCATCGAGGACATCCACTACGTGGTGGAGTCGGATGTCGACGATGGATTCATGGACATCAGTGCGAAGGTGGGGACTGGCAAAGTCCGATCGCCGTTCCTGGCGGATCTGGACTTCCAGCTGGACGAGATCCACTACGACTTTTCGATGCGCCGGCTGCACGCCGAGACGCTGGAAAAGCTCATGGCCGACATCAAGGCGGTCTATACCAAGCCGGTGGCCACCGTGGCCGACGTCGAGAGGGTCATGCTCGAGCCGATCAAGCAGCGTGCCTTCGAGTTGCTGCGGCATGACCCGGAGTTGGTCATCGACCGCATTGGCATCAAGACGCCGGAAGGTGAGGGATACCTCAAGGGCGTGATCCGCCTGAAAGGGGTCACCGAAGCGGACCTGCAGCTCGCGGGCACCGCCGCTCCGATGGCCCTGGCGTCGAAAATCGATGCGGACGTGACTGTCGAGGTGGCGAACAAGCTGATCGAGAAGATCCCGAACGGCAATACCGGCGCGGGGCTCGCCATCGACCAGGGTTTTGCCAAGAGAGAGGGCGAAAAGCTGGTCAGCCACGTTGAATACCGGAACGAGGAGCTCAAGATCAACGGCAAACCCCTGCCGGTTCCGGGGTTTGGATCCGACGGGCCGCCGGGTGAAATGTCCGAAGACGTGTCGGAAGACATGGACTCGGAGCCGATGCCCGAGGAAGAGTAGAATTCCCGGCCTTTCGACGCATGCCCTCACTCAAGAACATTCCCGTCGTCACCGAACAGCGCGCGCCTCGCAGCGGCGAGAAGTACGTGACGCCCCAGGGCTTCACCGCCATCAAGGATGGCCAGAAGCCGCGTGCCGCGGATACGCCGTCGGCGCGCGTGGGCAAGCCACGCTGGATCACGGCGCCGGCGGCCGCGGGCGCGGGCTTCAGCGCGGTGAAGGGCATCGTGCGCGAGCACCGGCTGGCGACGGTGTGCGAGGAGGCCAAGTGCCCGAATATCGGTGAATGCTGGAACGCCGGCACGGCGACGATCATGTTGATGGGCGCGGTGTGCACGCGGGCGTGCCGGTTCTGCTCGGTCGATACGGGAAATCCGCGCGGCTGGCTGGACGCGGAAGAGCCGGAGAACACGGCGCGCAGCGTCGAGCTCATGAAGCTCAAGTACATCGTGCTGACCAGCGTCAATCGCGACGACCTGCCGGACGGCGGTGCCGCGCACTACGCGGAGGCGATCCGCGCCATCAAGCGGCGCACGCCGGAGGTCGCGGTCGAGGCGCTGACGCCGGATTTCCAGGGCGTGATGCGCGACGTCGAGACGGTGGTCGACTCCGGCCTGGACGTGTTCGCGCAAAACGTGGAGACGGTGAAGCGTCTCACGCACCCGGTGCGCGATCCGCGCGCCGGCTACGAGCAGACCATCGCGGTGCTGGCGCACGCCAAGCAGTACAAGCCGTCGGTGCTGACCAAGACCAGCCTCATGCTCGGCCTCGGCGAGACCGACGAGGAAATCGCGCAGTGCATGGACGACCTGCGCGCCGCGAACGTGGACCTGCTGACGCTCGGCCAGTACCTGCGCCCCACCATGCATCACCTGCCCGTGCAGCGTTTCGTCACGCCCGCCGAGTTCGACAAGTACCGCCAATGGGCCCTCGCCAAGGGCTTCCGCGAATGCGTCTCCGGCCCCCTCGTCCGCTCCAGCTACCGCGCCGAGCAAGCCCTGGCCGGCAACAACGCCGGCCTGGGTGGAGGTGGTGTCAGAGAGGGATTGTCGGGATTACGCGAGCCAGCCGCTGACGCATCGGTGAGTGATTCACGTAATCCCGACAATCCCTCTCTGACACCACCCATCATCAGGTGGTTGGGGAGGGTGGAGTACGAGCCGACGTGGCGGGAGATGCAGCGCATCACGGACACGCGGGACGAGAAGACGCCGGACGAGATCTGGCTGCTCGAGCATCCGCCGGTGTTCACGCTGGGGCTCAATGCCGACGCCGGGCACGTGCTGGCGGCGGGGGACATCCCCGTGGTCAAGATCGATCGCGGCGGCCAGGTGACCTACCACGGCCCGGGCCAGCTCGTGGTCTATCCACTCATCGACATCCGCCGCGCCGGCCTCGGCGTGCGCGACCTGGTCACCGCGCTGGAGCGCGCCGTCATCGAGTATTGCGCGCGCTTCGGCATCCGGGCCGAATGCCGCAAGAACGCGCCCGGCGTCTACGTGGATGGCCGCAAGATCGCCAGCGTCGGCCTGCGCATCCGCCGCGGCGCGAGCTACCACGGCCTCGCGTTCAACGTGAACATGGAACTCGAGCCCTTCCAGCGGATCAATCCCTGTGGTTATGCCGGCCTGCAGATGACGCAACTCGCGGATCTGGGCGTGGCGCAGGCCAGTGTCGAGGAAACCGGCCGCGCCTTCGCGCCCATCCTCACGCGGATCCTGGCGGAGATGCGGGCGAATCGCTGACACGCGACGCGTGATGGGAGGCCGCTTGTTACGAGTCCTTGCCGCGCTTTCGTTGATCTCCGTGTTTGCACCCGCGGTGGCCCAGGAAGGGGCCACATCGTCCGAGCTCGTGGTCATCGACCTGCGCCCCAAGGAAGAACGCGAAGGCTTCGGCCTCACCGCGCTGCAGGGCAAGTGCAACGCGGACGTGTTCCGCATCCCCGACGTGGCGTCGGATCCCCTCAAGGTGGAAGTGCTCAAGTCCGACCTGTCACCCATGCTCGGCATGGAGGGCAAGACGCTCACCGTGCTCAACTGGTCCATCTACTACAACAAGCAGGTCCAGAAAAAAGGCTCCATGCTCGAGGGCGTGGGCGTGCAGGGCTACACCGTCCCGACCGGAAAGAAGGAAAAACACCCCGGCAGCAAATGCTCGAAGAAGGAATCCGCCGGCGGCTGGTACGAGGGCAAGGAAGTCACCGGCGTGTACTTCCCGCTGGTGTCGGAATTCGAAGGCACGTTCGCCGGCAGACAGGTGAGCGTGCGCGTGGTGCATTCACCCACCCGCAAGCTGCCCGGCAAGTTCGAAGGCGACCCGGCCGACACCGAGGCATTGCTCGAGGCGGTCCACAAGACGGCCGAGGCCGTGATGGCGGCGACCGTCCAGTAGGACCGGCTCCCGCTTCAGATCAGCATGATCACGTCCTTGCTCGCCTGCAGCGCGGTGGCGAGCGCGACGATCTGTTCGCGGCTCTGGGCAGTGATGGTGTAGGTGATCGACAGGAAGTGCGCCTGGTTGCTCTCTCGCTCGGTGATCTGGCTCTCGTCGAGATCGGGCACGTGTTCGCGCACGATGGCGTCGATGTTGACGCGCAGGCTGGCGCTGCGGCGTCCGACCACCTTGATGGGATAGACCACCGGGAATTTCAGCAGCTCTTCGCCGTCACCGGAAATGTCCTTCACCACGGTGTCTCCGCGAGCTCGCGCTTGTAGTCCTGGAAGGCGTCGTACAACTTGCGCCACACGGGCCCGGGTTTGCCGGATCCCACCGGCTTGCCGTCGAGCGAGGTCACCGGCTGCACTTCGCGCGTGGCTGCGCCCAGCAGGATCTCGGATGCGCCGCGCAGCTCCGCTTCCGACACGCCCACGGCGCGCCACCGCACGCCGGCGCGCTCCGCGATTTCCTCGATCACGCCGCGCGTGGTGCCGGGCAGCAGCTTCCACGAGTTCGGTGGCGTGCGCAGCTCGCCGTCGATGACCACGTGCACGCTCGAGGCGCTGGAATCGGTGAGTTGTCCGTCTCGCAGCAGGATGCACTCGGAGGCATCCGCGTCCACCGCGAGCTGCCTCAGCAGCACGTTGGCAAGCAGTGACACCGACTTGATGTCGCAGCGCGCCCAGCGCGTATCTTCAGCGGTGACGGCGGGCAGGCCGTTGTCGCGCCAGCCGGGCCGGCCCTCGGGCCACGGTGCCGCGAAAGCGAAAACAGTGCGCTCGATACGCGGCAGCGGCGCGTGATTGCGGCCGTTCTCCGCGCCGCGCGTCACCTGCACATATATATAGAGATCCCTGGGCCCGCCGTTGCGCTCCATGAGCTCGCGATACACCGCGCGCCAGCCGTCACGCGTGATCGGATCCTCCATGCGGATCTCGGCGAGGCTGCGTGACAGGCGGTCGTGGTGCTGCGTGAACCGGAACGGCCGGCCGCCGTACACGGGCGTGACTTCGTACACGCCATCCGAGTACAGGAACCCGCGGTCGAGGGGCGATATGCGCGCCTCGCGCAGCGGCAGGTACTCGCCGTTCAGGTAGCAGATGGGAAACGGCTCGGCCACTCAGCGCATCCACAGCGCAATGCCGTCGACCATGCGTGTCCACCAGCCGCCTTCGGGCACGGTTTCCTTCGCGACCAGCGGCACGCGCGCCACGACGTCCTTGCCGTCGGAGACCACGAGTTCTCCCAGCGCGTCGCCGGCCTTGATGGGCGCGATCACCGGTTCCTTCGCCGTGGCGGAGGTCTTGAGCTGCGCTGCCGAACCGCGCCCGATGGTGACGTACACGTCGTGCTGCGGCACCAGCGTCACCATCTCTTCTTCGCCCCTGTACACCTCGGGCTTGAGCACCACGTCGCCCGCGCCTTTGGCCTTGACCGTCTCGAAGAACGTGAAGCCGTAATTGAGCAGGGTCGCGCTGGCGTCTTCGCGCTGCCGGAAGCCCTTGGTTCCCAGCACGATGGAAATGAGCCGCATGTCGCCACGTTTGGCGGAGCTCGCGAGGCTGTAACCGGCGCTCTCCGTATGCCCGGTCTTGATGCCGTCGACGGAGGGATCGCGCGCCAGCAGGCCGTTGCGATTCGGCTGCTTGTGCTTGTTCCAGGTGAAGTCGCGCTCGGAGTAGTAACGGTAGTACTCCGGGAAGTCGCGGATCAGGGCGCGCGACAACGTGGCCAGGTCCGCGGCCGTCGAATAGTGATTCGGCGCCGGCGCGCCCCAGCAGTTCTCGAAGTGCGTGTTCTTCATGCCGAGCCGTGCCGCGTACTGGTTCATGATCTGCACGAAGCCCGCCTCGGTGCCGCCGAGCTTCTCGGCCAGCGCGATGGTGGCGTCATTGCCGGACTGGATGATCATGCCCTTGATCAGCACCTCGACCGGCACGCGCGAGTTCACTTCCAGGAACGTGGTGGATCCGCCCGAGGCCGCGCCGCCGGTGCGCCAGGCGTTTTCACTCACCAGCACTTCCTCGGTGAGCGACAGCCGCTTCTCGCGCAGCGCCTCGAAGGCGATGTACGCGGGCATGAGCTTGGTGATGCTGGCGGGCTCCATCTTCTCCTCGGCCTTGTCGGCCGCGAGCACGCGCCCGGTCTGGAAGTCGATGAGCACGTAGGAACGCACATCGAGGGCCGGAGGCTTGGGAATGGGAACCGCGGCGTGCGCACTGACGCTGAGGAACGAGAACAGGAAGAGCGGAATCAGCCGGAATCGCGGCATCGCAGGAAGCTCCAAAGCGGGTGTGGCGTCGATTGTACGCTCAGTTCGTGAGCAGACGCGCGTCGGTGATGCCGAGTTCCCGAAGATGCTTCATCGCGAGGTCGAATTCCTCCACGCTGGCGAAGGGCCCGACGCGCACCCGGTGCAGCGTGCGGTCGGTGCGCGGCAGATCGTCGAGGCTCGCAAGTTCCACGCCCGCGGCCAGCAGCACTTCGACGCGCCGCCGCGCATTCTCGTGGTCGGCGAACACGCCGGCCTGGATGAACATCGCCGGCGCCGCCGGCGTGCTCGCAGCCGGCGCATTGACCACGGTGACCGGCGGCGTGGCGGGCACCGGCACGGGCGGCGGCGCTGCGGGAACGGCCGGTGGCAGCGCGGAGCCCGCGGCATCGCGGCCCGGCGTGAGCACGCGGATCTCCACGGGCGCGGTGCCCGCAAGCAACATGTCGAGCTTGGCGGCCGCGGTATAGGACAGGTCGATGATGCGGTCGCCGACGAAGGGCCCGCGATCGTTGATGCGCACCACGACCTTGCGGCCGTTACGCAGATTGGTGACCTCGGCATAGCAGGGGATGGGCAGCGTCTTGTGTGCCGCCGTCATGGCGTACATGTCATAGGGCTCGCCCAGCGACGTGGAAGCGGAATGAAAACCCGGCCCGTACCACGAGGCAGTACCGCGCTCGGTCCAGCCCTCGCTCTTCGCCATCACGTAATATCGCTTGCCGAAGACTTCGTAGAAGGGCGGATTGCCACGCGTGCCGCGTGGCTCGGCGCGAGGCACCGCGTCGGGTATCGACAGCACGTCGGGAGGCACCGAGGGAACCGCCGAGCCGGAGGGAATCGCAGTGCCCGGCCTCGATGACGGCGACGGGGACGGATGGCGGCGCGTGATGCTGCAGCCGCCGAGTGCGAGACAGAGGATGACCGTGAGCGCCCGGTGCGTTCTTGACACGCGCCGACTGTAACAAACCTCAGCGCGGCGCGGTTTTGTCTTCTTCGGTGGAGGCGAGCTGCGTGGTCTGATGGCGGGCGGCGAGGTCGGCGGCGGCGCGCACCGCGATGGTCTGCGCGAGGTCGTGCACGGCCATCGCGTAGCGCACGCTGCGGTTGTACCTCGTGATGACTTCGAAATTCTTGAACCCGACGCGATAGGCCGGACCCACCTGGGTCTCGGCCGGGACCAGCAGCACCTTCGTGCCGGGACCCTGCGCGGCCGGGTCGAAGTCCACGCCCTTGGCCCTGAGGCCGGCGATGGTCTCGTTGAGCTGCAGGTTGCCCGGGTCCGCGACCACCGGCGCGTCGGGCTGCAGCACCGCGTCGGCCAGCACCGGGCCGTCGGCCACCCAGCCGTTCGCCTTGAAGTAGTTAGCTACGCTCGCGATGATGTCGTCCCAGTCGGCGAACAGGTCGCGCTGGTTGTCGTTGCCACCGTCGACCGCGTAACGGCGGTAACTCGAAGGCATGAACTGGCTCGCGCCCATGGCGCCGGCGTAGGAGCCCATGGCGGTCAGCGGGTCGACCTTCTCCTCGCGCGACAGCGCGATGAACTGCGCCAGCTCGCCCCTGAAGAATTCGGCGCGCGGCGGGTAATCGAAGGCGAGGGTGGCCAGCGCATCCAGCACGCGGTACTTGCCGGTGATGCGGCCGTAGAAGGTCTCGACGCCGATGATGGCCACCACGTATTCGGGCGCCACGCCGGTGTCGCGATGCGCCCTTTCGAGGCGTGCACGATGTTCGAGCATGAACTGCGCGCCTTCGGACACGCGTTGCTCCGTGAGGAAGCGCTCGCGGTACTGCCACCACGGCGACACCTTCTCGGCGGGCTTGCTGATCAGCTCGATGATCCTGGGTTGCGGCTCGGCCTTGGCCAGCAGCCGGTAGACGTCGAGCGGCTCGAGCTTCTGCGCGGCCGCGGTGGCTTCGACGAACTCGCGGATCTCCGCGCGATCGAGGTCAAAACGCGTGCGGCCGGAGAACGACCCGTCCGCCAATGCGGATCCCGAGACGAAGAGAGCGGCAACCATCCATGTGCGTGCGATGCGATGCATCACGAGGCAATCAGCTTCCGATGCGAATACAGTGACATCAGAATACCGAAGCCCGCGAGCAGGGTCACCATCGATGTGCCGCCGTAACTGACCAGCGGCAGTGGCACGCCGACGACAGGCAGCAGGCCGCTCACCATGCCGGCGTTGATGAACACGTAGACGAAAAACGTCAGCGCGATGCTGCCGGCCAGCAATCTCGCGAAGGTGTCCTGGGTTTCGACGGCGAGATACAGGGCTCGCCCTACTACGAACAAATAGAGCAGCAGCAGGATGGTGGCGCCGAGCAGGCCCAGTTCCTCGCCGACCATCGCGTAGATGAAGTCGGTGGTGCGCTCGGGCAGGAACTCGAGCTGGCCCTGCGACCCGTTGAGCAGCCCTTTGCCGAACACGCCGCCCGAGCCGATCGCGATCTGCGACTGGATGATGTGGTATCCCGCGCCAAGCTTGTCCGCCTCCGGATCGAGCAGCATCAGCACGCGCTGCTTCTGGTAGTCGTGGAACACGTACTGCCAGCCGAGCCAGGCAGCCAGTGCGCCGAACGCGGCCAGGCCGAACATCACGCGGAACTGCAGGCCCGCCATGATGATGACCATCATGCCGCCGATCATGATGAGGCCGCCGGTGCCGAGATCGGGCTGCAGGATGGTCAGGCCCGCCGGGATGGCGATGAAGACGAAGAACAGGATGCACAGGTGCAACAGGCTCGGCGGCAGCGGCCGCTCGTGCAGCCACCAGGCGCAGGTCATGGGCACGGCGAGCTTCATGATCTCCGAGGGCTGGAAACGGATGAAGCCCAGGTCGAGCCAGCGTTGCGCGCCCTTGCCGATGTGGCCGGTGATGTCGACCACGATGAGCAGGATGACACCGACCACCCACAGTGGCAGGGCCAGGCGCCGCAGGAACGCGGGCTTGACCTGCGCCAGCGCACACATGGCGATGCCGCCGAGCGCCACGCGGATGGCGCCGTCGATGACGCGGTTCCAGCTCTGGCCCGAGGCGCTATAGAGCACCACGAGGCCGTACAACGCGATGAGTCCCAGCCCGATGAGCAACGGGCCATCGAGTTTCAGGGCGCCCAGCACCCGCGCGGCGAACGAGAAGGTGCGCTGGCTGCGTGAGCCCGTTTCAATCGGCTCGTAGATTCCCATCACTCGTCTCCTGACGCGGCGGCAGGCGCGGCGGCCGGGGCTGCGCCCTTGCCAGGAATGATGGGCCCGTAGCCCGGGCCTGGTGTCAGCGGCCCCGTGCCCGGTGGCAGCGGCACTTTGAGCTGGCCGTTGGCATCGAGCAGGTACGTGTCCATCACCTGGCGCGCGATCGGCGAGGCGATCGACGCACCGAAGCCGCCGTTCTCCACGATCACCGCCACGGCGATACGCGGATGCTCGGCCGGCGCGAACGCGATGAACCACGAGTGGTCCCGCAGGCGATCGGACACGGTCTTCTGGTTGTCGAGGCTCTGGTTGCGCGCGACCGTGAACACCTGCGCGGTGCCGGTCTTGCCGGCAATGGTATAAGTCATGGCCTTGCCGGCGAACGCCGCGGCCGTGCCGTAGCGGAGTGTGCCGGCCATGCCTTCCGTGACGATCTGCCACTGCTCGGCGCTGACGTTCTTGATCTCCTCGTTCCTCTCGGCTGGGAAGCGCTTCACTTCACCCGTGGCCGGATCGCGCACGCCAGTCACGAGGCGCGGCTTATACGACTTGCCGCGATTCGCGATGATCGACGTGTAGTGTGCGAGCTGCAGCGGCGTGACGAGGAAGTAGCCCTGGCCAATCCCGAAGTTCACCGTTTCGCCGGGGAACCAGATCTGGTCCTCGGGGCGCTTGAATGTCTTGCGTTTCCATTCCTTCGATGGCAGCAGGCCCGGTTTCTCGCCGCCGATGTCGATACCGGTGAGGCTGCCGAACCCGAACGACCCGAGGAACTCGGCGATGTGATCCACGCCGATGTCGTTGGCGAGACCGTAGAAGTACACGTCACAGGACTTGGCGATGGCGTGGCGCAAGTCCATCGCGCCATGACGGCCGCCGCGCCCTTCGCGGAAGGCGAGGCTGCTGCCGGGCAGGCGCCAGACGCCCGGGCAGAACTTCGTCGCGTGGGGTTCGACCTCGTGGTACACGAGTCCCGCGAGCGCAAGCCCCGGCTTGATGGTGGAGCCCGACGGATACTGCCCGCGCAGCGCGCGATTGAGCAGCGGCACGTCGATGTTGTCGCGCAGCGCGCCGTACTCCGCGCGCGTAAGGCCGCGGGTGAATGGGTTGGGGTCGAATCCCGGCGTCGACACGAGCGCGACAACGTCCCCGGTGCCGGGATCGATCGCGACGACGGCGCCGCGCTTACCCGTGAGCCCCTCTTCCGCCACGAGCTGCGTGGGCAGGTCGATGGCCGTGATCACATCGAGGCCGGCGGCTGGCTTGATGACCGACAGGTCCGCCTTGAGCGTGCCCTGCCGATCGACCGAGCGGCCCGCGGCATTCACGAGGATCTGGCGCGAGCCGTCGGTGCCGTGCAGCTCCTCTTCAAAGGACGCTTCGATGCCGAGCTTGCCGATGAGCGAGGTGCCGGCGTACTTCGCCAACTGGTCTTCCTTCTCGAGTTTCTTGACGTCGCTTTCGCTGATGGCTGCCACGTAGCCGATGGCATGCACCGCGTGTTCGCCGTTCGGGTAGAAGCGCGTGAGGCGCGTGGCGATGTCGACGCCGGGGAATTCGAAGCGATGCACCGCGAAGCGCGCGATTTCCTCCTCGGTGAGCCGCAAGCGGATCGGCACGCTCTCGAACCCGCGGCGCGATTTCACCAGCTTGCGCGTCTCGTCGAGGTCGTCGGCCGGCAGCACGTCGATGGCGATGAGCCGCTCGAGCGTGTCGTCGACGTCGGGCACGCGCTCGCGCACCAGTTCCAGCTGGAACGCCGGCCGGTTCTCGGCGAGCACCGCGCCGTTGCGATCCAGGATCAGGCCGCGCTGCGCGGGCAGCGGCTCTACGCGCACGCGGTTGCCCTGCGAGAGCTCGGCGTAGTAGTCGTAGCGGAAGACCTGCAGCACCACCAGCCGGCCGATCAGCACCAGCGTCAATGCCACGATGATGAACGCCGCGGCGAGCGCGCGGCGCTCGAAGAGCCTTTGCTCTCCCCAGTGATCCTTGATGCGGACGGTGCCCATGCGGGTGGCGTCAGGCGCGCGTGTGCGTGCGGCCGACCAGCAATGCCACGAAGGGCCACAGCATCGCGCCGATCATCGGCTGGATCCAGCGCCAGGACGTGGAGGCGCCATGGCGCGTCCAGCCCTCGATGCCCCACACCACGAATTCGTTCAGCGTCAGCACCGCGAATACGAACAGCGACTGCTGCACCAGGGTCTGGTTGCGCAGGCGCTGGTGGAGGCTCATGGAGATGTACGCCACCAGCGCGACGGCCAGCGCGTTCTGGCCCAGTACGTCGCCCTTGAACACGTCCAGCGCCACGCCGGCCAGCCACGGCGCGAAGATGCCGCCGGCATGCGGCGCGTAGATGCCCCAGTAGACGACCACCAGCGCGACGAAGGAGGGGCGCACCACCGACAGCCAGTCCGGCAGCGGCAGCACCTGCAGGATCAGCGCGATCAGCATCGTGAAGAACACGGCCCAACGAGGTTCGCGGCGAGCCATGTTCATTGCGGCGGGACCTCGGTGGGCGCCGGCGCCGCCGGCTCGGGCGTGGGCGTCGCGGCCGGCTCGTTCGGCGGCAGTTCTGCCGCTGGAGTTTCGGGCGGGGTTTCCGGCGGGGCCTCCGGCTGGGTTTCCGGTTGGGTCGCCGGTTGTGCCGCCGGTTGGGTCGCCGGTTGGGTCGGCGGTTGGGTGGCAGGTCGAGGTGCCGGTCGAGTCGGCGGTTTGGCTGCCGGGGGCGCGGCGGTCCCGCCCGTCGAAGGCGTGGCCGGTGTTACCGGCGCGGTGGCCGGGGGATTCGCCGGTATGGTCGTCGTGGGCGCCGCCGCGGGTTTGCTCGGCATGGGCTGCGCCTTCGGCGTCGTGGGCTTGCCTGCTTCGACGGCCAGCGCCTCGGCCGTGGCCGGCGCCGCCGGATGACCCGGGCGCGGCCAGATGAACAGCACTTCGCGGTCGGACTCGATGCGCGCCAGCGGCTGCGCCACGATTTGCGCCAGCGGCAGCGTGGGATCGCGTTCCACCTTGGTCACGCGGGCCACCGGCAATCCATACGGAAAGACCTGGTCCAGGCCGGAGGTCACCAGCAGGTCGCCGACCTTGACGTCGTAGTTCTGTGGCACGTACGGCAGCTCGAGCGCCGTGGCGCGCCCGGTGCCGAGCGCGATGGTGCGCACGCCGGAGCGCAGCACCTGCACGGGCAGGGCGTGTTCGGAATCGGTGATGAGGATGATCTCGGAGCTGAAGGGCCCGGTGCGGTACACCTGGCCGAGCACGCCGTCGCCGGTGATCACCGGCTGGCCGCGGTACACGCCGGAGTTGCCGCCGCGGTTGATGAGCAGGCGCTGGCGCAGCGTCGACACCTCGACGTTGATCACCTCGCCGATGAGCCGTTTCTCGATGACCTCGGGCATGGCGGAATTGAGGCCGCGCAGCGTGGCGTTCTCGCGCTCGAGCGCCGCCTGGCGCATGGTCACCAGCTGCTGGTCGCGCAGCTGGTTGCGCAGCTCGTCGACTTCCTTCTGCAGCGCCTCGCGCGTGGTGACGCTCTCTTTCACCCAACGCCAGGCCGCGGACGGCGAATTCACCGCCAGCTGCAGCGGGTAGATGGTCGCCTGCAGGCCGTAACGCGCGGTCTCGAGCCAGCCGCCGCGGCGGTCATAGAACATGAGCACGACCGAGACGATCGCGTAGCAGAAAAAGCGGAATCCGAAGGACGGGCCGCGTCCGCCAAATGAGCGGCTGCCGCCGCTGCCGAACACGGCCATTTTGTTTCCCTGGTTACTCTAGGCCGAAGCTTCCCGGCCCGACCGCGTCCTGGAGCTCGAGGATCCGGCCGCCACCGCGCGCCACGCAGGTGAGCGGATCTTCGGCGATGACCACCGGCAAGCCCGTCTCTTCCATGAGTAGTTTGTCGATGTCGCGCAGCAGGGCGCCGCCGCCGGTGAGCACGATGCCGCGCTCGGCCACGTCGGCGCCGAGCTCGGGAGGAGTCTGTTCCAGGGCCTGCTTGACGGCCCCGACGATACCCTGCAGGGGTTCCTGCAGCGCTTCGAGGATTTCGTTGGAGTTGAGCGTGAAGCTGCGCGGCACGCCCTCGGAGAGGTTGCGGCCCTTCACGGAGAGCTCGCGCACCTGCTGGCCGGGATAGGCCGCGCCGATCTCGATCTTGATGCGCTCAGCGGTGGCTTCGCCGATCAGGATGCCGTAGTTGCGGCGCACGTAGTTCATGATGGCTTCGTCGAAGCGGTCGCCGCCGATGCGCGCCGAGGCCGCGTACACGATGCCGTTCAGCGAGAGCACCGCGACCTCGGAGGTACCACCACCGATGTCCAGCACCATCGAGCCGCGCGCCTCGTTCACGGGCAGGCCCGCGCCCACCGCGGCCGCCATGGGCTCGCTAACTATCTGCACGCTGCGCGCGCCGGCGCCTTCGGCCGACTCCTTGATGGCGCGGCGCTCGACCTGGGTCGAGCCGATAGGCACACAGACCAGGACGCGGGGACTCGGCTTGAGCACGCGGTTGCCGTGCACCTTGCCGATGAAGTACTGCAGCATCTTCTCGGTGTACGTGAAGTCGGCGATGACACCGTCCTTCATGGGTCTCACCGCGTTGATGTGGCCGGGGGTACGGCCGAGCATGTTCTTGGCCTCGGCGCCTACCGCGACGATGACCTTGCCACGACCGCCCTGGTCGTCCTGCACCGCGACAACGGACGGCTCATTGAGCACGATGCCCTTGTCGCGGACGTAAATGAGGGTATTGGCCGTTCCCAGGTCGATCGACAGATCGCTCGAGAAGTAGCCGCGCAAGCGTTTAAACATGAAAGAACCAAGCGAAGCGCGAAAAAGTGGCGGCAATTTAACAATCTGCAGCACGCCCCACAAGGCAACAGGTATGATTCCGCGCACATTTCCCACATCTTTTGCTTGAGTTTCCGATGAGTCTCAATCGCGACCAGATCAACTCGATCGCGCATCTCGCACGGCTATCTCTCACCGATGCCGAGATCCCGGTCTACCAGGACAGTCTTTCCAAGATCGTCGACCTGGTGGGCCAACTCGACGCCGCGCAGACCGCCGGAATCGAGCCCATGGCTCATCCGCTCCCGGGGCTCGCGCAGCGCATGCGGCCCGACGTCGTGACCGAAGGGGACCAACACGAGCTGTACCAACGCAATGCTCCGCAGGTGGAAGCAGCGCTGTACCTCGTCCCCAAGGTCATCGAATAGGACTAAGCACGAAAATGCATACGTTTACGCTGGCGGAGCTCGCGACGAAGCTCCGCGCCAAGGAATTTTCCGTGACGGAGCTCACGAAGAGCCTGCTGGGCCGCATCGAGGCCTCGCAGCCCAGGCTCAACGCCTTCGTGACCGTGACCCCCGAATCCGCCCTGGCCCAGGCCCGGGCGGCCGATGCCGCGCTGGCTGCAGGCACGGCCGGGCCGCTCACCGGCCTGCCGCTGGCGCACAAGGACATCTTCTGCACCCGGGGCGTGCGGACCACCTGCGGCTCCCGGATGCTCGACAACTTCGTGTCGCCCTATGACGCCACCGTGGTCGAGAAACTCAACGCCGCCGGCATGGTGACGCTGGGCAAGACCAACATGGACGAGTTCGCCATGGGCTCGTCGAACGAGACCAGCTACTACGGTCCGGTGAAGAACCCGTGGGACTCGGGCCTGGTGCCGGGTGGCTCGTCGGGTGGTTCGGCCGCCGCGGTGGCGGCGAGGGTTTCCCCGATCGCCACGGCCACCGACACGGGTGGTTCGATCCGTCAGCCGGCGTCGCTGTGCGGTGTCACCGGCCTCAAGCCCACGTATGGACGCGTGTCGCGCTACGGCATGATCGCGTTCGCCTCCAGCCTCGACCAGGGCGGGTTGATCGCGCAGTCGGCCGAGGACGCCGCCATGGTGCTGGGCGCGATGGCGGGATTCGACCCTCGCGACTCCACGAGCGTCGACACGCCGGTGCCGGACTACGTGGCCGGACTGAACGCGCCGCTGGGCGGCCTCAAGATCGGTCTCATCAGCGAGTTCTTCGGCCATGGCCTCGATGCCAGCGTCGAGAAGCTGATCCGCGAGGCGCTTAAGGTCTACGAGAAGCTCGGCGCGAAGCTGGTGGAGGTCAAACTACCCGCGCTGCCGCTGTCCGTGCCCACGTACTACGTGGTGGCGCCGGCGGAGGCGTCGTCCAACCTGGCGCGTTTCGACGGCGTGCGGTACGGGTACCGCTGCGAGAATCCCAGGGATCTCATGGACCTGTACAAGCGCTCGCGTGGGGAGGGCTTCGGGGCCGAGGTCAAGCGCCGCATCATGACGGGCACCTACGTGCTCTCCGCGGGCTACTACGACGCGTACTACCTGAAAGCGCAGCGCGTGCGGCAGCTCATCAACCAGGACTTCAAGCGGGCGTTCGAGCAGGTGGACGTGCTCATCGGCCCGACGGCGCCCGACGTGGCATTCCCCATCGGCTCCAAGACCGACGACCCGATCCAGATGTACCTCAACGACATCTACACCATCGGCGCGAACCTGGCCGGCGTGCCGGGCGTGTCCATCCCCTGTGGATTCGTGCGCGGCCTGCCGGTGGGCATGCAGATCTGCGGCCCGCACTTCGCGGAGGGCAAGCTGCTCAACGTGGCACACGCCTACCAGAAGGAGAGCGACTGGCATCGGCAGATGCCGGCGGCGTTCAAGCCGGAGAAGCTGTCATGAGCGCCGCCAACGGTTGGGAGACCGTCATCGGCCTCGAAATCCACGCGCAGCTCTCCACCGCCTCGAAGATCTTCTCGGGCTCGGCCACGCGTTACGGAGCGGCGCCCAACTCGCAGGCCAACCTCGTTGATCTCGCCTATCCCGGCGTGTTGCCCGTGCTCAACCGGGAAGCCGTGCGCATGGCGGTGAAGTTCGGCCTGGCCATCGGCGCGCAGGTCGCGCCGCGCTCGGTGTTCGCGCGCAAGAACTATTTCTACCCCGATCTCCCGAAGGGCTACCAGATCAGCCAGTACGAGCTGCCCATCGTCGCGAAGGGCCATCTCGACATCGTGCTCGACGACGGCAGCAAGAAGCGCATCGGCATCACGCGCGCGCATCTCGAGGAGGACGCCGGCAAGTCGCTGCACGAGGGGCTGGGCAAGCTCACCGGCATCGACCTGAACCGCGCCGGCACGCCGCTCATCGAAATCGTCTCCGAGCCCGACATGCGTTCGGCGAAGGAAGCGGTGGCCTATCTCAAGAAGGTGCACACGCTGGTGCGGTACCTCGAGATCTGCGACGGCAACATGCAGGAAGGTTCCTTCCGCTGCGACGCGAACGTGTCGGTGCGCCGCGCCGGTGAACAGAAGTTCGGCACGCGCGCCGAGATCAAGAACATCAACTCGTTCCGCTTCGTCGAGAAAGCCATCAACTACGAAGTCGCGCGCCAGGTCGACGTGCTCGAGGGCGGCGGCAAGGTGGTGCAGGAAACGCGGCTGTACGACCCGGACAAGGGCGAGACCCGCAGCATGCGTTCCAAGGAAGAAGCGAACGACTACCGCTACTTCCCGGATCCGGACCTGCTGCCCGTGGAGCTCGAACCGGCGTTCATCGCGGAAGTGCAGGCCACGTTGCCCGAGTTGCCCGACCAGAAAGCGGCGCGTTTCGTCGCTGCGCTGGGGCTGTCGGAATACGACGCGGGCGTATTGACCTCGTCGAAGGAGCTCGCGGCGTATTACGAAGAAGTGGCCAGGCTGACGGGCCAGCCCAAGCTCGCCGCCAACTGGGTGGCGGGTTCGCTGGCGGCCGCGCTCAACGAGCACAACCTCGAGATCACGGAGTCGCGCATCGATGCCGCGCGCCTCGCCGGCCTGCTGGCACGCATCACCGACAACACCATCTCCGGCAAGATCGCCAAGGACGTGTTCGAAGCGATGTGGGCCGAGGACAAGGACGCGGACAGCATCATCGAGTCGAAGGGCCTCAAGCAGATCACCGACACGGGCGCCATCGAGAAGGCCATCGACGAGGTCATGGCGAAGAACCCGGGACAACTTGCCGATTACCGTTCGGGCAAGGACAAGCTTTTCGGCTTCTTCGTAGGACAAGTGATGAAGGCGACCGGCGGCAAGGCGAATCCCGCGCAGCTCAATGAGCTTCTGAAGAAGAAGCTCGCCGGCTGATAAGCTCGGCTGGTGAGCGAATCCGACCGAGTCCGCCGCTTCGTCCTCGAGCGGCATCCCATCCGCGGCCATGCCGTGCGGCTGTCGCGTGCGTGGCTGGACCTGCGCGAACACCAGGACTATCCACCCGCCGTCCAGGCGTTGCTGGGCGAGGCGGTGGGCGCGGTGGTGCTGCTGGCCGCGACGCTCAAGTTCAACGGCACGCTGACGCTGCAGCTGCAGGGCAAGGGACTGGTGAACCTGCTGGTCGCGCAATGCACGCACGACTTCCGCGTGCGCGCCATGGCGCGCCACGAGCCGTTCGACAGTGATCCCGGGTTCCGCTCGCTAACCGGCGAAGGCCAGATCGTGGTCACGGTCGAAGCCACGGACCGGGCGTCCAGCTACCAGGGCGTGGTGCCCATCGCCGGCGAGTCGCTGTCCGAGACCCTCGAGGCGTACTTCCACCAGTCGGAGCAGCTGCCGACGCGCGTGCGCCTGGCCTCGACGCCGGGCGTGGTGTCGGGAATGCTGGTGCAGCGCATCCCGGGCGAGGGCGGCAAGCCGGTGAGCGCGGATCCCGCCGCGCTCGAGGCTGCATGGATGAAGACCGACCACGCCATGCTCGGCCTGCCGGCGCGCGAGCTGCTCGGCGACGACGTCGAATCGCGGCTGGTGCACATGTTCGGCGCCGACGAGGTGCGCATGTTCTCCGGCCACGACGTCAGGTTCGAGTGCCGCTGCAGCCGCGAGCGCGTGGCCAACGTGCTGCGGTCGCTCGGGCAGGACGAAGTGCGCAGCGTCATCGCCGAGCAGGGCGCGGTCACCGTGACCTGCGAGTTCTGCCAGAAGCCGTACCGGTTCGATCCCATCGACGCCGAGCAGCTGTTCACCGAAACCGCGCCGCGCGGCAGCGACGCGATCAACTAGCTACCGCGAGCCCCTGCAGGATCCTGGCATCCGGCGTCGGCTGCAGTTTCATGTAGTCGAGCTCGCTGGCATCGCTGGCATCGCCGGCCGGGCCGGCAGGATTCGTGCTTGCGCCGGCCGCCAGTTCGCGCAAGGCCCGGCCGGTGGCCTGCGCCAGCGACGACACCCGCAGCTTCATCGTCGCGGTCACGTGGCCCAGCCGGTCGACGCTGCCGCGTGGACGGCAATCGTCGAGCAGGCGCGTGGCATATTCCCTGAGGCAGGCGACTTCGTTCAATGCCATCTGCTGCTCGACGGTGGTGTGCAATCCACGGGTCCGCTGCAGCTGCGTGATCCGCGATAGATAGGCCTCGGCCAGCAACAGGTGGAACCAGCAGCGCTGGTAGTCGAAGATGCAGCGCGCGCCGGCCGCGTCGGCCGCGACCAGGTACCGGCCTCGCGCGACGCGGTGATCGACGAACGTGAGCGGGCGCGTATCCGAGTACTGCATGCTGCCGGAGAACTTCGGCTCGCCGATGCGCACGGAACCGCCGCGCAGGCCGGCGGCGCAGAACGCGGTCCGGCCGTCGGCCAGCGGCGCGCTGAACAGCACCAGGTCGGCCACGCTGGCCAGCGAAACGTACTCGAAGGTCCCGGTGACCCTCAGGCCGTCGCCATCCAGCGCGACCGACATGGATTGGTGCGGGCCGTGGGCCCGTTCGCTGCCGCCGTTCGCCACGATGAGCCCGCGCTCCGCGACCTGGTTCATGAGCAGCCGGCGCTTGAATCCCGCGATGCTCACCGCGGGCAGCGGCGCGCAGCGCAGCGCGCACAGTGGATAGAGATGCATCACCAGCGCGATGCCCAGCGGCAGGCAATGCGCGGCGATCTCGCGCACGGTGTGCGTCGCCGAATGCAAAGTCTGCGACGGGCTGGCGCCCGCGGCCGGGTACAGCGCGTATTGCCTGCGGATGCGCTCGAGTTCGCCGCGCAGTGCCTGGCGCCACTGGTTGTCGCTGCCCGCGGCCGAGATTTGCGCGAGGAAGCCCATCTCACGGCACCCGGATCACGATCTTGCCGCGTGCATGGCGGCTGCCCACGAGATCCAGCGCCGCCGGCAGCTCGCCGAGCGGATATTCGGCGCCGATCACCGACTTCATGCGGCCGTCGCGCGCGAGGCCGGCCAGGTACTCCAGGTCGTCGTGGCTCATGTGCGAGATGAAGAACGTGAACCGCTCGTCGACGAAGGGCGCAATCATCGCGCCCTTGATGAGCGGCAGGAACGGATCGATCCACGGTCCTTTCGGGCCGCCCACGGTGACGACGATGCCCCTCGGCTCGAGCACGCGGCGCAGCGCGCTGAACGAGTGATTGCCGACATTGTCGACGACCAGGTGATAGCGGCCTTCGCCCTTCGTCAGGTCTTCCGCCGTGTAGTCGATGACATGGTCGGCGCCGAGCGAGCGCACCAGCTCCAGGTTCTTCGTGCTGCAGACCGCGGTGACTTCCGCCCCCATGGCCTTGGCGATCTGTACGGCGTAGGTGCCTACGCCTCCCGACGCGCCGTTGATCAGCACTTTCTGGCCGGCCTGCAATTGTCCCTCGTCGCGCAACGCCTGCAGCGCGGTGAGCCCGGCAATCGGAATGGCGGCGGCCTGCTCGAAGCTGATCTGCGCCGGCTTGAGCGCGATAGATTTTTCGCGCGCCGCCACGTACTCGCCGAAGGCGCCGTTGGCGCCGCCGAACACTTCGTCGCCCACCTTGTACTGCGTGACGTTCTTGCCGACGGCTTCCACAGTGCCGGCAAAGTCGACGCCGGCGCGGGTGTTGGTTGGCGCGCCGATGCCCGCGTCGAGCCGCAACACGTAGGGCTTGCCGGTCATCATGTGCCAGTCGTAGGGATTCACCGAGGCGGCGCGCACCCTGACGAGCACGCGATCGTCCTCGACGGCGGGCCGGCTCACCTGCGCCAGGCGCAGCGTCTCGCTACCGCCGTAGCAGTTGTGCACGATGGCCTGCATGCTGGCGCCATTGACCGCCGCCGCTGCCGCGGGGCAGGCCGAGGTGTAGCTGAGCGTCACGGCGATCGAGGCGATCGCCAGCGCGAAGAACGCTGCGATGCCCACCAGAATCTTTTTCTTGCGTGTCATATACGGCTCCCGTCCCTTGCTCGATGCGGGCTATGTTGTTCGCCTGCGTGTGCAAAGACGAGCTGCATGCGACGGGTGACGGTGGGGGCGCCCCGAGTGGCGGTACAGGCGGATGAACGGCGCGGAACGCGGCTCGCGCGGGCCGCTCCGCACGGCTTCACCGTTCACGTTGCTCTATAGTCCGGTCCATGGCGGCCGCTGCACCCCTGCAAACACCACCCGTCGCGAAGATTTTCGCGCGGCCGCGCGTGCGGTTCACGGTGGGTGTGTCGGCGGCTTTCGGGCTGCTGCTCAGCCTGCACAACAAGGTGTCGCTGGTGCCGGCCGTCAGCCGTGCCGTGCTGCTCGGCCTCGCCGTGTTGCTGGTGTTCGGCCTGTTCGAACGCTGGCCGCGCCGGCTGCCGAGGTGGCTGGCACGTACGGCGCTGCAACTGGTCGCGATCGTCATCACGATCCCGATCGCCTCGGCGCTGGCGTACATGCTGACGGGCGGTCCGCCGGAGGGCTCGGAGGCGCCCGCGGGACTCGGCGGCCTGATATTCGTGGGAATGCTGTTCGCCCCGTGGATCGCCATCGGCACCATCCTGCGCCAGCGCGAGGCACGCGCCCGCGAACAAGCCTTCGCCTTCGAGCTGGAACGCAGCGAGCTCGAACGCAAGGCGCTGGACGCGCGGCTGCGGCTGCTGCAGGCCCAGGTCGAACCGCACTTCCTGTTCAACACGCTGGCCAACGTGCAGGCGCTGGTGGAAGCGCAGTCGCCGCATGCGTCGAAGGTGCTGGCGAGCCTCGTCGCCTACCTGCGTGCCGCAGTGCCGCGCATGGAGTCGACCTCGACCACGCTGGAGCACGAGCTCGAGCTGGTGGGGGCGTACCTGGATCTCATGCAGATGCGCATGCCGGACCGGCTGCAATACACGCTGCAGGTGGAGCCGGAAGCGAAGTCGCTGGTCTGTCCGCCGATGACGCTGCTCACGCTGGTGGAGAACGCGGTGCGTCATGGCATCGATCCCAGTGAAACCGGCGGGCGCATCGATGCCACGGTCGCGGTGCGCAACGGACGCTGCCTGGTGCGCGTGACCGACACCGGCATCGGCCTGAAGTCGCAGAATCGCGGGCTCGGCACCGGGCTGTCGCGCTTGCGCGAGCGGCTGCAACTGACCTTCGGGGGCGGCGTCGAATTGAACCTGACCGAGGTCTCGCCGCACGGCGTTCGCGCCGAGCTCGGCTTCCCGGCGCGCCGCGATGAATAAACGCGCACCCACCGCACTGATCGCCGACGACGAACCGCTGCTGCGGCAGGCCTTGTCGCGCATGCTCGCGGCCACCTGGCCCGAGCTCGTGGTCGTGGCAGAGGCGCGCAATGGGCGCGAGGCCATCGACCGCTTCGAGGAACATCACCCGGAC
Organism: Steroidobacteraceae bacterium; assembly: GCA_036274075.1. Lineage (GTDB taxonomy): Bacteria > Pseudomonadota > Gammaproteobacteria > Steroidobacterales > Steroidobacteraceae > CADEED01. The sequence continues at coordinate 16,922 of DASUGK010000025.1, read as the reverse complement.
GTCTGCTTCCTGGACGTGCAGATGCCGGGCAAGACCGGCGTCGACGCCGCGCAGCACATCGGGCGCCGCGCGCACATGGTGTTCGTGACGGCGTACGACAAGTACGCGGTGCAGGCTTTCGCACATGGCGTGCTCGACTACCTGGTGAAGCCGGTCGAAGTCGCGCGGCTCGCCGAGACCGTCGCGCGGCTGCAGGAACGGTTGCACGCCTCTCAGCCGGCACTCAATACCGAGGAGCTGCTGCAACAACTCGCGGCCAGCCTGGCGCGGCAGTCCGCGGGGCAGATGCGCTGGGTGCGCGCCTCGGTGGGGCAGACCGTGCGCATGATCGCCATCGAGGACATCGACTACCTGCGCGCCGACGAGAAATACACGCAGGTGGCCTGGCGCGACGACGGCGGGCAGGCGCGCGATGCCATCATCCGCACGCCGCTCAAGGACCTGCTCGCGCAACTCGATCCCGCGGAGTTCGCGCAGGTGCACCGCTCGGTGGTCGTGAACCTGCGCGCCATCAGCCACGTCACGCGCGGCGCCAACGAAACCGCCGACGTGCACCTCAAGGGCCGCCCCGAAGTGCTGCCCGTGAGCCGCACCTATCTACACCTCTTCCGCCAGATGTAGATCGGTGCCGGGCCGGCCTTTCGGCATTTGTGCCGGGCCGGCAATTCGGCACTGTTTCCAGTAGGAATGCCGAAATGCCGGCCCGGCACCACTACCGAAGTGCCGGCCCGGCACCACTGCTTACTTGCGGTTGCCGGCTTTGGGTGGGGCGGTGGGGGATTCCAGCTCGCCGAGGTAGCTGGCACCGCCGAGTCCGCGCATCTGCGCCAGGATCTGGTCGCGGCGCAGCTGCACGTAGGGTGACGGCGCGTTGGCGTGCAGCCGGATGGGATTCGGCAACACCGCGGCCAGGGTCGCCGCTTCCCAGCGATCGAGCTGCGACGCCGGCTTGCGCCAGTAACGCTGCGCGGCGGCCTCGACGCCGTAGACGCCGTCACCGAACTGCGCGACGTTCAGGTACACCTCGAGGATGCGTTCCTTGGGCCAGCTGATCTCGATGAGCAGCGTGAAATACGCCTCGAGTCCCTTGCGCAGGTAGCTGCGGCCCGACCACAGGAACAGGTTCTTCGCCACCTGCTGGGTGATGGTGCTGCCGCCGCGCAGGCGGGGGCGCTTGCGCGTAGCCTGCCGTTCGTTGGCGCGGATCGCCTCGCGGATGGACTTGAAGTCGAAGCCGGTGTGATACGGGAACAGCTGGTCTTCCGAGGCGATCACCGCCACCGCGGCGTGCGGCGAGATCTGCTCGAGGTCCACCCAGCGATAGTCGGTCTTGTACTTCGCCTTGCCCTGGCGCGACGCATCGAGCGCGGCGTCGAGCATGAAGGCGCTGTACCACGGATCCATCCAGCGCATGGCCACGACGGGCAGCGCCGTGGCGAGGAAGGCGGCGACCAGCCCGGTGGCGAACCACCGGACGATGCGCCGCCGCCAGCCCTTCTTCACGTCAGGCTTTGCGCGAGGCCTTGGTGATCACCACGTCGGCGGCGGGCACGTTCTGGTGCCCGGCGCGATTGGTGGTCGGCACCTTGGCGATCTTGTCCACCACGTCCATGCCGGAGGTGACCTTGCCGAACACCGCGTAACCGTAGTTGGCGGGACCGGCGTGATCGAGGAAGTCGTTGTCGACCAGGTTGATGAAGAACTGCGCCGTGGCGCTGTTGATGTCGTTGGTGCGCGCCATCGCCAGCGTGCCACGCTTGTTCTTCAGTCCATTGGTGGCTTCGTTCTTGATGGGCGCCTTGGTCTTTTTCTGCTTCATGCCCGGTTCGAAGCCGCCGCCCTGGATCATGAAGCCGTTCATGACGCGATGGAAAATGAGGCCGTCGAAGAACCCGTCGTCGACGTAACCGAGGAAATTCGCGGAAGTGACGGGGGCTTCTTTCTCGAACAAGTCGACTTCGATGTTGCCGAGAGTGGTTTCAAAAACGAGCATGGGGGAGGTTTCCTTCGGTGACGCGATCGTGGCCGGCCAGATCGGTGTGCGAGGTTACGTGAGCGAAGCCTCGCGCGACAAGCGCGGCGCGCACCGCGGCGCCCTGGTCGGCGCCGTGTTCCAGCACCAGCCAGCCGCCGGGCTCGAGGTGACCAGGCGCTCCATTAATAAGAGTCCGCAGGGCGCTCATGCCGTCGCTCCCGGGCGTCAGCGCGACGCGCGGTTCGTGGCGCACTCCGTCCGACGCCAGGGCGGGGTCACTTTCCGCGATGTACGGCGGGTTGCTGGCGATGGCGTCGAAACGGCGCCCGGCGAGCGGTGCATACCAGTCACCCGCCCGCCACTCGACGCGTCCGCCGGCGTGTTTCTCTCCATTGCGCCGCGCCACCGCCAGCGCATCGGCCGAGGCGTCGGTTCCCAGCACGCGCCACGACGGACGCTCGTGCGCGAGGCTGACGGCAATCGCGCCCGAGCCGGTGCCGAGGTCGGCGACCTCGGCGGCGTGCGCCGTGACGAGGTGCAGGACTCGTTCGACTAACAGCTCGGTCTCGGGCCGCGGCACCAGCACGGCCGGCGTCACTTCGAATGGCAACGACCAGAACTCGCGATGTCCCAGAAGATAGGCGACGGGAACCCCGGCGGCGCGCTGCTCGACCTGTTGCGCAAAACGCGCCGCGACCCCGGCGGGCACCGGGTCCATCTCGCGCGCCAGCAACTGGCTGCGCGTCAGCGACCAGGCCGCCGCGAGCAGCAGCTCGGCGTCGCGGCGTTCGACGTGGCCTGCGGCCTGCAACAGGCGTCGCGCGTTGTCGGGGCTGTCCGGCATGGGGCAGCGATGATACGAGTTCCGCGCGGCATCGGTATCATGCCCGCATGAACCGTGCGTCCACACTGTCTGCACCGGTCGGGCTGCTGCCGCTGTCGCGGCCGCTGATGATCAGCGAGGTGCTGGACGCGGCGGTACGGTTGTTCCGCGCCGGCCTGGTGCGATGCCTGCCCTATTCGGGTCTCGCGGTGTTGCTGATGCTGCTGCCGCCGTTGTATTCGACCTTCCAGGGCGGCGGCGGACTGATCGTGTCTTTCGGGGCCCGCGGATCCTTCGGCGGTATCCATGGCTTGCATGGATTCACCGACGTGCACCTGGTCGTACTGGTGGTCGCGGTGTTCGCCGCCGCGCTGTTCGGCATGATCACGCTGCGGCTGCTCGCGATCGCAAAGGGCATGCGCCCGAGTTTCCGCGCCGAGGTGTCGACCACCCTGCGCCGCTGGCCGGCGGCCGTCGTCGCGAGCTTCGCGGCGCTGGCATTCCCGGCGATGCTGTTCTCGGCGTTCGCGATGTTCCGGATCTGGTATCCCACGCCGTTGCTGCTGCTCGTGGCAGTGCTGCTGGTGTTTCCGAGCGCATTGTTCGCCGTGACCCTGCCGGCGTTCTGGGCCGACCGGCTCGGGCCGTTCCAGGCCATCGTGCGTGCACTGCGCGTTTCGTCGCGCAACCTGTGGCGCATGACCGGAGCCATTCTAGCCACCGCCGGCATGGTGCTGACACTCTGGCTGCTGGCCGTGATGCTGTTCTTCATGGTGGCGCCGCTGCTGGGCACCGCGGACCTGCTGCTGCTCGAGATCGTGAGCTCCATGTTCACGCTGATCTGGGGCGCCATCGGCGTGCCGTTCGTGCTCGCGGTGTTGTGCGTCGCCTACGCCGATCTCAAGCTGCGCGCCCAGCAGCCGCGCGGGGCCGCGCCATGAGGCGCGTGCTGATGACGATCGTGTTGTGCCTCGCCGCGCAGGCCGGCGCCGAGGACGCGGCGTTGCGGGCGCTCGACGAGTGCCGCGCACGCCTGGATCCGCGCACCGACATCGGCATCGAACGCGTGCAGCGCCGCTGCCCCGAACTGCTGCCTGCGCTGGAAAATGCGCCGTGGCGTGGACTGCTGCCGAGCACGCTGGGACAACGGCGCGAGGAAATCTCCGCGCAGAGCCTGCGGACGCTCGCAGACCTGGTGCGCCGCGCCGCCGTCGAAGCCGGGCAGCGCAAGGCGCCCGATCCGCAGGCACTGGGCCCGGTGCTCGCGGAACTCGGTGAGCGCGGCCAGCAGGGGCTCACGCGCTGGGAAAGGTTCAAGCGCTGGCTGAAGCAGCGGCTCGAGAAACGCAACGACGACCAGCCGGGCCTGCTCGACCAGCTGGCGCGCCAGCTGCGCACCAGCGAGGGCGTGGCGCGGTTGATCACCTACGCGGGTTACGTGCTGGTGATCCTGCTGGTGTTGTTCGTGATCGGGTCGGAGCTGCGTGCGCTGGGCCTGCTCGGCGGCACGCGGCGCGCGGACCGCGACCGCGCCGCCGCGGCCGAATGGCGGCGCCGGCTGATGCTCACCGACGTGCTCGCGGCGCCGCTCGCCGAGCGCCCGGGCATGTTGCTCAAACTACTGGGCGAGGCGCTGTCGCGCGCGCACCGCCTGCCGGCGCCCGACGGGCTCACGGCAGCGGAAATGGCGCGCCGCGCGCGCCTCGAGTCCGACGCCGATCGGGCCGGCCTGGAGCGCGTGGCCGCAACCGCCGAGCGCGTGCGTTACGCGCCGCGGTCGCCGGAGGATGCGGTCATCGAGGGCGCGGTGAATGAAGCGCGCGAGCTGCTCGGCAAGCTGGCGAACGCGTCGCCGGGGCGGCGGTGATGCGCGAACGCGGCATCACGCTGTTGCTGGCCCTCGGCGCATTCGCCGCGTTCTACGGGCTGTGGCTGCGTCCCGCGCCATCGCTGGATCCCGATTCCAACCTGGCGCGTCCCACCAGCGCCGAGCGCCGCGGCAATGGCTATGCGGGGCTGTACGAATGGCTGCAGAGGTCCGGCGTGCGCGTGCGCTCCTGGCGCGAGCGGTACACCGCGCTCGACGACACGGACTTTTCGCCGCGCGGCAACCTCATGGTGCTCACGTTGCCCGGCCTGGAAGTCTTCAACAACGATGAATACTCGGCGCTCGACCGCTGGATACGGCGGGGCAACACCTTGCTGATCAATGCCGCGCTCATGGACCAGCCGGGCTGGGCGGCCGACCGCGAGTCCGGCACCGTGGTCGACGTCGAATCACTGACGGCCATCGAGTTCGAGACGCGCAAGGGACGCGAAAGCCGCCTCGACGACACGCCGTTGTCGCAGCGCGTGCGCGAGGCCGACGAACGGGATGCGAAGGAAGGCGAGGAAGAAGATGACGAGTCGCTCGCGGAGGTGGAGCCTTTCAACGGCAACATGCCGGTCCCCGAGAAGATCCTGCTGCTCGCCACCGGGCCGCATCCCTTGCTCGAGGGCGTGCACACGCTGGGCCTCGAGACGGACTACGTGCCGAAGGAATGGTCCCTGCGCATTCCCTATGACAATTTCGTGCTCACGCTGGCGCGCGACGAAAGAGGAGAAGGCGCGTTCTTCGAGCAACGCGTCGGCGCCGGGCGCATCCTGCTCGCCGCGGGCGGCACGCTGTTCTCGAACCGCGCGCTGGGCAACGACGACAATGCGCGCCTGTTCGCGAACATCGTGAGCGTCACGATGGCCAGCGACGGCGTGGTGCTGTTCGACGACCTGCGCCAGGGGCTTTCCGCGAGCTACAACCCGGGGCGCTTCTACACCGATCCTCGTCTGTTCAAGACCATCTTCATCGTGCTCGGCCTGTGGCTGGTGTGGGTGCTCGGCGGCACGCGCCTGCGAGCGCCGGCGATCGCGCACCGCGATCCGTCGGAAGCCGACCTGGTGAAATCGGCCGGCGTCCTCATCGCGCGCACCGTCGCGCCCTGGCAGCAGGCGCAGAGACTGTTCGACCAGTTCTTCGCGGCGGTGTCCCGCGCGGCGCGCGGCGCCAGCGGCATGACCAGCACCGATCGCGGCGACCTGTGGTCCTGGCTCGAACGCCACGCCGCCATCCTTCCGCAGGAAATGGACCAGCTCAAGACCTGGTATGCGGATGCCCACGCGCGGGGTAAACCTCCGCTGGTGCCGCTACAGAACCTTCTCGACAACCTGGAACGACGCATCACAACATGAATACGGTCGCATCATTCGAAAAGTCCGTGCAGCAGTCACTCGCGCGCGTCATCGTCGGCGCGGAGGACGTGGTGCGCGCGCTGTGTATCGCCCTGGTGGCCCGCGGCCACGTGCTGGTGCAGGGCCCGCCCGGCCTCGGCAAGACATTGCTCGCGAAGACGCTGGCGCGCGTGCTCGGCGGCGAGTTCAAGCGCGTGCAGGGCACCGCGGACCTCATGCCCAGCGACATCGTCGGCACGCACGTGTTCGACTCCTCGAAGAACGAATTCGTGTTCCGCCGCGGACCCTTGTTCGCCGACGTGCTGCTGGTGGACGAGATCAATCGCACCGGCCCCAAGACCCAGTCGGCGCTGCTCGAAGCCATGGAAGAACGGCAGGTGTCCTCCGAACGCGATCACTACGCGCTGCCCGAGGATTTCCTGGTGCTGGCCACGCAGAACCCGCGCGACTTCGAGGGCACCTATCCACTGCCGGAATCGCAGCTCGACCGCTTCATGCTGCGCATCGACATGAGTTACCCGGAACGCGCCGCGGAGGGCGAGATCCTGCGGCGTTACGGCACCGAGCTCGAGGCCCGCGACCCCATTCCGTCGGACATCGCCGGCATCGACCGCGCGCTGCTGCACCAGGCGCGCGCCGCGGCCAGTGCGCTGCACGTCTCGGAGGCCCTGTCCGATTACGTGCTCGACCTGGCGCGCGCCACGCGCGAACACCCGCGCGTGGCGCTGGGCCTGTCGACGCGCGGCGCGCTGGCGCTGCTGCGCGCGGCGCGCGTGCACGCCGGCCTGCGCAATGTCGACTTCGTCGCGCCGGACGACGTGCAGGCCGTGGCCCGCTGGGTGCTGGCGCATCGCCTGGTGCTCAAGCCCGAAGCGGCGCTCGACGGCGACACCGATGTCGGCGTGGTCGGATCCATTCTCGAAGCGACCGCGGTGCCGCGGTGAAGATGCGGTAGGCCGCCCATGCATTTCGCGCTGCGCGGTTACCTGTTCGTGGCACTCACGGCATTGCTGGCCGTGGCGGGGACCTGGTCGGACGATCCCGCCTTCAGCGGCGCGTGGTTGTTCCCGGCCTTCCTGCTGCTGGGCGGGCTGGCAGTCGAGGCCTGGTACCTGCGCGGCACGCGCCTGTCGGTGCGCATGCAGGCCGATGCGCGGCTCAAGCTGGGCCGCCCGGCGGCCGCGGCCTATGCCTTCGAACACAATCGCGGGCGGGACCTGCGCCTGCAGTACGCGCGTGTCCTGCCGCCGGTGCTGCGGCAATCCGACGAGGTGCGCGAGATCGAACTGCCCGCCGGCGCCGAGATGCTCGACCCGGTCACGCTGCTGCCGCTGCGGCTCGGCGCCAGCCGTTTCGGCGAGGTGCCGGCCAGGTTGTTAGGCCGGTTCGCCCTGGCCTGGTGGACCCGCAACCTGCCGCAGGACCGGGCCTTCGGCGTGGCGCCCGACAGCCTGCCGCGCGGGCCGCGCGCCATCGCGGGCGAGTCCGCGGGTGAGACGCCGCGGCGACTGCCGGGCTCCGGCGTGGAGCTGCTGCAGCTGCGCGAGTACGTGAGCGGCGACGCGTTGTCGCGCATCGACTGGAAGGCGACCGCGCGGCGCGGTTCGCTGGTCTCGCGCGAATACAGCGAGGCCCAGCACCTGGAGATCCTCGTGGTCATCGATGCCGGACGCGCCAGCCGCGTGCGCGCCGGTGTCCTCGACCGGCTGGGGTTGTACGCCAACGTGGCCGCGCGGCTGGCCGAGCACGCGGTGTCGGTCGAGGATCGCGTCGGCCTGCTGGTCTACGCCGACGGCCCGCTGGCGGCCTGCCTGCCGGATCGCGGCGTGCGCGCGGTGACGCGGCTGCGGCGTGCGCTCGAGATGCTCGACACGGAGCACACGGAGCGCGGCGAGTCCAACCCGCTGGCGGCGGCCATCCAGGTGCGGCGCATGCTGCGCCACCGCGGGCTCGTGGTGTGGCTCACGGATCTCGCCGAGCCCGCGCGCAACGACCAGTTGCTGCAGGCGCTGAAAGCACTGGTGCCGCGCCACATGCCCATCGTCGCCTCGCCGCATGCGGCCGAGATCTCCCGTCTCGCGCGCATCAAGGCTGTGGCCTGGCAGGATCCAGCGGTGGTCATCGCGGCGCGAGAACATCTGCGCCGCGCGCAGGAACAGGTGGCCACGCTGCGCCAGCAGGGCGTGGTGGTGCTGGAGGAGGCGGACGATGCGCTCGATGGCGCGGTGTTCGACGCCTACCTGGGATTGCGGCGGCGCAAGCGGGTCTGAGAGCTCGGCTCAGGCGTTGACGGCGGCGCCACCGCGGCTGCGGCCGAACACATGGCCGCGCAGCAGCGAGATCATGAACAGCCAGTAGGCGACGCCGATGGTGACGCGCGCCCAGCGCGGTATCTCGGGATCCGGGGACACGTAGCCTTCGATGAACCCGCACACCAGCAGGAGCAGCGTCACGGCGAACATCACGCTGAGTCCCTCGCGTGCGGCGCGGCGGAAAGCCTCGCCGCGCGACAACGTGCCGGGACGGATCAGCGCTTCGCCGAGCAGCGAACCGGCGGCGCCCGAGATGCAGATGCAGGACAGCTCCACGCAGCCGTGGGCGACCACGAAGTCGAACAGTCTTCCCGCCAGCCCGTGCTGCCCGGTGAGCGCGAAGATGGCACCCAGCGACACGCCGTTGATCCCGACGATGTAGAAAGTGCCCAGGCCGAAGATGATCCCGGAGCAGAACGCGAAGATCGACACCATGATGTTGTTGGTCAGGATGTCCACCGAGAGCACCGCCGACGGCGCCACGTTGAGCATGTTGTCGGTCCACAACTCGCCGCGTTCCACCGTGGCGATGAGTTGCTGGCTGGCGAACATCTCGATGAGGTCCGGGTAGGTGTTCACCAGCCAGAAGCCCGACACCGCCGAGATCACGAACAGCAGCGACACGGCCAGCAGGTGCACGCGCATGGTGTGGACGGCCGCCGGCACGCGATCGCGCAGCACCGACCACAACACGCGCCACAGGCGGCGCGCGGGACGATGGATGACGTCGTGCAGGTCGGCGTACGTGGCTTCGAGATACTCGGTGTCGGCTGCATCGGCCTGGCGGCGCGAGGCACCGAGCGTGCGCGCGGCCAGCCGGTATTCGTCGACCAGCGAGAGCGCGTCGTCCACGTCGCCGTGCCTTCGGCCCAGCGCCTGGGCGCGCCGGCGCACTTCCTCCCAGGGACCGGTGTTCGCGCCGCTCGACTGCGCGAGTTTTTCCAGGAAAGGCGCGCGTTCCAGCGCCACCACGGTGCCGGCCGCGAGATCACCCAGGCGCCGATGCTGCGAGCCGAACATCAGGAACAGCAGGCCCACCACGTAGAAGCCCGGCAGGCCGTCGACGATGCGGAACACGTTGCGCGTCAGCAGCGCGCCGAGGGTGGGCACGTGGCCCTCGGGGGTGAGTATGCGCAGGCCCGTCATGCGCTTGCCGGGCGTGCGCCCGCCCATGAGCGGCTCGAGGACCGGGTGGTACAGGAAGTAGATAGCCGTGGCCGGCACCACGGCCAGCAGCGTCCAGGCCGTCTCCTGGTCGCGCGAGATGTCGAGCTCGAGGCTGCCGGTGATGAGCCAGGTGGCCACCAGCCACCACGCGAGCGCGACGCAGCCACGGATCATCCAGTCGAGCACGAACGCGAGAGCGCGCGCGCCGGGGCCGGCCAGCACCAGCCGCGCATCGATGCCGGTGGCGCTCGGCACGGCCAGCACCGGCGTTGCGGCGGGGGCGTAGGAGGACTCTGCGGCGGTGACGGCCATGATCAACCGCCGCGCATCACGCAGCGCCTCGCTGCTCTTCCTCGGCGAGTTGCTCGGCCTGGTGTTCGTGCTGCAGCGCGTCCAGCAGTTCGTCGAGCTTGCCCTGCATGATGTTGGGGAGCTGGTACAGCGTGAGATTGATGCGGTGGTCCGTCACGCGTCCCTGCGGGAAGTTGTAGGTGCGGATGCGCTCTGACCGATCACCGGTACCCACCTGCAGCTTGCGGTCGCGGGCCACTTCGCTGTCGCGCTTCTCCTGCTCGGCGGCCATGAGCTTGGCCTTCATGAGCGCCATGGCGCGCGAGCGGTTCTTGTGCTGCGAGCGTTCGTCCTGGCACTCCACCACGATGCCCGTGGGCAGGTGGGTGATGCGGATGGCCGAATCGGTCTTGTTGACGTGTTGTCCGCCGGCGCCCGAGGCGCGGAACGTATCGATGCGCAATTCGGCGGGATTGAGGTCGACGGCCTCCACTTCGTCGGGTTCCGGCAGGATGGCCACGGTCACGGCCGAGGTGTGGATGCGGCCCTGCGCCTCGGTGGCCGGCACGCGTTGCACGCGGTGCACGCCCGATTCGAACTTGAAGCGCGAGAAGGCGCCGGAGCCCGCGATGCGGCTGATGATTTCGCGGTATCCGCCGTGCTCGCCCGGATTTTCCGACAGCACTTCCACGCTGAAGCCATGGGTCTCGGCATAACGCGCATACATGCGGAACAGGTCACCCGCGAAGATCGCCGCTTCGTCGCCGCCGGTGCCGGCGCGCACCTCGAGGTAGATGTTCTTGTCGTCGCGCGGGTCGCGCGGGATCAGCATCATCTTCAGCGCGCCTTCCGCCTGCTCGAGGAGGGGACCCAGGCGCACGATCTCCTCGCTGCCCATCTCGCGCATCGCCGGGTCGCCGTCGTTCTGCATTTCGCGGGCGGCCGCCAGTTCGCGTTCCAGGGCACGGAAGGCGGCGAATTTCTCGGCCACGGGTGTGAGCCGGGCATATTCCACCGACAGGTCGCGGAACTCGCGTTGTCGGCCGATGACCGCGGGATCGGCCAGCGAGCGCCCGATCTCTTCGTAACGGTCCACCATTTTTTCGAGACGCAGTCGAATCGAGTCTTTCACGCGAACCATTGTAAGGGGCGCGGGTCCAGATATAGTGCCTTCCATGCCACGAATCCCCGCTCACAAAGCCATCCTGCTGGTCCTGGCCGTGCTGTTGCCGGCCGCCGGGATCGCCCTCTCACAGACGAACTCGGACCACGCCGACCTCGTGCTCGCCGACATGGCGCTGTCGCGCGGCGACTGCCGGGGCGGCACCGAGCGCTACCTCAAGGCTGCCCTGGGCACCGACGACGCCAAGATTTCCGAACGCGCCCAGAAGGTCGCGGCCGAATGCCAGCAGATCGCCGCCAGCGACAAGGCGGCCCGCCGCTGGCAGAAGCTCGATCCGAAGCGTGCAGATGCCGCTGCCGCGGTGGCGCTGGCCTCGGTGCAGCTCTACCGGCCGGACGATGCGAGCGCCGCCATCCTGCGCACCCATGCACTGGGTGGCGACGAGGCGCTCATCGAGCTCATGGGCAAGCTCAGCGATGCCGGCGGCTCGGCCATCACGCTGTCCGCGTTGCGGCCCATGCTGGAATCGCCGGATGTCTCCGAGAGGCTGCTGATCGCGGGCGTGGACCTGGCGCTCGAGAACTTCGACTTCGCCACCGCGCACAAGCTCGCCGACCGCGTGCTGATCAGCGACCCGGCATCGGGGGATGCGCGCGCGCAGCTCGCGCGCGTGCTGACCGCCGAGGGCGATGCGGTCGCGGCCATCGCCGTCTCGCAGGAAGCCGCGGCGCTGGATCCCGAGTCGCAGCGCTTCGCCTATGCCGACACCCTGCTGCGGCTCGATCGCCTCGACGAGGCGCGCCAGGAGCTCGAGAGCCTGCGCGCCGACGCGTCGGTGCGCGACGAGGCCGACCTGCGCCTCGGCAAGCTCGACTACCAGATGGGCAACATGTCCGAGGCCGGGCGGCGTTTCGGTAGTTTGATCTCCTCGCCGGAAGTGGCGGGCGAAGCCTTCTTCTACCTGTCCTCGATCGCCGAGCGCGAAGGCCGTACCGACCTCGCACTCGAGGGTTACAGCCGGCTCGCGGATGCCGGCGCCGGCCTGATCGTGCGTGGCCGGGCCGCACGCCTGCTCATGAAGAAGAACGAGCGCGACGAAGCCTTCCGCATTCTCGACGAATATGCCGCGAAGGAACGTGCCGAGGCGCTGGACGTGGAATTCGCCAAGGCCGCGCTGCTCGAGGAGTCGGGCAAGGCCAACGAGGCCATTGCGCTGCTCAAGCTGGCGCTCGAGCGTTATCCCGATCACCCCGGCGTGCGCTACCAGATCGCGCTGATCCAGGACAAGGCGGGGCTCTCGCGCGAATCGATCAGGAACTTCGAGAGCCTGCTCAAGCAGCGTCCCGAGGACGCCAGCCTGCTCAACGCGCTGGGATATTCGCTGGCCGATCGCAACCAGAAACTGCCGCGCGCCGAACAGCTGATCCGCAAGGCGCTGGATGCCTCGCCCGACAATCCGGCGTTCCTCGACAGCCTGGGGTGGGTGCGGTTCAAGCGCGGCGACATCCCCGGTGCGTTGCCACACCTGGAGCGCGCCTACCGCATATTCCCCGATCCCGAGATCGCCTCGCACTGGGGCGAGCTGCTGTGGGTCAGCGGCAAACAGTCCGAAGCGCGCGCGCTGTGGGCACGCTCGCTGGCGCGTTCACCGGACTCCAAGCCGCTGCGCGCCACCATCGAACGGCTCACCGGCACCAAGCTGGAAGAGCCGGAGAAGACCGAGGAAGCCCCGCAGGCTCCGCCCGAGACTCCGGACCCCGCACTCCAGCCACCCACGGCTTCCGTCGGTAGATAGGGGGCCGCATGGTTCGCGCAGTCGCGCGCACCGCGGTTGGCGTCCTGGCGCTGGCGGCCGCGTTGTCCGGTTGCCGCACCGTGCCGCAGCCGACGATCATCGGGCCTGGCGCGGACGCTCCCTGGACCGAGCAGCTCGCCGCGCTGGAAAGACTCGATCGTTACGCGCTCACCGGCCGCGTGGCCGTCGCCGCGAACGGGCAGGGCTTCTCGGGAACGCTGCGCTACCAGCAGGCGGGCCAGCGCGCCGACCTCTCGATCGACGGGCCCATGGGGCTCGGCGGGTTGCGACTCGTGGCTGATGGCGAGGATGTCAGCATGGCAACCAGCAAGGGCGACAAGCTCGACGGCAATGCGGCGCGCGAGGAACTCGAGCGCCGCCTCGGCTTCGAGATGCCGGTCGCGCAATTGCGCTGGTGGTTGTTGGGCATCCCGGAGCCCCGGACGGACGAGGCTCACACGCCGGCGAGCGGCAGCCCTGAGCCTTTGCCGGATTTCGAGCAGGATGGCTGGCGCGTCGCCGTGACATCGCGCGCGTCGGCGCTGGGCTTTTCGCTGCCGCAGCGGTTGACCATCGAACGCGAAGGCGCGCGCATGAAGCTGCTGGTCGATCGATGGAATCCGTGAGCGTCCACCGCTGGCCGGCGCCGGCCAAGTTGAACCTCATGCTGCACGTGGTCGGCAGGCGGCCGGACGGGTACCACGAGCTGCAGACGGTGTTCCATCTCATCGACCTCATGGACGCCATCGACATCTCGGTCCGCGAAGACGGGATGATTTCCCGCCCGTCCGGACCAGCCGGGGTGCCTGAGGACCAGGACCTCGTGGTCCGGGCGGCCCGGGCGCTGAAGGCGGCAACGGGCAGCCGACTTGGGGCGAACATCTCGGTCACCAAGCGGATTCCCCTCGGCGGCGGCCTGGGCGGGGGAAGCTCCGACGCGGCTACGACCCTGGTCGGGCTCAACCAGATGTGGCGCACCGGTCTGACTTCGGCGCAATTGGCAGCAATTGGCGCCAGTTTAGGCGCCGATGTACCGGTTTTCGTGGCTGGAAGGTCCGCGTGGGCCGAGGGGATCGGCGAAATACTCACCCCGGTCCAGCTGGGGAAGGATTCCTGGTACCTGGTGATCTTTCCGGGGGTACTCGTACCGACCGCGTCGGTATTCCAGGCTCCTGAATTGACACGGAATTCACCCCCCACGACAATGCGCGGCTTTTTGGAAACGGGTGGGCGGAACGATTGCGAGACAGTCGTCCGCGCGCGCTTTCCGGCGGTGGGTGAGGCATTGGATTGGCTCGGTCGGCATGCGCCGGCGCGACTCACCGGGACCGGCTCTTGCGTGTTCGCGAAATTTTCGCGGGCCGCGGATGCCGAACGCGTTGCAGCGCGGGTCCCGGATACGTGGCGCGCGTGGGTGGCGCGCGGGCTCGACGAGTCACCGCTGCTCGAACAGTTAGGCCGTTGGGGTGTCGCCAAGTGGTAAGGCAGCGGGTTTTGATCCCGCCATTCGGAGGTTCGAATCCTTCCACCCCAGCCATAGACGCATGCATGAGGGTGAGCAGTGGTCGATTCAGAAACGCTGACGCTGTTTGCGGGCAATGCCAACCAGGCCCTGGCTCACGACATCGCGCGGCACCTGACGACGCCACTGGGACGCGCCTACGTCGGAAGGTTCTCCGACGGCGAGGTGAACATCGAGTTGATGGAGAACGTGCGCGGGCGCGATGTGTTCATCGTGCAGCCCACGTGTCCGCCGACCAACGATCACCTGATCGAGCTGCTCGTGATGGTGGACGCCTGCCGGCGCGCTTCCGCGGCGAGGATCACCGCGGTGGTGCCGTACTTCGGCTACTCGCGCCAGGATCGCCGGCCGCGCGCCACGCGCAGCGCGATCACCGCGAAGCTGGTGGCGAACATGATCCAGAGTGCCGGCGTCGACCGTCTGCTGACGATCGACCTGCACTCCGACCAGATACAGGGATTCTTCGACATCCCTGTCGACAACGTGTACGCGTCGCCGGTGTTGCTGGGTGATGCGTACCGGCAGCGCTACGAGAACCTGATCGTGGTGTCGCCGGACGTCGGTGGCGTGGTGAGAGCGAGGGCGCTGGCCAAGCGGTTGGACGATGCCGACCTCGCGATCATCGACAAGCGCCGGCCGCGGCCGAACGAGTCGAAGGTGATGAACATCATCGGTGAGGTCAAGGGCAAGACCTGCGTACTCATCGATGACATGGTGGATACCGCGGGCACGCTGTGTGCGGGCGCGCAGGCATTGAAGGACGAGGGTGCGATCAAGGTGGTGGCGTACATCACCCATCCGATCCTCTCCGGCAACGCCATCGAGAAGATCACGAAGTCGGCGCTCGACGAGCTGGTGGTGACCGACACCATCCCGCTGTCGGCGGCGGCGAAACAATGTGGACGCATCCGGCAGTTGTCGGTTGCGGGGTTGCTGGCCGAGACCATCCGTCGCATCCGCGACGAGGATTCGGTGAGCAGCTTGTATCTGGACTGATCGGTGCGAAGGGGACGGTCCCCATTTCCTGAAAAAGGGGCCGGACCTCGTCGCGATTCGATCTTGGTTGAAGGTTTGTAGATAGAGGTCCGGCCCCTTTTTCTGGAAATGGGGGCTGTCCCCAGGTGGCGGCGCTGGTCGCGGTGTCCGCCGTGTTAGTTGGTCAATTTGGAGCAATGCAATGAAGATTTCTTTCGAACTCGCCGCCGAGTTCCGTGATGGCCAGGGCAAGGGTGCGAGCCGCCGCCTGCGTCACACGGGCCGCGTGCCGGCAATCCTGTACGGGGGTCACACCGAGCCCCGCGCCATTTCCCTCGATCACCAGAAATTGATGACGCTGATCGACAACGAGAAGTTCTACTCCTCGATCATCAACCTCAAGGTGGGTGACAAGACGCAGGCCGCGATCGTCAAGGACCTGCAGATGCACCCCGCACGCAACGCGATCCAGCACGTGGACATGCAACGCGTCGTGGAGACCGAGAAGATCCGCATCCACATCCCGATCCACTTCAAGGGCGAAGCCGCTTCACCTGGCGTGAAGTCGGAAGGCGGCGTGGTCTCGCACCGCATCGCCGACGTCGAGATCTCCTGCCTGCCGAAGGACCTGCCCGAGTTCATCGAGCTGGACCTGTCGGGCATGCACATCAACGAGTCGAAGCACCTGTCGGACCTGCCGCTGCCCGAGGGCGTCACGATCCCCGCGATTGCCAAGGGCAACGCGACGGTCGTGTCGATCCATCCGCCTCGTGCCGAGGAGCCGGAACCGACCGCCGAAGCCGCTGCCGCCGCGCCTGCCGAAGGCGCCGCCGCTGCTGCCCCGGCCGCGGCAGACGCTGCCAAGGCTGGCGACGCGAAGGCCGCGGCCCCTGCCGCGGGCGACGCCAAGGCCGCCGCCGCTCCTGCCAAGAAGGAAGGCGGCAAGAAGTAAGGTGTGCCGGGTGGGGCGGACCGGTGTCCGCCCCGCCTCCACTCACTACCCACTTCCCTCGGCGCGCCGAAGACTCGTCGCGCCGCGGTTGTTTTCGCGAGTCCCCACCGCAGCATGGCCGGCACCGTCATCAAGCTCATCGTCGGGCTCGGGAATCCGGGTCCCGACTACGCGCGCACGCGTCACAACGCCGGCTTCTGGCTGGTGGACGAGCTCGCGCGCCGCCACGGCGGCTCGTTCCGCCACGAGCCCAAGCACCAGGCCGAACTCGCGCGCGTGCGCATCGACGGCGAGGAGATCTGGCTCGCCAAGCCCATGACCTACATGAACCGCAGCGGCGGACCGGTGTCGAGCGTGCTGGGGTTCTACAAGATTCCGCCGGCGCAGATGCTGGTGGTGCACGACGAGATCGACCTGCCGAGCGGCACGATCCGCTTCAAGGATGCCGGCGGTGCCGGCGGTCACAACGGCCTGCGCGACATCATCGCCGCGCAGGGCGAAGGATTCTGGCGCCTGCGAATCGGCGTGGGCCACCCGGGCACCAGCAAGGACGTCGTCGACTTCGTGCTGACGCACGCCGGCAGGGAAGAGCAACGCGTCATCGACGAGACCATCGCGGCCGGCGCGGACGCCATCGAGGTGATGCTGCGCGACGGCGCGCAGATCGCCATGAACAGACTGCATTCGCGCGCGAAACCCGCCGCAACGGAGAGGTAGATAGATGGGCATCAAGGCAGGCATCGTCGGGTTGCCCAACGTCGG
>DASUGK010000024.1:0-11119 GCA_036274075.1 Steroidobacteraceae bacterium | reverse complement strand
CGGCGCGGACGTCAATGGCACGGCGCACGGGCGCCGCACGGGTTACCCCTTCTGGGACGCGAACGATCCCAAGGTGCTCGAGACCGCACAGTACTTCGACACGGCGAACTGCGCGGCGCGCATCAAGGTGCCGTCGCTGGTGTCCCTGGGATTCATCGACACGGCCACGCCGCCCGTTGGCATCTGGTCCGCGTACAACGTGATACGGGGGCCGAAGCAGGTCGCACCCATGACCCAGTCGCCTCACAACCATCTCGCGACGCCGGAACAATCGAAACCCTGGAACGATGCCTCCGCGCGCTGGCTGAGTGCGCTGGTGGCGGGTCGACCGCCCATCGAGCGCGCGGACGTGGCGACACCGCGGACCGACGAGAACTCGCGCATCGCCCACGAGCAGTTGCTGGCCAAGCGCACCGCCGGGCAGATCGACGTGTACTTCGTCGGCGATTCGATCACGCGCCGCTGGGGCACCAGCGACGAGGCGTGGAAGGACCTGCTCGACAACTGGAACATCAACTTCAAGGGCTGGAATGCCGCGAACTTCGGCTGGGGCGCCGACAAGACGCAGCACATGCTCTGGCGCCTGCAGAACGGCGAGCTCGACGGCGTGAATCCGAAGGTGGTCGTGGTCATGGCCGGGACCAACAACATCGGCAATGCCACGCCCATCGGTGACGCGGAAGCCCGCGCAGCCGACGTGGCCCGGGGCGTGGCCGCCCTGCTCGAGGAAATCCACAAGCGTGCCCCGGGGGCAAAGGTGGTCCTCACCGGGATCACGCCACGCAACGACAACCGGGACGTGATGCCTGTGATCGATGCCGCCAACCGGCAGATCGCCGCGCTGGCCAATGGAAAATCCGTACGTTACATAAACATCAACGGCCAGCTCGCAACTGCGGACGGCGTGTTGCTCGAGGGCATGACCTTCGACGGATTGCATCTCACGCCCAAGGCGTACCAACACTGGGCCAACGCCCTGAAACCGATACTTACGGAGATCCTGGGGCCGCCTGCGGCCATCGACCGCGCGCCGCCGCCCACCGGAGACCCGAGCGCGGCGCGGCGTCAGTGAAATCCGTGATGCGACGCGGCTAAAAACCGGTCGACCGGAAATGACGTTCGGAGCAAGATAAGGCCGAGGGGAGAAGAAGACGGAGGTCTCGGGTGTCATCACCCGCGTTTACCACCGCATACGAGGACATCACGCTCCGGCTTCGCAGGGCGGCGGGTGCCTTTTGGACTTCGCTGTCCACCCGCAACCGCGACATCACCACATCCCTGGGCATTTCCGCCGCGGTGCACATCGCGCTGTTGATCGGTGTCGGCACCGCGCTATACACAGCCGGCGAGGACGACGCCAACATCCCCGAGCTCTCGGTGCAGCTCGAGACCCGCGAGGGCCCGAGCAGCGAGGAATTCACCGAGGCTGCCCTGCCGGAACCGGCGCCCGATCCGATCCAGGATGTGCTCGACGATCCGGGCACCGGCATGCAGACCGTCGACGCTGCCGCCGTGGCCGATGCCGTGGCGCGCCTCGAACAGGCACCCCAGGTCGAGGAATACGCCACCCCATCTGCCTACGCCGACATGCCGATGTCCTCGGGCCCCGTGCTGACCACGATAGGTCCCTCCGACATGCTGGCCAGCATCGCCGAGCCGCAGATGCACCCGGAAGACGTGCCGGTGCCGGAGCCCGAACAGGTCATGCTCACGAAGAACGTGCAGCAAGTGGCGCAGCAGCTGCTCGACTCGAACATGACCAACACCGAGCTCACCTGGCAACAGGACGGCCGGCAGTACTCGGCGCGCGTCATGCGCCAGCCGGCCGCCGACAGCACCGGCCTCGAGCAGGTGATCGCCGAGATCATGACCAGCAAGGACGGCAAGCGGATGAAGACGCGCCTGAGCCTCAAGCGCCTGGCGTTTTCGCATTTCACCCAGCTGGTCAACAGCTGGGACCCGAACATCATGCTGCACGATGACGTCATCGATGGCCGGTTCCACAGCAACACCGAAATCGGCGTGGCGTTCTCCGGCGGCGTCGAGCCGCGATTCTTCGGCAAGGTGACGACGTCGGCCTCGAAGATGACCTTCGACAATCTCGGCATGCGCAAGCGGAGCAAGAACATCTTCCAGGGCGGCATCGAAACCCGCACCGAACGCGTCTCGCTGCCGCGCGACATGCCGGACGTGGTCAATGGCGGTGAAGACGGCGATCGGCAGGTGTTCACCGAGGACACGCGCATCATCTTCAACTCCGATGGCAGCTTCGTGTGGCGGCTGGCCAATGGCAATGGCCCGCTGCAGCGCGCGGAGTCATCGGACAATCCGCGTTACCTGATCGGCGAGAAAGGCGCCAAGCTGTACGTGCGCGGCACGGTGAGCGGCATCTACACGGTGTATTCGCCCACCGACATCGAGATCGAAGGTGACATCGTCTATGCGAAGGATCCGCGCGACACGCTGATGTCGCGCGACTTCCTGGCGCTGATTTCCGGGCGCGACATCCGCGTCGCCGGCACCGAGATCACCGGCACCGGCGACCTGCACATCCATGCGGCGCTGTTCGCACGGCGCATCTTCCGCATCGAATCGGTGGATCGCGGCAAGGTCGGGCGGCTCATGATCCTCGGCAGCCTCACCGCCGGCTCCATCCTCGAAACCGAGCCGCGCTACGCCACCAACCTCGACTACGACAAGCGCTTCGAATACCTGCGGCCCGCGAGTTTCCCCATGACGCGCCGCTATGAAGTGGATTCCTGGGACCAGGACTGGGAAGAAGTCGAGAACCCCGCGGATCACACCTCCGACCCCGCCCTCGCCAGCTCCGAGTAAATGGGGACATTCCTCGTTTCCTAGCAAACGGGGACAGACCTGAACCTGGCGATAGTCCGCGCGCAGTGCAAGCCCCAGGTCTGTCCCCGTTTGCTAGGAAACGAGGAATGTCCCCATTAGTACGGCGGGCGCAGGGCTTCGGGTTCGGTGCCGTTGCCTTCGTTGGTCTCGGGCAGGCGCAGCTCGTCGAAGTACTCGCGCATGTTCTCGAACATGTCGCCACGCACCTTGACCTTGCCGATCTTGCAGGCGATGAAGCCCGAGTTGACGATCATGCAGCCGTCGCTGATGTGGAAGATCTGGTTGCCCTTCTCGTCGTATTCGAGGCCGTCGATGCCAGGCTTGAAGCGGAACTTGTTGAGCTTGGACCGCTGGCGCCTGGTGAGGGACGCCCAGGTGCCGCCCGGGCCGGCAAACATCTTGGCGATACGCTCGGCCTCGGCCTCGCGCGCCAGCACGCGGGCCGCCGCCCTCTTGCCCTCGAGCGGCCAATCGACGTGCGAGGTGTCGGTAATGGCCTTCGATTCTCCCTCCGGCGCAGACGCCTCCACGGCCGCGCTCGGCAGCTCGGGCGGGCGCGGCGCCGCCGGGGCACGCGGGGTCACGGGAGCCGGCGGCTCGACCTCGTCCTCCGGCGGTGGCAAATACAGGGTGATGGGTTCAGTGTCGAAGGAATCGCCGATGACCCGCGCCCGTGAGCTGTCCCAGGGCCGCGTGAGCATGAAGATGAGCACCGCATGCGCCAGCAGCACGCAGAGCAATGCCACTGAACGCCGCCCCATCATTGGGAAATTCTGACAGGTTTCCCGGCGCTGTAGTTCCTGTCCTACCTCGAGGCGACGCGCTTGACGCCGCCCCGGGATTTGCCGTGGGACGCAACCTATGTCGGTTGTTGCAGGATGTAACCGGAAGGCGGCGTGACCGCGGGCTGCGCGCGGCAGCTTCACGCTCTAGCCTCGGGCCCTATCTACCCGACCGGAGCCAGGTCATGCCCGCCCTCGCGCGCCATGCCGCCAACATCGTCGCCGTCGTGTTCGGAATCGTCGCCCTCGTCGCAGGCGTGATCTTCGCCCTGCAGCGCTGACCCGGTGGTGTAAGAGCCGCTCAGGCCTCGAGCAGCCGGTCGACGTCCGACGGGTCGATCGGTTTCACGAGATGCTGGTCGAAGCCGGCGCTGCGCGCGCGCTGCTTGTCGTCCGGCTGGCCCCACCCGGTCACCGCGATGAGTTTCATGTCGCGACCCCACGGCTCGGCGCGCACGGCTTCGGCCACTTCGTAGCCGCTCAGCCGCGGCATGCCGATGTCGAGGAAGGCCACGTCCGGGCGGAAATCGCGCATGGTGTCGAGCGCCTGCTCGCCGTCGTGCGCGATGCGCACTTCGTGTCCCGAGAACGACAGCAGCATGGCGAAGCTCTGCGCGGAATCCTCGTTGTCATCGGCGACGACGATGCGTCGATGTTGCGGCATGGCTGTCTCCGTCCCCCCATCAGGGCGGCGATTGTAGCCGCGGTACCGGCGTATCCGGCACGCAAAAGTTGTCAGATCTTCCCTACCTCGGCGCGCGCCGAATGCGCCGCGGAGCGACAGGGCGGATGACAACTTTCGTGGCGCGGATGTCCGACATTCACCCGATGCCAGACACTGCCAACGGCACAGACTCAAAGCTCACGCGCGCCGTCTGGCTGGTGGCCATCATGGGCACCGGCGTGGTGGCGTATTTCGCGCAGGACGTGCTCATCCCCGTCGCAATGGCGCTGTTCATCGCGTTGCTGCTCACGCCGCTGGTCGATCGCCTGCAACGCTGGGGCCTGCCGCGCGGGATCGCGGTCACCGTGGTGATGATCGTGGTCTGCGCCGCCGCCGCGGCCGCCATCAACGCCGCGTGGCGCCCGGCTGCGGAATGGCTGGCCCGCGCCCCGCAGACCATGCGCGAAATCGATCCGCGCCTGCGCCCGGTGCGCGAGATGTTCGCGCGCGTCGACGCCGTGGCGGAACGCGCCGGCCGGCTCACCCAGACCAATCCCGCAGCCACCGCGAAGCCGGCGATCGTCACGCCGGTGAATGCCCCGAGCAAGGCACTTTCCCTCACGAAGTCCTTCATCGAAGCACTCACCGTGATACCGCTGACGCTTTTCTTCCTGCTGGGCGGACCGCCGTTGCTGGCGCGCATGGGCGCCTCGTTGTCCGGCAGCGAAGCGAGCATCCGGACGCTGCGGCTCACCGAGGCGATCCGCTTCGAGGTCGGCCGCTATTTCGGCACCGTGGCGCTCATCAACATCGGGCTGGGCATCTGCACCGCACTGGCCATGTACGCGCTCGACATGCCCAACGCCATCCTGTGGGGCCTGCTGGTCGCCGTGTTCAACTTCGTGCCCTACCTCGGGCCCATCGCGGCCTTCTTCATCCTTTCGATCGCGGCGCTGGTCACCTTCGACAACCTCGGCCGCGCGTTGGCGGTACCCGGCGTGTTCCTGGCACTGCACCTGATCGAAGGCCAGATCGTGCAGCCGCTCACCGTCGGCCGCCGCTTCGAGGTCAATGCGCTGGTGGTGCTTCTCGCGGTGTGGTTCGGCTATGGATTCTGGGGCATCCCGGGGATGGTGCTCGCCATGCCGGTGGTGGTGGCGCTCAAGGTCGCCGCGCAGTACCAGACCTCGTGGCGCACCGTGAGCGATTTCCTGGCACCAAATGAACACTGGCACCCGCGCTCGCTGAAGCGCGTGCGTGTGCCGAAGGAGGCAGGAGCGGCACCGCCTCCCGAACCGGAAAAGTCCGTGGCGACGCGCAGCCGCTAACATCTTTTGCGCTTGCGGAGCCCGCCGGCCGCAATGGATCATCCGAAACGTGTCGATACTCGCCATCGTCCTGGTCACACTGCTCGTCACCGCCCTGGTGCTGGCCATCGGCGCCAACATCGCCACGACCGAAAAGCGCCTGCTATATCGCCCGCGCCGGTTGTACACCAGTGGTGACGCCGACTTCCGTCGTGCGCTCGGCATCCTGCTGGGCCCGCCGCTGGTTGCCGGCAACCGCATCAGCTCGCTGGTGAACGGCGAGCAGATCTACCCGGCGATGCTCAATGCCATCCGCACCGCGCAGACCAACATCACCTTCGAGACCTTCGTGTTCCGCGATGGCGTAGGCGCGACTTTCGTGGAGGAACTGTCCGCGGCCGCGCGCCGCGGCGTCCAGGTGCACATGCTGCTCGACTGGCTGGGGTCGCGCACCATGAACCAGGAGCTGCTGCAGGCGGCACGCGCCGCCGGCTGCGAGTTGCACGTCTACCATCCGCCCTCCTGGTTCCACCTCGGCAGGCTGAACAACCGCACGCACCGCAAGCTGCTGGTCATCGACGGCAAGATCGGCTTCACCGGCGGCGTCGGCATGGGCGTGGAATGGAAGGATGGCCTCAAGGGTCTGCCGCCGTGGCGCGAAACGCATTTCAAGGCGGAGGGTCCGGTGGTCGCGCAGATGCAGGCCGTGTTCATCGACAACTGGATCAAGGCCACGGGCCGCGTGCTGCACGGCGCGGAGTACTTTCCCAGGCTCGCACCCTGCGGCGACATGGACGCGCAGATGTTCGGCAGTTCACCGGTGGGCGGTTCGGAGAGCATGCACCTCATGGTGCTGCTCGCGCTCACGGCCGCCAAGACTTCCATCGACATCGAGAACGCCTACTTCGTCCCCGACAAGCTCACCGTGGAGGCCTTGTGTTCGGCCGCGCGCCGTGGCGTGCGCGTGCGCATCGTGGTGCCCGGGCGTTACACCGACGCGCGTGTCGGCCGCTGGGCCGCGCAGGGACTGTATGGCTCGCTGCTCGAGGCCGGCATCCAGATCTACGAATACCAGCCGACGATGATGCACTGTAAGGTGCTGGTCATCGACGGCATGTGGAGCTCGGTCGGCTCCTCCAACTTCGACGACCGCTCCTTCCGCCTCAACGACGAAGCCAACCTCAACGTGTTCAGCGAGGAACTGGCGCGCGAGCAGATCCGCCTGATCGACGCCGACATCACGAAGTCACGCCGCCTGGTCCTCAAGCGGTGGCGCAGCCGCCGGTTCGGACGGCGAGTCAACGAGAAGCTGGCCCTGCTGCTGCGCTCGCAGCTCTGATTCAATCGGATGGTGTCCGCGCCGGCGGCGAGTGCTGCGCCATTTCCTCGAGCACGTCGGCGCACAGTGCGTCGGCTTC
Organism: Steroidobacteraceae bacterium; assembly: GCA_036274075.1. Lineage (GTDB taxonomy): Bacteria > Pseudomonadota > Gammaproteobacteria > Steroidobacterales > Steroidobacteraceae > CADEED01. The sequence continues at coordinate 4,092 of DASUGK010000024.1, read as the reverse complement.
GCGCGGCATGGGCGTGGGGCGAGGCGGTCCGGAGATGACGGTGAGCTGGTTTTCCGGGCCTGCCAGCGGAACGGGCGCGTCCCCGGCCGCGTCCCGCGCGGAGTCACGCGATTTCCTGCGCCTGAGATAAGCCTCAAGTTCGAGCGGGCCAAAGGTCATGGCGGCGGATTCTGGCATCGCCGCAGGGATTTTTCCTCCCTTAGGGGAGGGATTGCGGTAACTAACTAGTCAGGAGCTCTATCAACGCGTCGGGCTCGATGGGCTTGGTGAGATGGTGGTCGAACCCCGCGGCGCGGGACTGCGCCTTGTCCGCATCCTGCGCCCAGCCCGTGATGGCGATCAGCAGCACGCCATCGCCACCCGGCACCGCGCGGATCTGCCGCGCCACGTCGTAGCCATTGCTATTCGGCATGCCGATGTCGAGCAGCGCCACGTCCGGCCGCCGCGACTCGAAGGCCCGCAGCGCCGCGTCACCATCATGGGCCAGCTCCACTTCGTGGCCTTCGAGCCGCAGGACGATGGCCAGGCTCTCGGCCGCATCGCGATTGTCATCGGCCAGCAGGATGCGCTTGTGATGGACGGGATATCCGTTGAGCACCCGGTGTGACGGTGCCGCGCTCGAAGGTACCTGCACGACGCCGGGAAGCGTCACGGTGAACCGGCTGCCCTGCCCGGGACCCGCGCTGGACGCTTCGATGCGGCCCCCGTGCAGCTCGACGATCCCCTTGGCCAGCGCGAGTCCGATTCCCAGTCCACCGGCCGCATGTTCCTGCGCGGATCTCACCTGCGCGAACATGCCGAACACCTTGGGCAGGTCCTCTTGTGCGATACCGATGCCATTGTCCGCCACGGTGACGAGCAATCGGTCCTGCTCCGCCCGGGCCTCCACCGAAATGGATCCCTGCGGGTTGGTGTATTTGGCCGCGTTGGTCAGCAGGTTCGAGAGCACCTGCGCGAGCCGCAGCGGATCGCCGACGACCTGTAGTTCACCCGGCACCTGCACCGTGAGCCTGTGGCGGCGCTCGTCGATGAGCGGCCGCGCCGTCTCCACCGCAGCGCTGACCACCGACTGCAGGTCGGTCTGCTGCTTGCGCAGCTGAAGCGTGCCGTGCGTGATGCGTGACACGTCGAGCAGGTCGTCGAGCAGCAACGACATGTGCTGCACCTGGCGCTCGATGACGTTGTTGGACCAGCGGCGCTGCGCGTCGGTGGAGCGTTCGTTGCGCGCGATGGCCGCTGCCTGCCGGATGGGCGCCAGCGGGTTGCGCAGCTCGTGAGCCAGGGTTGCCAGGAACTCGTCCTTCCTGCGGTCGGCCTCCAGCAGCGCGCGCTCCTGCATCTTGCGCTGCGTGACGTCGGCGAACCACACCGCCAGATCGCCCTCGAGCGGCGAGGCGACGATGTGGTACCAGGCGTGGTTGCCGTCGGCCTCGGTCTGGCGCTCGCTCTGCCGCACCTCGTTGCGCTCCAGCGCCTCGACGTACATCTGCAGGCGCCCGGGATCGTCCCAGGCACGCGGCATGACCTCGAGGATCCTGCGGCCGATGTAATCCTGCGGCCGGATGCGCATGACCGACGCGGCCGCCGTGTTGATGTACTGGAAGCGGAAATCGACGATGGTTCCACCGTCGTCCCGCACCGGAGAGATGATCATGAAGGCCACCGCCGAGCCGTCGAGCACGGCCTGGAAGCGCTGGTCGCGCTGGCGAACGAGGTCCTCGGCGCGCGCACGTTCGATGAACACCGAGGCTTTGCGGGCACAGATGTCGGCGATGCGCAGTTCGCGATCGGAGGGATGGCGGGGAGTGTCGAGGTGAACCGACATGACCCCGAGCACGGCGCCGTCACGCCCGATCAGCGGCGTGGCATGCACGGCGCGAATGCCCTCGCGGCGCGCCAGGCCGGCGAAGGCCGCGAAACGTGGATCGTGTTCCGTGTCCTCGATGACCACGCGTTCCTTGACCTGGCAGGCCAGTCCGCAGGCGCCATCGCCGGGTTTCACGTGACGCAATTCATCCAGCGAGCGCGGCGAGAAGCCCAGGCTCGCTGCCACCTCGAGGCTTCCCCGATTGCCGTCGACGACGGAGATCAATCCCTTGCCGGCGCCGTGAATGCGCGCAAACGTCGCGAGGATGAGCTTGAGTTGATCCGGCAAGGCCGGGATGGAGGCCAGCGTTGCCGACAACTCGTGCAACTCGTGCAGGTCCGAGAGCTCGCGCCGGGCCAGGGACCGGTAGTAGTGGCCCACCATGATGATGAGGATCGACACCACCGCCGACGCAATCAGCGACACCTGGTCGGGCGAGTTGAGCACCAGCAGTGAGCCCGGCGATTTCATGAGCACCGAATTCACCAGGCCCATGAGCGCGACCAGCGCGCCCGGCCAGCGGCCCGCGATGATGGTCGTGAGCACGATGGCGGGGATGAAAAAGACGAACGTGACGCGAGAGTGGGTGACCGGGTAGATGGCCCAGTGCAGTCCCGCCGCGCTCAGTCCGATGAGCGCAGCGAATCCGAGCCGGCGTGTCGCGGTCTTCTCGATCCACGGCCACAACCGCGAGAAGCGGAGCTCGGATTTCAGTCGCGAAACCAGTCGATGACCCCCTGGAGACCGGGCCATCAATTTACTAAAAGAGCGTGCCTCGCGGGAGGGCTTCGTGGCCCTTAGGCCACGGGTGGTGGTTGCCCGGCGTGCTGCGGCAGGGTGTCGTCTATCCAGGCCCACTCGGGCGCCTGGGTGGTCCAGATGGTGGCGTCCGGCTTCAGCAGTGCCGTGTCGTCGAGGGCGCCATTGCGCACGATGATGAGATGCGGCCGCTCTTCGGCCGCGCTGAAAAGCTGGGTTCCGCAGGTGGCGCAGAAGTGCCGATGCATGATGCGCCCGCTGTCGGCGACGCTGCGATAGTCGGTGGGTGCGCCTTCGATGGTGATGGCATTGCTCGGAAAAACCACGTTCACCGTGGCGTTGCCCGCGGCCAGGTACTGGCAGAGACGGCACCAGCAAAGCCGCATCGCGATGGGCTCCGCGGTGATGCGGAAGCGGATCTTGCGGCACAGGCAGCCGCCGGTGATGGTCTTCATTTCTCCACCTCTTCCTCGCGCGGGTCATCTAGTATTGGCGCGATGAAATTCTACTCATGGAACGTCAACGGCATCCGTGCCGTGGTCAAGAAGGGAACCTTCCAGAAGTTCGTCGCGGAACACAAGCCCGACATCCTCTGCCTGCAGGAAACCAAGGCGGAGAAAGGCCAGGCCGAGATCGACCTGCCCGACTACTGCGAATTCTGGAACTCGGCCGAAAAGAAGGGTTACTCGGGCACCGCGATCTTCTCGCGCACCGAACCGCTCAAGGTGATCAACGGATTTCCCGACAGCTTCGCGAAGAAATTCAGCTTCGCCGACGAGCTCAAGCGGGATTCCTGGAACGAGGGCCGGGTGATCTCGGCCGAGTTCGACAAGTTCTACGCGGTCACGGTGTATACGCCGAACGCGAAAGACGACCTGTCGCGGCTCAAGCTGCGCCACGAGCACTGGGATCCGGCCTTCCTGGCCTACGTCAAGCAGCTCGAGAAGAAGAAGCCGGTGATCTTCTGCGGCGACCTCAACGTCGCGCATACCGAGCTGGACCTCGCGAACCCCAAGCCGAATCGCGGCAAGAAAGGTTTTACGGACGAGGAACGCGAGGGCTTCCAGAATTTCCTCGACGCCGGATTCGTCGATACGTTCCGCATGTTCACGCAGGGCAACGGCCACTACTCCTGGTGGTCGCATTTCGCGAACGCACGCGCGCGCAATGTGGGATGGAGAATCGACTACGTGCTGGTGTCCGCCGCGTTGAAGAAACACGTGAAGAAGGCCGAGATCCACGCCGACGTCATGGGCTCGGACCACTGCCCCGTCAGCATCAAGCTCGACATTTAATGGGGACATTCCTCATTTCGTAGCAAACGGGGACGGACCTGGGAGGCGCGTGTCCCGGCGCCCGACCCATGGGTATGCAGTGATCGCGCTTTTCGCCGGGCCCTTCGATGGTTGTTGCGCAAGGTTAGGGCCGCCGCTCTTTGGTCCACGATTCGGGCGCAGAATCGCCTG
>DASUGK010000023.1:0-5123 GCA_036274075.1 Steroidobacteraceae bacterium | reverse complement strand
GCGCAAGACTGATGCGACGCTGATGGTCAGACACGGAAGCCCCCCTGTATGAACTGAAACCCAAGCCAAAGACCTGAAACACACACCGATGACGTGGACGACTCCGTCGTCTCGGCGTTTTTAAACTAGTAGTGGTCGCTTTTTACGCCAGCTGTCCGCAAATCGCAACACTCCATGACGGCATGTCAGCAGGATTTGCGGATGAGGCGATGGGCATGATTTTCGCTATGCGAAGGCCCGTTCCCGAGAATTCACCTCATTGCAGGAACGCGACTCCGTTGTCCCCTCGCCTGTCGTGTTGTCACCGTGAGACAGGGGCGCGGGCGTTGCGGGGAAGCGTCAGCCGTACGCGCGGCAATGCTGGGCGATGAATTCCGCGTGCGTGGGCATGTCCTCGCAGGCGCGCCGGACTGCGTCGCGCATGGTTCCCATGATCCGGTCCAGCGTGGCGGCGTCGGTGGCATCGGCCAGCGGGTCATAAGAGGACGGCGTGATGCCCTGGCCCATGAGCACGGCGATCCAGCTGGGCTCCAGGAACAGTTCGTCGTCGACGCGGAACACCAGCGAGCGGTTCCGGAACAGCTCGAGCTTGCCCTGCAAGGTGTCCGGGACCGGCATGTTTCGACAATAGTCCCAGAAGGGCGAGCCGCTGCGTTCGGTCAGGTGGTAGTGCGCGATCAGGAAATCGCGGATCCACTCATATTGAAGAGTCGACTGGCGGTTGTACTCGTCGATCAGCCGCGGATCGAAATCCTTGTCCGGGAACATCGTCAGCAGCTTGGCGATGCCCGACTGGATCAGGTGGATGCTGGTCGATTCCAGCGGCTCGAGGAATCCGCCGGCGAGGCCGAGCGCCACGCAATTGCGATTCCAGAACTTGCGGCGCATGCCGGCGGTGAAGCGCAGCGGGCGCGGGTCTCCGAGCGCGGCACCTTCCAGGTTGGTACGCAAGGTATGTGCCGCCTCGTCGTCGCTGACGAAACGGCTGCAATACACATAGCCGTTGCCCACGCGATGCTGCAGCGGGATGCGCCACTGCCAGCCCGCATCGCGGGCGGCGGAACGGGTGTACGGCGGCGGGTCGCCGACGCTGGCGCTCGGCATTGCATAGGCGCGATCGCAGGGCAGCCAATGGCTCCAGTCGATGAATCCCGTGTGCAGGGCATCCTCGATCAGCAGGCCGCGGAATCCCGAGCAGTCGATGAACAGATCCCCGTCGATGCGCTGGCCATCTTTCATCACCACCGCTTCGATGAAGCCGTCCTCCCCGCGCAGCTTCACCTCCGCGACGCGCCCCTCGGTTCGCACCACGCCACGGCGTTCGGCATAGGCCCGCAGGTAGCGCGCATATAAAGAGGCGTCGAAGTGGAAGGCGTACCCCAGCGTCGACATGACGCCCTCGCCTCGCCCATTCCCGCGCATGAACTTGCCGGCGCGCGCCGCCGCGATCGCCAGGCAGTAGTCATCGATGGATGCATCCTGGCCCGCGCGCCGCTGGCGCATCCAGAAATGAATGAAGGAAACGTTGTCGAGGTCGGCGCCGTAGCGCCCGAACGGATGGATATACGAGTGGCCCGGCCGCAGCCAGTCGACGAACTCGATGCCGAGCTTGAACGAGCCCTGGGTGTGGCGAATGAACTCGTCTTCGTCGATTCCGAGGCGTGCGTTGAACTTGCGGATCGGCGGGATGGTTGCCTCGCCCACGCCGACGGTGCCGATCTCCTCGGACTCGACCAGGCGGATGGACTCGAGCGTTCCCTTGAACGACTGCGCCAGCGCCGCGGCCGTCATCCAGCCAGCGGTGCCTCCGCCGATGATCACCACGCGGCGAACACGATTGTCGGTCATGCGAGGTAGCGCTCGAGGTAGACGTGGTGCGGTGGCAGGGTCTGCGCGGCCGCCTGCATGACGCGCGCGATCTTTGCGACCTGCGCGGCCACCTCGGCGTCGTCCGCCTGGTCCGCGAGGATCGAATAGTGCGTGGGCTTTTCGCCCTGGCCGACGAAGGTGCAGGCCCAGTCGGGTTCCTCGAAGATCTCGTCGTCGTTCAGCACCACGCGGCCGCGATACCTGAACAATTCCACGCGCCGCGCCAGCGAGTCGGGCAATGCCGCGGCGACCTGGCCGTTCCACGGCGCTTCGGCACGCTTGCTCAATAGATAGTGCAGCAGCACGAAATCCCGGGCGCCGTCGTACATCGCGCCCATCATGCGGTTGTACTCGGGGGCCACGACGGCGGCCGAGCCACGATCCGGAAACAGCGCCACCAGGCGCGTGACGCCCTCGTTGATGAGTTGCAGCCCGGTGGACGCGAGCGGCTCGAGGAATCCCGCGGCCGCCCCGAGCGCGACGCAATTGGCGCGCCAGGCTTCCCGGCGCCGGCCGTTGGTGAAGCGCAGCGCGCGTGCCCCAGCCTGCGCGCGCGACGCCTTGTCGAGCGCGGCGTCGGCGTCGACACGGTTGCCGTCGAACACCAGGCCCTGCACCAGCTGGTCGCGCAATGGCACCTGCCAGCTCCAGCCGCCCGGCTCGGCGCTGATGCGCGTGAAGGGCGCCGGCGGCTCGAACGCGCTCACGGCCATGACCACCGCGCGATCGCAGGGCAGCCAGGACTGCCAGCTGTCGAACGGAACGCGCAGCGCTTCGCCGAGCAGGGCCGAGCGCGCGCCCGTGCAATCGATGAACAGATCGCCCCCGACGCGCTGGCCATCGGCCAGCGTCACCGCCGCGATATTCCCGCCGTCGCCGGCCAGCTCCACGCCCGCGAGCGCGGCGTCGACCGCCACGGCGCCGAGCTTGAGCGCGAAGGCGCGCAGCAGGCGCGTATAGCCATGCGTGTCGAGGTGGTAGGCGTACTCGAACGTGGACAGTACGGAGCGCGCGTCCGGCGAGGGATGCGCGAAGCGCCCGAGGCGGGCCGCGATCGCCGGCACCGAGAACTCGTCGATATCGAGCGCGCGGCCGGCGTGTGCCAGCCGGTTCATGACCTGGTGGAAGCCCACCGCCTCGAGGCGTGCACCGATCTCGCCGTGCGGCAACAGATAGGAGCGCGCCGGATCCGTGAGACCGCGATACTCGGTCGCGAGCTTGAACGTGGCGCGGCACGCGCGCATGAAGCCGCGCTCTTCGAGGCCGAGCTCGGCGTGCGCGACGTGCTGTGCCGGCAGCGTCGATGCGCAGAGCACGTCGAGCGGATCGGCCGCCTCGCCTGCCGGCGCCGCGTGCACCACGCGCACCGTGACCTTGCGGCCGCGCATGGCATGGACGAGGCGCACCGCGGCATACCAGCCGGCCAGGCCACCGCCCACGATCGTGATCTCGCGCATGGCGATGTCGCGCGGCTGCTCAGACATACTTTGAAATGAAATCTGCTTGGGTGGGCATGGCCTTCGCGGCCGCCTGCACCGCGGAACGCAATGCCCCCAGGTGGCGGCGCAGGTCGTCGAGCGGCGTGTCGTCGAGCAGCGGATCGAAACGCTTCGGCAGGATTCGCTGGCCGACGTACACCGCCACCCAGCTCGGCTCGTAGAAGAGGCCGACGCGATAGTTCACCACCACGCCGCGCTCGCGGAACAACTCCAGCTTGTACGCCAAGCTGTCGGGGATGGGCATGTTGCGGACGTAATTCCACAGCGGCGAGTCGTCGCGCCCGGTGGCGTGGTAGTGCAGCACGATGAAATCGCGCACGCGCTCGAACTCGAGGTCCATGACGCGGTTGTACTCGTCGAGGTTCACCGAGTCGAAGTTGCGATCGGGGAACAGCTCGATGAGATGCGTGATCGCCGCCTGGATGAGATAGATGCTGGTCGATTCCAGCGGCTCGACGAAGCCGCCCGACAGGCCCACCGCGACGCAGTTGCGGTTCCAGGTTTTCTTGCGGCGACCGGTGACGAACTTGAGCACGCGCGGTTCCGCCAGCGCCTTGCCGTCGAGGTTCCTGAGCAGGGTGGCCGCGGCCTCGTCGTCGCTCAGGAACTTGCTGGAGTACACGTGGCCGTTGCCGGTGCGGTTCTGCAACGGGATGCGCCATTGCCAGCCGGCGGCGTGCGCGGTGGCGCGCGTGTAGGGCAGCAAGGGCCCGTGGCTCTCGCAGGGCACGGCCACCGCGCGGTCGCAGGGCAGCCAGTGGGTCCAGTCCTCGTAGCCGGTGTGCAGCGACTTCTCGGTGAGCAGCCCGAAGAACCCCGAGCAGTCGATGAACAGGTCGCCCTCTATCTTCTCGCCGCTGGCGAGCGTCAACGATTCGATGAATCCGTCGGTGCCGCGCAGACCGACGTCGACCACGCGGCCTTCGGTGCGGCGCACGCCGCGCTGCTCGGCCCAGGCGCGCAGGTACGGCGCGAACAGCGTCGCGTCGAACTGGAACGCGTAGCCGAAGCCCGCGAGCGGCGACTTCGGATCGGTGGGGGGCGGCGCGAAGCGCGCATTCTTCGCCGCCTCGATGGGCAGCGAGTAATCGTCGATGGGATCCGGGTCGCCCGCGAGCCGCAGCCGGTTCCACGCGTGGTGGAACTTCACGCCGCGGAACGGACGGCCGTAGTCGCCGAAGGGATGTATATAAGAGTCGCCGATCCGCGCCCAGTTGACGAACTCGATGCCCAGCTTGAACGTGGCGTTGGTCTTGCGCATGAAGTCCGCCTCGTCCAGCCCCAGGGTCTGGTTGAAGAAGCGGATGTGGGGAACGGTGGCCTCGCCGACGCCGACGATGCCGATCTCGGCGGATTCGACCAGGCGGATGCTGCATTGATCGGGGCGCAGGAAGCGCGCCAGCGACGCGGCCGCCATCCACCCGGCGGTCCCTCCCCCGACGATGACGATGTTGCGGACCCGGTTGTCGTTCTTGTTCGTGATCAGGGCGCGTTCGTCAGGACGGGTTTCAGATCGGGGAGGTCACCGCCACCGGGGGTGGCTGCACGTAGGCGATGGGGGCGTCGGCCGGCTTCTCGAACACCACCGACTCCCACGACTCGGTCTCGGCGATGAGCTTGCGCAGCAGCAGGTTGTTCAGCTTGTGGCCGGACTTGTGGCCGCTGAACTCGCCGATCAGGCTGTGGCCGAGTAGATAGAGGTCGCCGATCGCGTCGAGGATCTTGTGCTTGACGAACTCGTCCTCGTAGCGCAGG
>DASUGK010000022.1:0-10466 GCA_036274075.1 Steroidobacteraceae bacterium | reverse complement strand
GCAATACCGGCCCGATCGATGCGTTTGCCGCGCTCGACGGTGTTCAGGTCATTGACGAATGCATCGAAGAACCGGACCTCGGGATGGGCGGCCAGGAAGCGCTCGAGTTCGTTGTCCGCCAGGTCGTTCATGAGTTCCCATTGTTTATTATTCTAGACACCGGCCGGTCGCCGGGCGCGTCAGCATATGCTCGCGGCGCCGCGGCCCGCAAACCAGCCAATCGAACGATTTCGGGCAGATGCGGCCCCTGCGAAGGCCCGTGCGCGGCGGCTCCGGACCCCGGTTAGGTGTGGTCTAATGGCCTCCGTTGGACCGAACGCAGGTTCGACTCCGTAAAAGATAATAGACAGCGCCCGGGCTCCCGGCTCTGGCCCGTCGGTCAAAAGTGCGCCATGAGCCATCGTCCCGTCATCGGTATTCCCGCGGATCGACGCATGATCGGTCCGCATCCGTTCCACGCCGTCGGCGAAAAATATATCGCCGCGCTGGTGCAGGCGGCCGATTGCCTGCCGCTCGTGATCCCGGTGCTCGAGACGCCGCTCGACGTCACCGAAATCCTGGCGCGCGTCGACGGCATCTTCTTTCCCGGCAGCCCGTCGAACGTGGAGCCGGTGCGCTATTCGGGAACGGCGAGCCAGCCCGGCACGCTGCACGATCCGCATCGCGATGCCACGACGCTCTCGCTGATCCCGCGCGCCGTGGGCAACGGTGTTCCCGTATTCGGCGTGTGCCGCGGTTTCCAGGAAATGAACGTGGCCATGGGCGGCACGCTGCACCAGCGCGTGCACGAGGTTCCCGGCTTCGACGATCACCGCGAAGACAAGGAAGAGCCGCTCGACGTGCAGTACGGGCCGGCGCACGAGGTGACGCTCGAGCCCGGCGGACTGCTGCTGAAGCTCGCGGGCAGGAACCAGGTCACCGTGAACTCGCTGCACTCGCAGGGCGTGGACCGCCTGGGCCCGGATCTCGCGGTGGAGGCGCGCGCGCCCGATGGCCTGGTGGAGGCGTTCCGCGTGAAGTCGGCGCCGAACTTCGCGCTCGCGGTGCAGTGGCATCCCGAGTGGCAGGTCATGGCCAATCCGTTTTCAATGGCGCTGTTCGCCGAGTTCGGCAAGGCGGCGCGTCTCCGGGCCAATAGTTAGAGTACGTACCCATGGCAAACGAAATCCGGCAGTTCCTCCGCGACCACGGCATCTCCGAGGTCGAGGCCATCATTCCCGACATGGCCGGCATCGCGCGCGGCAAGATCATGCCGAGCGAGAAGTTCGGCGAGGAAGAGGGCATGCGCCTGCCCGAGAGCATCTTCCTGCAGACGGTGACCGGCGACTACCCGCCCGATACCGACAAGGCCATGAGCCCGGCCGAGATCGACATCATCCTCAAGGCGGATCCGCGCACGGTGCGCCGCGTGCCCTGGGCGGCCGAGCCGACCGCGCAGGTCATCCACGACTGCTTCTATGCCGACGGGCGCCGCGTGGGCATGGCGCCGCGCGGCGTACTGCGCCACATCCTCGAGATGTACGCCAATCGCGGCTGGGAGCCGGTGGTGGCGCCGGAGCTCGAGTTCTACCTGGTCGAGCCGAACATCGACGCCGACTATCCGCTGAAGCCGCCGGTGGGGCGCAGTGGCCGCGCAGAGCCGGGCCGGCAGAGCTACAGCATCGCCGCGGTCAACGAATTCGACCCGCTGTTCGACGACATGTACCAGTTCTGCGAAGACCAGGACATCGAGATCGACACGCTGATCCACGAGGACGGCGCCGCGCAGATGGAGATCAACCTGCTGCACGGCAATGCGCTGGATCTCGCCGACCAGGCCTTCCTGTTCAAGCGCACCGCGCGCGAAGCGGCACTGCGTCACAAGATGTACGCCACGTTCATGGCCAAGCCGCACGCCAAGGAGCCGGGCAGCGCGATGCACATCCACCAGAGCATCGTCGACAGCAAGACGAAGAAGAACATCTTCTCGAATGCCGACGGCACGCCCACGGCACTTTTCTTCTCGCACATCGCCGGGCTGCAGAAATACCTGCCGGCGGCGATGGCGCTGCTCGCGCCCAACGTGAATTCCTACCGGCGCATCTCGCGCTTCCAGCTCGCGCCGATCAACGTGCAATGGGGGTACGACAATCGCACCGCGGGGTTGCGGGTGCCGGCTTCGGATCCGGGCGCGCGGCGCATCGAGAATCGCCTGGCGGGCGCCGATGCCAACCCGTACATCGCGCTCGCCACCTCGCTGGCCTGCGGCTACCTGGGCATGGTCGAGGGGTTGCTGCCGTCGGAGCCGATCTCGGGCAGCGCGCACGATCTGCCGTTCTCGCTGTCGCGCTCGCTGGACGATGCCATCCGCGAGCTGCGCGAGTGCGAGCCGCTGGTGCGCATCCTCGGCGACCCGTTCATCTCGGCGTACACCATCGTCAAGGAGGCCGAGTACGAAGTGTTCCTGCAGGTGATCAGCTCCTGGGAGCGCGAGCACCTGCTGCTGAACGTCTGAGCCGACGCCGGGGGAGCGCCCGTGGACAAATCGAGTGGTACGACGACCGCGCACTGGCAGCAGCTGGACAGTGCGCACTACCTGCATCCTTTCACGGACTACAAGGCCCTGGCCGCGCGCGGTGCACGCATCGTCACGCGCGCCGAGGGCGTCTACATCTACACCTCGGACGGCGACAAGATCCTCGACGGCATGTCGGGGCTGTGGTGCGTTGCGCTGGGTTACGGCCGCAAGGAGCTCGTCGAGGCCGCGCGCCGGCAGCTCGAGCAATTGCCTTACTACAACAGCTTCTTCCAGAGCAGCACAACGCCGGCGATCGAGCTCGCGAGGATCCTCACGGAAGTCACGCCGCCGCAGTTCAACCACGTGTTCTACACGGGCTCCGGCAGCGAGGCGAACGACACGCTGATCCGGCTGGTGCGCCGCTACTGGCAACTCCTGGGCAAACCTGAACGCAATGTCATCATTTCGCGCTGGAACGGCTACCACGGCAGCACCGTGGCGGGTGCCTCGCTCGGCGGCATGAAACCCATGCACGAGCAGCTCGGCCCCGACGGCGCCCTGCCGAACATCGTGCACATCAACCAGCCCTACTGGTTCGGCGAAGGCGGGGACATGACCCCTGCGGAATTCGGCCTGGCGCGGGCGCGCGAGCTCGAGACGAAGATCCTCGAGGTTGGCCCGGAGCGCGTGGCCGCCTTCATCGGGGAGCCGGTGCAGGGAGCGGGCGGCCTGGTGATACCCCCGGACACCTACTGGCCCGAGATCCAGCGCATCGTCGACGAGTACGGCATCCTGCTTGCATCGGACGAGGTGATCTGCGGCTTCGGACGCACCGGCCAGTGGTTCGGATGCGAGCATTACGGCACCCGTCCCGACTTCCTGACCATGGCGAAGGCCCTGTCGAGCGGCTATCTACCGATCGGCGGCCTAATGGTCGCCGACAGGGTGGCCCAAGTACTCATAGACAAGGGCGGGGAGTTCTTTCATGGTTTCACCTATTCCGGCCATCCCGCCGCCTGCGCCGTGGCCGTCGCCAACCTAGAGGTGTTCCGCAGGGAGCGTATAGTCGACAGGGTCCGCGAGGACGCCGCCCCCTATCTAGCGCGGCGCTGGCGCGAGCTGGCGGCCCACCCGCTGGTGGGCGAGGCGCGCTGCGTCGGCCTGCTCGCCGCGATCGAGCTGGTGCCAGACAGGAGCTCGCGGCGGTTTTTCGAGCCCCGCGGCGAGGTTGGCATCCGCATGCGCGACACCTGCACGCGCAACGGCCTCGTCATGCGCGCGACGCGCGACACGCTGTTCGTGGCGCCGCCATTGGTGATAACACGTACGGAAATAGACGAACTACTGTCCAAAGTAGTGCGGTCGCTGGACGAAACCGCCGCGTGGGCGCGCGCCGAGGGCTGGCTATAGATGCTGCGACCGTTGTATAACGTGTCCAAAGACGCGGACGTGTGGGTCTCACGCCGCGACAACTCTAGGGGTCATACACATGTCCACACGCAGCCTTTCGGCACTGGTTTCTGCTTCCTGTCTTTTGTTGCTCGTCGCATGCGGCAAGAAGGATGAATCGCCGCAACCGGCCGCCGCACAACCCGCGGCCGCCGCCGCGGACACGGATGCCGAGAAGGTCGTCAACGTCTACAACTGGTCGGATTACATCGAGCCCACCGTGCTCGCCGATTTCGAGAAGGAGACCGGCGTCAAGGTGGTCTACGAGGTGATGGATTCCAACGAGCTGCTGGAGACCAAGCTCGTCGCGGGCCGCACCGGTTACGACGTGGTCGTACCCTCCGCCTCGTTCCTCGCCCGCCAGATCAAGGCCGGCATCTACCAGAAGCTCGACAAGTCCAGGCTTCCGAACCTCGCGAACCTCGACCCGGGCATCACCGAGCGCCTCACGACCTTCGATCCGGGAAACGAGTACTCCGTGAACTACATGTGGGGCACCTCGGGCGTCGCCTACAACGAGGAGGCCATCAAGGCCGCCATGCCCGACGCGCCGGTAGATAGCTTCGCGATGTTCTGGGATCCGAAGGTGGTCTCGAAGTTCGAGAAGTGCGGCGTCTCGGTGCTCGATGCGCCGTCGGAAGTCGTCGGCACCGTGCTGATCTACCTCGGCAAGAACGCCAACTCCGAGGACCCGGCCGACCTCGCCGCCGCGGAAAAGGTGCTGATGTCGGTGCGCCCGTACATCCGCAACATCCACTCCTCGGCCTACATCGAGCAGCTCGCGGGCGGCGAGATCTGCCTGGCGCTTGGCTGGTCGGGCGACGTGCTGCAGGCGAAGACGCGCGCCGAGGAGTCGAAGAAGGAATTCACCATCAAGTACAACATCCCCAAGGAAGGCGCGGTGATGTTCTTCGACAACATGGCCATCCCGGCGGATGCCTCGCACGTCAAGAACGCCCACCTGTTCATCGACTACATGCTGCGGCCCGAAGTGGCGGCGAAGAACAGCAACTACCTGAGCTACGCGAACAGCAACGCCAAGTCCTGGCCGCTGATCAGCGACGAGGTGAAGAACAACCCGGGTGTCTTCCCGACGGCGGAAGTGATGCCCAAGCTGGTGCCAGACCTGCCGGAGACGCCGGAATTCACCCGCGCGCTCACCCGCACCTGGACGAAATTCCGTACCGGCAAGTGATCCTGGGGGCCGCCGCCTAGGGAGCGGCGGCCCTCCCTCATCTTCCGGAAGGCATTTCGGAAGAGGGCATTGCATCCTGGGGGTCGGTAATGCAACCGGCGGACAGACGCGCTGACAAGAACAAGGCGAAGAACGAGCCATGGCGTGACGCGAACGCCGAGGGTTACGTGCGCATCGACAACGTCACCAAGAAGTTCGGTGACTTCGTCGCCGTCAACAACGTCTCGCTGAAGATCTACAAGGGCGAGATCTTCTGCCTGCTCGGCGGCTCCGGCTGCGGCAAGTCCACGCTGCTGCGCATGATGGCCGGCTTCGAATCGCCGACCTCGGGCTCCATCTACCTCGACGGGCAGGACATGGCGGACGTACCGCCGTACGAACGCCCCGTCAACATGATGTTCCAGTCTTACGCGCTGTTCCCGCACATGACGGTGGAGAAGAACATCGCCTTCGGCCTGGAACAGGAGAAGGGCCTGTCGAAGGCGGACATCGCCACGCGCGTCACCGACATCCTCGAGATCGTCAAGCTCACGCCGTTCGCGGTGCGCAAGCCGCACCAGCTCTCCGGCGGACAACGCCAGCGCGTCGCGCTGGCGCGTTCGCTGGTCAAGCGGCCCAAGCTGCTGCTGCTCGACGAGCCGCTGGGCGCGCTCGACAAGAAGCTGCGCGAGGCGACGCAGTTCGAGCTCATCAACATCCAGGAACAGCTCGGCGTCACCTTCATCGTCGTGACCCACGACCAGGAAGAGGCCATGACGCTGGCCTCGCGCATCGGCGTCATGAACCGCGGCGAGATCGTGCAGATCGGCACGCCGACCGAGATCTACGAATTCCCGCAGACCAAGTTCGTCGCCGATTTCATCGGCTCGGTGAACATGTTCCAGGGCCGGCTGGTCGAGGACCTTCCCGACCACGTGCGCATCCAGTCCGACGAGCTGGGCGGCACGGTGTACGTCGACCACGGCATCAGTTCCGCGCCCGGTGCGACCGTCTGGGCGGCGATCCGCCCCGAGAAGATCAACCTGCTGCGCACGCCGCCGGCCGACGCCGCGGAGAACTGCGTCAAGGGCGTGGTGAAGGAAATCGCCTACATGGGCGACATGTCCATCTACCTGGTGAAGATCGAGAGCGGCAAGACCGTGCGCGTGACGCAGCCCAACGTCGAACGCCTTTCCGACGACGAACGCATCCTCTGGGACGAAACCGTGTGGCTCTCCTGGCACGCCTCCAGTCCCGTGGTGGTGACGCAATGAAAGGACCGGTAGCGTGAGGCCCACCGCAGCCCGGGCACTGGCAGCGCGCGAAGCGCCCGGAAGGCTCGGGCCGCTGTGGACGTTCCTGTTCCGGTACGGCCCGCCGCGCTGGACCGAGTACGTGCTGAAGAACTGGTCGGGGCAGCGGCTGGTCATCGCCTTGCCCTACCTGTGGCTGCTGGTGTTCTTCCTGGTCCCGTTCCTGATCGTGCTCAAGATCTCCTTCGCGGAGTTCTCGCCGCTGGGGCGCCCGCCCTACGAGGCGGTATTCGACTTCAGCCTGTTCGAATGGAGCGAGACGGGCGTCCTCAAGATCAAAATGCTGGTGGGCAGCTACTACTACCTGTTCCACGAGCCCCTGTACGTGAGCTCGTGGCTGTACTCGCTCAAGGTGGCGTTCTTCTCGACGGTACTGTGCCTGATGCTGGGTTACCCGATGGCCTACGCCATCGCGCGTTCGCAGCCTACCTACCGCAACCTGTTCCTGATGCTGGTCATCCTGCCGTTCTGGACGTCATTCTTGCTGCGTGTCTACGCGTGGATAGGCCTGCTCAAGAACGACGGCGTGATAAACAACGTGCTCATGGGAATCGGGATCATCGACTCGCCCCTGACCATGATGAACACCAACTTCGCGGTGTATGTCGGCATCGTTTATTCATACCTGCCCTTCATGATCCTGCCGCTGTATTCGAACCTGGAGAAACACGACCTCACGCTGCTCGAAGCGGCGCAGGACCTCGGCGCCGGCCCGATCCGCGCCTTCCTGCGCGTCACGCTGCCGCTGTCGTTCCCCGGCATCATGGCCGGCTCGCTGCTGGTGTTCATCCCCGCGGTGGGCGAGTACGTGATCCCGTCGCTGCTGGGCCGCACCGACCAGCTGATGATCGCCAAGCTGCTGTCGGACGAGTTCTTCCTGAACCGCGACTGGCCCAAGGCGAGCGCCGTGGCCATCGCGATGCTGTTGCTGCTGGTCGTGCCCATCATGATCTTCCAGCACTTCCAGAACAAAGAACTGCAGGCGGCCAGGCGATGAGAACCCAGGGCCTGTTCAGCAAGGCGATGCTGGGTTTCGGCTTCCTGTTCCTGTACGTGCCGATCATCTGCATGATCGTGTTCTCGTTCAACGATTCACGCTCGGTCACGGTGTGGAACTCCGCGACCTCGCCGTCGCTGCGCTGGTACGCGCGGCTCATGGACGACAGCCAGATCCTCGCGGCCGCGTGGGTGTCCATCAAGGTGGCGGCCATGTCGGCCACGGGCGCCGTGGTGCTGGGCACGCTGGCGGGCCTGGTGCTGGCGCGTTTCGGCCCGTTCCGCGGGCGCGCCATGCTGCAGGGCCTGACTACCGCGCCGCTGGTGATGCCGGAAGTCATAACCGGCCTGTCGATGCTGCTGCTGTTCGTGTCGCTGGAGCAACTGTTCCGCACGGCCTTCGGCGTGCAGTTCGACCGCGGCATAACCACGATCACCATCGCGCACATCACCTTCACCATGGCTTATGTCACGGTGGTGGTGCAGTCGCGCCTCGCCGGCTTCGACGATTCGCTGGAGGAGGCCGCGCTGGACCTCGGCGCGCGCCCGGCGAAGGTGTTCTTCCGCATCACCGTGCCGCTGATCCTGCCGGCCATCATGTCCGGCTGGCTGCTGGCCTTCACGCTCTCGTGGGACGACGTGGTGATCACGCAATTCGTCGCCGGACCGGGCTCCAACACCCTGCCCATGGTCATATTTTCTCGCGTTCGACTAGGTGTAAACCCGGTCGTGAACGCACTAGCAACCCTGATGGTCCTGATAGTGGCTCTCGGCGTCATCCTGTCGGCGTTTCTCATGCGCCGCCAGGAGCAGCGCCGCAAACGCGAGGAACAGATGGCCGCAAGCGGCTAACTACTGATAAACTACCACCATCGACTTTGACGAGGATTCGATCAATGGCCAAATCAGCCCGTAAACACAATGCTCCATGGACGCCCGCGGATCTCAAGAAGATGCGCGCCCTGGCGAAGGCGAAACTATCGGCGCGGCTTGCCGCGAAGGAACTGGGCCGCTCCACCGGCGCTGTCAAGTACAAGGCGATGGTGGAGGGGATCCGCTTCCGTTTCATCGACCAGCCGGCAGGAGTCCAGAAGAAGCTCGCCCGCAAGGCGAAGCGCGCCAAGAAGAAGTAAGGCGTCCAACGCAGGCGCCGCGTACGGGGGTGCGCGGCGGCTTTGCGCAACGCGGAAGATGACACAGGGCAGCGGCATTTCGAGCAAACTGCCGGACGTCGGCACCACGATCTTCACCGTGATGTCGCGCCGCGCCGTCGAACAGGGCGCGGTGAATGTAGGACAGGGCTTTCCTGACTACCCCATCGATTCCAGCCTCGCGGCATGCGTCGCCGACGCCGTGGCCGCGGGCTTCAACCAGTACGCGCCCATGGAAGGCAGCATCGCGCTGCGCGCGGCCATTGCCGCCAAGATCGTTGCCGCCGGCGGGCGTGCGGTCGACGCCGAGACCGAGCTCACCGTGAGCTGCGGCGGCACCGAGTCCATCTTCTCGGCCATCCAGGCGGTGGTCGGGCCCGGTGATGAAGCCATCGTCTTCGATCCGGCCTACGACGCCTACGACCCGGCGGTGCGCCTGGCGGGCGGCACCTGCATACACATTCCCCTCGAGCCGCCGCATTTCCGCTACGACTGGGACCGAGTGCGCGACCACCTGTCGCCGCGCACGCGGCTCATCATCGTCAACAACCCGCACAACCCGGCGTGCACCGTGGCGAGCGCCGAGGACCTCGACGTGCTCGCGGAGCTGACGCGTGACAGGCCCATCCTGGTGCTGGCCGACGAGGTCTACGAACACGTGCAGTACGACGGGCGCGTGCACCAGTCGGTGATCAATCACCCGGAGCTGAAGGAGCGCAGCTTCGCGGTGTATTCCTTCGGCAAGACGCTGCACATCACCGGCTGGCGCGTGGGTTACTGCGTGGCACGGCCGGCGCTGACGCGCGAACTGCGCAAGGTGCACCAGTTCAACACCTTCTCCATCGCGACGCCGCTGCAGGAAGGCATCCGCCTGTACCTGGAACGTCATCCGGATGCCTGGCGCGGCGTATCGGCCTTCTTCAGCGCCAAGCGCGACCTGCTGCGCAGCCGCCTCGCCGGCAGCGGCCTGGCGATGCCCCCGGCGCAGGGGAGTTACTTTCAGCTGGCGGACTATTCCGCGCTGGCGAACTGCAACGACGTGGAATTCACCGAGCGGCTGATCAACGAGGCCAGGGTGGCCGTGATCCCGTTGTCGCCGTTCTACCGCGACCCGCCGGCCAACATGCGCGTGGTGCGCCTGTGCGTGGCCAAGCGCGACGAGACACTCGAGGAGGCGGCGCGCCGCATCTGCCAATACACTTCGGGGGCGTCGTCCCGGAGGTCCGCGTCATGAGTTTCCGATTGAGCATCGTGCAGCAGCCGCTCGCGTGGCAGGACGCCGCGGCCAACCGCGCGCACTTTGCCTCGGTGCTGGCGCCGCTCGCGGGCAACACGGACCTCGTGATCCTCCCGGAGATGTTCACCACCGGCTTCACGATGAAGCCCCAGGAACACGCGGAACCTGCCGCCGGCGAGACGCGCGCCTGGCTCCTCGAGCAGGCGCTGCGGCTCGACGCGGCGGTGGGCGGCAGCGTGGCCGTCCACGACGAGGGCCGCTACTTCAATCGCTTCATGCTGGCGCTGCCGGGCGGCCCCACCTACTGGTACGACAAGCGCCACCTGTTCCGCATGGCCGGTGAACAACGCCACTACGAAGGCGGCGACCACGCGCTGATCATCGAATGGCGCGGCCTGAGGCTGTGCCCGCTGGTGTGTTACGACCTGCGTTTCCCGGTGTGGAGCCGGCGCCGTCCCGAGCTCGAGTACGACCTGCTGATCTACTCGGCCAACTGGCCCGCGGCGCGGCGCTACGCGTGGACCACGCTGTTACGCGCGCGCGCCATCGAGAACCAGGCCTACGTCGCCGGCGTGAACCGCGTGGGCGACGACGGCAACGGCATCGCGCACGCCGGCGACAGCGCGGTGCTGGATTTCACCGGGCAGCC
>DASUGK010000021.1:0-2852 GCA_036274075.1 Steroidobacteraceae bacterium | reverse complement strand
GCCATGAGCCGCGGCGCGAATTCCACCACGTGGGTAGTGAGTCCCAGGTCCTTGAGCGCCTTCGCGGCCTCCAGGCCCAGCAGTCCTCCGCCGATGACCACGCCGCGCGTGGAATTCTTGCCGGCTTCGCTGATGGCCTCGAGATCGTCGATCGTGCGGTACACGAACACGTTGGGACGATCGCGGCCCGGGATCGGCGGCACGAACGGGCTCGAGCCCGTGGCCAGCACCAGGATCTCGTATTCGTACTCGGCGCCGCTCTTCGTGACCACGCGCTTGCCGGCGCGGTCGATGGAGCTCACCGGGTCGCCGGAGTACAGCTCGATGCCGTTCTTGTCGAAGAACTCGCGCGTGGTGAGCGTCAGGTCCTCGACGCTGCTGCCCGAGAAGAATTTCGACAGGTTGACGCGGTCATAGGCCAGCCGCGGTTCCTCCGCCAGCATGGTGATGGAAAAATCCGCAGGCTTGTCTGCGCAGAGCGTTTCCAGGAAACGCTGCCCGACCATGCCGTGCCCGACCACGACAATCCGTTTTGACATTGCTATCTGGCCCTCGTCCGATGGAGCAATGGGCTTTGTTAAGCAACGGATGTGCCAAGGAGTTCAGACGGTCGCCGGGTCAGCCGGGGCCTTGGCTGGACGAAATGCCTCAAGGCGGTGCACGGGGTCGGGGAGCTCGCCTCAGCGATGGGCAGCCAGCTCGCAGGCGCGCGCGGTGCCTATTCCACGGACCTGCGGGAATCGCCGAGATGCCGGGAGCACAGCGCGGCGAAATCCCTCTGCCACGCCTCGCCATCGAATCGATAACGCTCGCGAAAAGAGATCGTTTCCCAGACCAGGATCATCAAGGCGTAATTCTGGGAAAGGCGCAACGCGCTGAGCGCGTCCCCGCGCGCGAAGTATTCGTCGATGCACTCCTGGATGAGTGGATAGTTGGCGTTTTCCTTGTCACCGCCGAAGCGGGTAGTGAGGCGGTCGCTGCGCTTGACGACCGGATCGTCGGCAAACTTCTCCATGGATTTTCCCGAGCGCAGGACACTGAGCACGCCCGCGTCCGGCGCGCCGAAGCACCAGCTGCTGCGGTATGCGTGCAGGGCCGCCTCCACGCTGGCCTCGCGCGCGCCGACGCGACGCAGTTGCCCGGCGAGCAGGTGCCAGTACGCGGAGGAGTCCGGAAACACCTCGCACGCGCGTTGGGCGCACTCGATTGCACGGTCGACCTCACCGCTACCCAGGTGCTGCCTGGCCCGATTGATCAAGGCCGGCGCGAATTCCGGCTCCGCTGCATCGAATTCCCCGGACCACGGGCTGTCGACCGATTCGCACCAGCGGTGGAATATTCCCGTACTCGAGCACACCGGGCGGAGACTCGGTTCATCGTGGAAGTAGACACAGATGACCGGCGGCTTGCGCTCCCGGCCAAGCGGCCAATACCAGCCGAAGTAGTCGCCGTTCGCGCCCTCCAATTCTGCAATGCTCACGAAGCCGGCGGGAGGAACCGGGCCCTTCCACACCTCGTCGATGCTCATCAGTTCGAAATCGGCCGGCTTGAACATCGACTCTCCCGGAATCGCTACTCGTTGTTCGATTTTGCCTGCCGCGCGTCGAGCCCGGCCACCAGCGTCTTCGGCGCCAGCTCGCGCCACGCGCGCTCCAGCAAATCCGGAAGCGCATCGCGCCGCACGGCGGACAGCCGCACCAGCAGCAGTGGATAGTCGCGGTAGTGGTCCGTGATGTAGAACGCCTCCGGATCCGCCTGCGTGAGGATCTGTCGCGACACGAAATCGGTGCGCAACACCAGCGTCTTCCCGTCCTCCTTCATGCGCGCCATCATCTTGCCGCGCACCTTCAGCGACGGCGTGCCATAGGACTTGGAAATCTCCACCTCGGGCAGCGCGCAGGCCACGGCCGCGACGTCCTGGAAAGTCACGCCGCTCATTTCAGGCGCGCGAACAGGTGGGCATCGATGAGCTGGCCGTCCTTGAAGATGCTGTTGCGCGCCACGCCCTCGCGCACGAAGCCGCATTTCTCCAGCACGCGCATGGACGCAGGATTCCAGGCGAACACCGGTGAATCGAGCCGGACGAGTTCGGTCGTCGCGAAGATGTGCTCCACCGTGCCGCGCACCGCCGCGCTCATGATGCCGCGGTTCCAGAAGGGCTCGCCGAGCCAGTAACCAAAGCCGGCCGATTTCGCGAAGATGCCTTCACGGCGATCGATGCCGATGCCGCCCACGGCGGCTCCGTCCACTTCGATAGCCCAATGCGTGGGCGCGGTCGTGCCCGCCAGCAGGACGAACCAGGCATCCGCGTCGGCATCGGTGTAGGGATGCGGGAAACGATGCGCGAGGTTGATCCACACGTTCCGGTTGTCGGCATGTCGCAGCAGCGAAGGCTTGTCCGCGAGTCGCCAGTCACGCACGCGGCAGGTGCCGCAGTCCAGGTTCATGCGTCTCCCGGCGCGACCAGCCACTTCTCCAGGCGCACCGCGTCTTCGACGCCGCGGTAGTAGCCGGGCGTGATGATCCGCTCGTGGTAGCCGTGCTCGCCGTAGAAATTGCGCGCCGCCTCGTTGTCGCGGCGGCACTCCACGGCGATGGCGCGTATTCCCGCGTCGCGCGCCACCTGCTCGAGCCAGCCCAGCACGCGCCTGCCAATGCCGCGACGCCGGTGCGAAGCGCGCACCGCGAACAAGGCGAGGTGTGCGCGCTCTTCGCGATAACCCATGATGCCGAACGCGACGATCGCGCCACCTTCGCGCACCACCGCGACATTGGTGTCCGGATCGGCGATGGCCTGCGCGACGCGCGATTCGGTCCAGCTCCAGCCGAGCCCCTGCTCGATGTACTCGCGC
>DASUGK010000020.1:0-28372 GCA_036274075.1 Steroidobacteraceae bacterium | reverse complement strand
GTGCAACAGGTTGATTTCCATCTGCGCGGCGCCGTCCTCGTGGATCAGCGTGTCGATCTCGATGTCCTGGTCCTCGCAGAACTGGTACATGTCGTCGAACAGCGGGTCGAACTCGTTGACCGCCGCGATGCTGTAGCTCTGCCGGCCCGGCTCCGCGCGGCCCGAGCGGCCCACCGGCGGCTTGAGTGGATAGTCGGCGTCGATGTTGGGCTCGACCAGGTAGAACTCGAGCTCGGGGGCCACCACCGGCTCCCAGCCGCGGTTGGCATACAGCTCGAGGACGTGCCGCAGCACGTTGCGCGGCGCCATGCCGACGCGCCGGCCGTCGGCGTAGAAGCAGTCGTGGATCACCTGCGCCGTGGGCTCGGCCGCCCAGGGCACCCGGCGCACGGTGCGCGCGTCGGCCTTGAGCGTGATGTCGATCTCCGCCGGGCTCATGGCCTTGTCGGTGTCGGGTGGATAGTCGCCGGTGACGGTCTGCAGGAAGATGCTCTCGGGCAGGCGCATGCCCTCCTCCTCGCCGAACTTCTCCGACGGCATGATCTTGCCGCGCGCGATGCCGGCCATGTCGGGGATGATGGCCTCGACCTCCGAGATGCCGTGGTCTCTCAGGAACTGCCTGATCTCGTTTGCCATGGTGCGTCCTAACTATTTGCTCTCTTGCGGGCTGCCTTGCCGAACTCGGCGAACAGCGCCATTGAAAAAGGGTTGCTCATGACCTTCCACTCCGGGTGCCACTGCACCGCGAGTGCGAAGTTCGGCGCGGATTCCACGCGGAAGGCCTCCACCAGGCCATCCGGCGCGCGCGCTTCCACCGCCAGGCCCGGCGCCAGGCGGTCCACGCCCTGCCCGTGCAGCGAGTTGACCTCGATCCGGTCCTTGCCGGCGATCTGCCGCAGCAGCGAGCCCGGTTCGAGCACGACGTCGTGCGCCGGCCCGTACTGCAGTTCCAGGGGCTCTTCCTTGTCCTCGCGGTGATCCTCGAAGCCGGCCTCGTGCACGCGCTGGTGCAGCGTGCCGCCGAGCGCCACGTTCATCTCCTGGAAACCGCGGCAGACACCCAGCACCGGCACGCCTTTTTCCAGGGCGCGCGGGATCAGGGTCAGCGTGGTCGCGTCGCGATGCGGGTCGTGCAGCGTGCCGGGCACGCTGTCGGGCCCCGAGTAGCGATGCGGCTCCACGTTCGACGGGCTGCCCGGGAAGAAGATCCCGTCGACGCGCGCCAGGATCTCGGCGACGTCCAGCGGCGTCTCGAGCACCGGGATCAGCAGCGGCAGGCAGTCGGCCGCCTGCACGACGGCGGCAATGTATTTCTCGCCGACGGCGTGAAATGGATGCGGTCCGATCATGCGTCGGTCGGCAGGAATGCCTATGACGGGTCTATTGGCCATACAACGTGACACGCTTTCACTCGGACCGAATGTCCGGGCGCTGTCTAGTATTTTCTACGGAGCCGGGCCGGAGATCGGCCTGACGGTGGCCATTAGACCACACCTCCATGGGGTCCGGCTCGACCCCGTGCGGGCCTGCGCACGGGCTGCGCAGGCGCGAAACAGGCCAGTTCAGCGGTTTGCGGGCCCGTCCCCCGCGGGCATATGCTGCCGCGCCCGGCGCCCCTGCATGGATGTACTGGCGTCGAAAATAATTAACGCACCGAGACCCCGCATGACGCGCGCCCTGGACAACGAACTCGAACTCTTCCTGGCCACCCATCCCGCGGTCCGGTTCTTCGACGCGTTCGTCAACGATCTCAACACCGTCGAGCGCGGCAAGCGCATCGACCGCGCCGGCATCCAGCGCGTCTTCACGCAGGGCATGCCGTTGCCGGGCTCGATGTTCGCTCTCGATATCGAAGGCGGCACGGTCGAGGCCACGGGCCTGGGCTTCGAAGACGGGGATGCGGACCGCCCATGCATGCCCATCCCGGGCACGCTCGTCCCGGTGCCCTGGCAACCCGACGTCGCGCAGGTGCAGCTGCGCATGTTCGAACACGACGGCACGCGCTTCTTCGGCGATCCGCGCTGGATCCTGGAGGAGCAACTGCGGACCCTCGACGCGCTCGGCCTGACGCCGGTGATCGCCATCGAGTACGAGTTCTACCTGGTGGACGCACAACGCGGGCCGGATGGATTGCCACAGCCGCCGAGGGGTCCCCTCACCGGCCGGCGCGAGTTCCGCACGCAGATCAACTCGATGACGGATCTCAACGAGTACTCGCCGCTGCTGGCCGCGATCGACAGCGCCTGCCGCGCGCAGAACGTGCCCGCCACTTCGTCGCTGGCGGAATACGGCCCCGGCCAGTACGAAGTGAACCTCGCGCACGCCGCCGACGCGCTGCGCGTCTGCGACGAGGCGCTCAGGTTCAAGCGCATCGTCAAGTCGGTGGCACGGGCACACGGCTGCGAGGCCACGTTCCTGCCGAAACCCTATCGCGACATGGCGGGCAGCGGCCTGCACGTGCACGTGAGCCTGCTGGACAAATCCGGCGCGAACATCTTTGCCGGCGACGATCCGCTCGCCAGCCAGCCGCTGCGCCAGGCCATCGCCGGCACGCTGGCGACGCTGGCCGATGGCATGGCGCTGTGCGCGCCGGGCCCGAATTCCTACCGCCGCTTCCGCACCGAGGCCTACGTGCCCGTGCACGCGGACTGGTCGATCAACAACCGCGGCTCGGCGGTGCGCGTGCCGGCATCCGACGCGGCCAACCGGCGCATCGAGCACCGGCTGGCGGGCGCCGACGCGAATCCCTGCCTGGTCGTCGCCTGGGTGCTGGCCGGCATCCACCACGGGCTCACGCGCCAGCTCGAGCCGCCGCCGGTCACCACCGGCAATGCCTATCACCAGCCGGGCGAACCGCTGCCTATCTACTGGAGCGAGGCGCTGGAGCGCTTCGCGCGCAGCGCCATCGCGCGCCAATACTTCGGCGGGAAGTTCGTGAAGCTCTATTCCACCGTCAAGCGCGGCGAGCTCGAGGAGTTCGGCTCGCACATCACGCCGCTCGAGATCGCGCGCTACCTCGGGCCGCTGTAACCGCGCCTTCCAGAGACATGTCCCAGGCCGACGAGCAGAACTACTACTACCGCAGCACGCCGCGCACCGAGCTGCACGCGCCGCTCACGGGCGAGCAGCGCTTCGACGTCTGCGTGCTGGGCGGCGGCATCTCGGGCCTGTCCGCCGCGCTGCACCTGGCCGAGCGCGGCATGCGCGTGGCGCTGCTCGAGGCCAGGCACCTGGGTTACGGCGGCTCCGGCCGCAGCGGTGGCCAGTGCATCTTCGGCTACGCCTGCGAGATGTCGACGCTGGAAAAGGCCGTGGGCGCGGCCGATGCGCGCCGCATGTGGGACGTGGCCGTCGAGGGCCTGCAACTGCAGCGCGATCTCATCGCGCGCCACGCCATCGACTGCGACTACGCGCCCGGCCACATGATCGTCGGCATGAAGGGCCGCCACGACGACAGCCTGCGCGCCGAGCTCGATCATCTCGCGAACCACTATGGCTACGGTTCGCTGCGCCTCATCGGCCGCGACGAGCTGCGCACGCTGGTCGCGACGGAGCGCTACACCAGCGCCTTGTTCGACTCGAACGGCGGCCACCTGCATCCGTATCGCTACACGCTGGGCCTGGGCCGCGCCGCCACCCGGGCCGGCGTGACCATCTTCGAGAACTCCTGGGTCACGCGCCTCGACGTGGCGCAGGCCGCCGGCGCGGACAACCTCGCGCATACCTCGCAGGGCACGGTGCGCGCACGCCACTTGCTGGTGGCAGGCGGCGCGCTGCTCGGCCGCCTGGTGCCATCGCTGGCCAACAAGCTCATGGACATCGGCACCTACGTGGCCGCCACCGAAACGCTGGGCGAAGAACGCGCGCGCGCGTTGATCGCCAACAATGCCGCCGTGGCCGACATGAACTGGATCCTGGATTACTTCCGCCGCTCGGGGGACCATCGCCTGCTGTTCGGCGGCCGCGTGAGTTACTCGGGCATCGATCCCTTCGATTCCGGGCGCGTGCTGCGCGCACGCATGGTGCAGGTGTTCCCGCAGCTCGCCGACGTGCGCATCGAGTATGCCTGGGGCGGATTCCTCGATATCACGCTCAACCGCGCGCCGCACTTCGGCCGCCTCGGCCCCAATGCCTATTTCATCCAGGGACTGTCGGGCCACGGCATGGTGATCTCGGGCATCGCGGGCAAGCTGGTCAGCGAAGTCATCGGCGGCACCGCGGACCGCTTCGACATGTTCGCGCGCATTCCGCACCGCAGTTTTCCCGGTGGACCCTGGTTCCGCCGGCCGGCGCTGGTGCTGGCCATGTTGTGGTTCCGGCTGATGGACCTGCTTTGAACTTCGCTCCGTTCGAGCTCGACCTGTGGCTGTCCGCGCTGCCGCTGCTGCTCGTGGCGGCCATGCTCACGTGGCTGCTGTCGCTGCCGCTGCGCAATGTCGTGCTGGTCGAGCCGTTGTGGAGCCTGTTGTTGTTCGCTGCCGGCGTGTACTACGCGTTGAACAGCGATCCGCGCGGGCCGCGCCTCTCGCCGGTGTTGTGGCTGCTGGCGTTGTGGGCCGCCCGCCTCGCCTGGCATCTGGCCACGCGTCACGCGGGCCAGGGCGAGCCGCCGCTTTACGCGGGGCTGCGCGCGCGGCACGAGCCGCATTTCGGGCTCAAGAGCCTGTACCTGGTGTTCCTGCGACGTGCACTGCTGGCCTGGATCGTGTCGCTGCCGCTCATGGGCGCCTTCGCCAGCATCGGCGCGCTGGGCTGGCTGGACTACGCCGCCATGGCGCTGTGGCTGCTGGGCTTCGTCTTCGAAGCCGGCGCCGACTGGCAGCTGCGCCGCTTCGCCGCGCGCCGCACCGATGCCGAGGCCGTGCTGGACCACGGCTTGTGGCGCTTCACCCGGCATCCGAATTACTTCGGCGAGTGCTGCATCTGGTGGGCTTTTTACCTGTTCGCGCTCAGCGCGGGCGCGTGGTGGGCGCTGCCCGGCCCGCTGCTGCTCACCGGGCTGCTGCTGCGTGCCGCCGGTGTGGCGCCGTTCGGACGGCCCGCCGGCAATCGGCGTCCCCAATATGCCGACTACGTCTTGAAAACGAACGCTTTTTTCCCGGGCAGACCCCGAGAATGACCTAAAGCCTGCCCTGTTATGGGCCGATAACTCCGGGGACAACCGGAGTCATGCACCCCGAAACAGCAGGAGTACCGTGGTCGATCTGGATTCAACGCAACGCGAGGCTCGCGCCCGTGAAGTGCGCCACGAAGTCGTGGTGCAACTGATGGTGGCCGCGCACGGCGTTTTCCGGATCCTGTTCATCGTGCAATGGGCCGTGGCGTTGTGCCTGGCCTGGAGCCGCGGCGCACCGGGTGAATCAAGGCTGCTGTTCACGCTGCTGCTCGGTGGCGTGCTCACCGTGCCCGCGTTGCTGTTCGTGAAGGCGGCGCCTTTTGCCGCGTGGGTGCGGCACTTCATGGCGATCTGCCAGATCGGCTGGTCCATGGCTTTCCTGTGGCTGCTCGAGGGCCGCGCCGAAGCGCAGCTCCACGTCTTCCTGTCGCTGGTGTTCGTCGCCTACTACCGCGAATGGTCCGTCATCGTGACTGCCTCGCTGGTGGCGCTGGCCTGGCCGGCGGCGAGAGTGCTGATGCTGCCCGAGTCGTATGGCATCAGCGCCTCGGCCTGGTGGCGCCTGCTCGACCAGGGCACGTGGGTGATGGTCGAAGCCGCCGTGCTGCTGTTCGTCCTGCGGCTCAACGGCCGCCTCATGGACCGCTTCGCGCACTACGCCGCGGGCCTGCAGCTCGCCAACGAGGCCATCGCCCGCGACATCCACGCCCGCAATGCCGAGCTCAAGCGCAGCCGCGAGCAGCAGCGGCTGATCGCCGACACCACGCGCGCCATTTCCTTCGAACTCGACCTCACCGACGGCCGGTTCACATTCGTCGGCCCGCAGGCGCAGGAGCTGCTCGGCTTCGCCGAGTCGCGCTGGCACGAGCCGGGGTTCCTCGACGTGCTGCTGCCGCGCGAACGCGAGGAACTGGTGCGCCGGCAGCTCGACGAGTGCCTGCCCGGCGCGTTCGAGACGCTGTGCTCGGTGGTGACCGCCGACGACCGCGTGGTCGAGCTGCGCTGGACCGTTTCCTGCGAGCTGCTCGACGGCCGGCGCCTGCTGCGCGGCCTCATGGTCGACGTCAGCGAATCGCGCCGGCTGGTGCGCGAGATGGCGTTGGGCCAGAAACTCGAGTCGGTGGGGCGCATCGCCGCGGGCGTGGCCCACGAGATCAACACCTCGGTGCAGTTCATCTCCGACAGCGTGCGTTTCGTGCGCCACGCGCTCAAGGACGTGCCGCTGGCCATCGGCGACTACCGCGCGCTCGCGGCCGGCGTGCTCTCGGGCCGCGACGTCAGCGACCAGGCGCGCCGCGCCAGCGAAACCGACGAAGCGGCCGACGTCGATTACTTCCTCAAAAACGCGCCCGATGCGCTCGACCGCGCGCTCGAGGGCATCGGCCGCGTCGGCTCGATCGTACGCTCCATGACCGAGTTCGCGCATCCCGATGCGCACTCCAAGGCCGACGTCGACATCAACCGCGCCATCCGCAGCACGCTCAACATGGCCCGCAACGAATACAAGACGGTGGCCGAGGTGGTCACCGATTTCGGCGACATCCCGCCGGTGCGTTGCCACGCCGGCGACGTCAACCAGGTGGTGCTCAACCTGCTGCTGAACGCCGCGCACGCCATCGGCGACGTGGTGCAGGGTTCCGGCAAGCGCGGGCGCATCACCGTGGGCACGCGCGTGATCGCCGGCTACGTCGAGATCTCGATCGCCGACACCGGCGACGGAATCCCGGAGTCGGTGCGCGGGCGCATCTTCGAGCCGTTCGTGACCACCAAGGAGGTGGGACGCGGCACGGGACAGGGGCTGGCGCTGTCGCGCGGCCTCGTGGTCGAAAAGCTCAAGGGTTCACTTCATTTCGAAACGGAAACGGGGAAAGGGACGACGTTCTATATCCGACTGCCCGTGTCGGAGACGGCCGCAATGGCCGGATCATCTAACAAACAGGCTGCAGCATGACTTCTCTCCACGTGTTATTTGTCGACGACGAACAGGCCATCCTCGATGGACTGCGTAATTCACTGCGCAAGGAACGCAAGCGCTGGGAAATGACCTTCGCGCTGGGCGGGCAGCAGGCGCTGGAGCACATGAAGCAGACGCCTGCCGACGTCGTCATCACCGACATGCGCATGCCGGGCATGGACGGCGCCGAGCTGCTGCGCCACATCCAGCGCGACTTTCCGGCCGCGGCGCGCATCGTGCTGTCGGGCCAGGCCGAACGCGAAGCCATCATGCGGGCGCTGCCCGTCACCCACCAGTTCCTGCACAAGCCCTGTGACGGCGAGACGCTGCGCGCCGTCATCGAGCAGACGCATGCGCTGCACAAGCTCATGCAGAACCCGGCGTTGACGGCGTTGGTGGGCAAGCTGGACCGCATTCCCTCGGTGCCATCGACCTACACCGAGCTCGCGCGCCTGGCACAGGATCCCAAGGCCGACAGCGCCGCCTTCGCCAAGGTCATCGAGCTCGACGCCGCGGTGTGCGCCAAGGTGCTGCAGCTGGTGAACTCGGCGTATTTCGGGCTCGGGCAGAAGATCGTGAGCGTGCGCGCCGCGGTCACCTACCTGGGCGTCGAGATCATCAAGTCGCTGGTGCTGGGTTCGACTTCGTTCTCGGACAAGGCCATCAGCGAGGTCAAGGGCTTCTCGCCCGAACGCCTGCAGCAGCATTCGCTGCTCACGGCGCTGCTGGCCAAGAAGATCGTCACCAACCCGGCGCTGGCCGACGCGGCCTTCACGGCGGGCCTGTTGCATCACATCGGTGCGCTGGTGCTGCTGCACGCGGCGCCGCCCGACTACACGCGCGCGATCGAGCGCGCCCGAGAGCTCAAGGGCGACACGGCCACGGCCGAGCGCGAGATCTTCGGCGTCACGCATGCCGAGGTCGGCGCCTACCTGCTGGGCCTGTGGGGCATCCCGTTCCCGATCGTGGAGGCGGTGGCCTTCCATCACCGGCCGGACGACGTGGCGCCGGAAGCGCGCGCGCTGGTCGCGGCCGTGCACATGGCGAGCGGCGTGGTCGAGGAGATGACCGAGGCCGAAGGCGCCCCGCCCTCCGACGCCGACATCGAGAACTCGGCGCGCATCAACGTGAAGTTCCTGCGCGAAGCGGGCCTCCAGGAAGCCCTCCACAAGAGCCGCGCCGAAGCCGAAACCCTCCTGGGCGCCATGAAGAAATAAATGGGGTCAGACCCCATTTGCTAGGAAATGGGGTCTGACCCCAATATCGCGCCATGCGTATCGTGAGAATCGCGGCGATGGGTGTGGCGGTGGCAGCGGGCGCGGTGTCCGCTCTGTTGTTGTCGCCTGATGTGGTGGCGGCTCGTGGTGAAGCCGGCGGCGGCGCCGAGCCGGCGGCGAAAGCGTTCCTGGCCTCGCTGTCCGCCGAGCAGAAGAAGCAGGCCACGTTCGGCCTCGACTCCACCGAGCGGCTCGACTGGCATTTCGTGCCGCGTGACCGCACGGGCCTGTCGCTGCTGGCACTCGACGGGGAGCAGAGCGAGTTGTTAGGCCCGCTGCTGGCGAGTGCGCTCAGCCCGGAGGGCCTGCTCGAGGCCCGCGGCGTCATCAAGCACGAGAACATCCTGCGGCGCATCGAGACTGCCGCCGGCTCCGCCATGGCCTCGCGCCGCGATCCCGGCCTGTACTTCACCAGCGTATTCGGCACGCCCTCCTCCACGGCTCCCTGGGCCTGGCGCTTCGAGGGCCATCACCTGTCGCTCAACGTCACGCAGCTTCCCGGGCAACCGCCGTCCGTCGGGCCGGTGTTCTTCGGTGCCAACCCCGCCACCGTGCCGTCAGGCGTGGAAGCCGGCTTCCGCCTGCTGGCAGGCGAGGAGGACCTGGCGCGCGAGCTCGTCAGCCTGCTGCCCGAAGAGCGCCGCAAGATCGCCATCGTCGACGACACGGCCTACCCGGACATCGTCACCTTCAACGACGTGAAGCCCCGGCCGCTGGATCCGCAGGGCCTCGCCGCCGCGGACATGAATGCCGCCGAGCAGAAGCAGCTGCGCCGCCTGGTCGAGCTGTACGTCGCGCGGCTCGTGCCGGCCTCGGCCAAGGACGTCTGGGCGCGCCTCGAGCGTGCGGGCTTCGGCAAGTTGCGCTTTTCCTGGGCAGGCAGCATCGAACCCGGCCAGAAGCATTACTACCGCGTGCACGGCCCGACGCTGCTCATCGAGTACGACAACACGCAGAACGACGCCAACCACATCCACACGGTATATCGCGACCTCGACCGCGACTTCGGCGGCGACGTGCTGCGCCAGCACCTGGCCGCGGCGCATGGCGCAAGCCCCGCTCTATCGACACCATAGGCAATTCCGAATGGCCGCGCGCGCGGCCGCTCGTTAGACTCCTCCCAAACTCGTGAGGAGTGACACCATGGGAAAGAAGAACTCCGCGGCGGCTGTCGCCGCACCGCAGATCGACATCGGCATCAAGGCCAAGGACCGCGAGAAGATCGCCACCGGCCTGTCGCGCGTGCTCGCCGACACCTATTCGCTGTATCTCAAGACTCACAACTTCCACTGGAACGTCGAAGGACCGATGTTCAACACCCTGCACCTCATGTTCATGGACCAGTACACCGAGTTGTGGAACGCGCTCGACGCGATCGCCGAACGCATCCGCGCGCTTGGTTACCCCGCGCCCGGTACCGGCAAGGAATTCGCGCGGCTCGCCTCCATCGAGGAAACCGAAGGTGTGCCCGAGGCCATGGACATGGTGCGACTGCTGGTGAGCGGCCACGAAGCCGTGGCGCGCACCGCGCGCCAGGCCTTCCCGGCGGCGGAGAAATCCGGCGACGAGTCCACCTGCGACCTGCTCACGCAGCGGCTGCAGGTGCACGAGAAGACCGCCTGGATGCTGCGCAGCCTGCTGAAATAAGGACATTCGCCGCATGCTGAAAAAACGGACGCGCCTCGCCGCGCTGCTCGGCGTATTTGCATTCGCGGCGGCGGGCGCCGCCGAGCCCAGGCTCGAAATCGCGCTCACCTTCGACGACCTGCCGATCAACGGCGCGCTGCAGCCCGGCAAGAGCCAGTCGCAACTGGCACGCGACACGATCGCGGTGCTGAAGAAGTATCGCATCCCGCCATCCTACGGTTTCATCAATGCCCGCCGCCTGGAGCACGATCCCGACGGCGCGCAGGCGTTGAAAATATGGATCGAGGCGGGCCATCCGCTCGGCAACCACACGTATTCGCACTTCGACTTCACGAAGATTTCCGTCGAGGAGTTCCAGAACGAAATCCTGCGCAACGAACCGCCGCTGCTGCTGCTCCAGCCGCCGGGGTCGAAACACGACTGGCGGTGGCTGCGTTATCCCTTCCTGCACGAAGGCGACACGCTGGAGAAGCGCCGCGCGATCCGCGCCTTCCTGGCACAGCGCGGCTATCGCATCGCCGAGACCACCATCGACTGGGAGGATTACCTCTGGAACAGCGCGCATGCGCGCTGCGTCGCCAAGGGAGACAAGGAATCCATCGCCTGGCTGCGCGCCAGCTACCTCTCCGAGGCCGAACGCTGGCTGCGCGTGCAGCGGGATTTCTCACGCCAGGTGTGGGGCCGCGACATCAAGCACGTGGCGCTGCTGCACCAGGGATCGTTCAGCCCGCACATCCTGCCCGACCTGTTCGCGCTGCTCGAGCGCGAGGGCTGGCGCATCATCACGCTCGAAGAGGCGCAGAGCGATCCTGCCTACGAGTCGGATCCGGACATCGCCTCCGCGGGCGGCGGCACGCTCACCGAGCTCATGATGCAATCCAGGGGAATCACCTGGCCCGCGGGCATCGCAGACAAGCCGCGCGAGAAACTAACCACCCTCTGCCAGTAACGTCGAATATGGCTTGGAAAATGGGGACAGATCTATTCTTGGTCTGGCCGCACCGGCCGCCCCGAGGCGGCGGAGTCGTAGATGGCCCGCACCAGCGCCACGGCCTTGCGCGCCTCGCGGCCCTCGATGAAGAACGGCCGGCGTTCGTGGATGCCGTCGATGAAATCCTGGATCTGCCGCAGGTGGCCCTCGAACCTGATGGCCATGGGCGCAGCCGCGCCGGAGCCCATCGCGCCGCTCTCGCGCGTGGCGCGTATCTGCTCGTCTTCGGGCCGCGCGATACGGAATTCCCAGCGCGTGATGTCGTCGTCCTCCATGACGGCGGAACCATTCTCGCCGCAGATCTCCAGGCGGCGCGAGAATCCCGGCCATAACGCCGTGCTGGCCTCGATGGTGCCGAGCGCGCCACTCGCAAACTTCAGCGCCGCCACCGAGGTGTCTTCCGACTCGATGCCGGTGTGCACTCGGCGCGTGGTCCAGGCGAACACTTCCACCGGCATGCCGGCAAACCACTGCAGCAGGTCGACGCCGTGGATGGCCTGGTTGATCACCGCGCCACCGCCGTCCTCGGACAGCTTGCCCTTCCAGCCCGTGTAGTAGTCGGCGGTGCGATTCCACTTCACGTAGCAGCTCGCCAGCACCATGCGCCCGAAACGCCCGGCGTCGATGGCGGCCTTGAGCTGGCGCGCGGCATCACCGAAACGCGCCTGGAATATCGACCCGACGCGCACGCCGGCTTTTTCGGCCTCGGCGAGGATGCGATCGGTGCCTTCGACCGTGGCGTCGAGCGGCTTCTCGATCATGAGGTGCTTGCCGGCCCGGATCGCCGCGAGCGCCGGTTCCAGGTGCAGCGCCGACGGCGTGGTGATGCAGACGGCATCGAGGCCCGGCTGCGCCAGCAGTGCCTGCACGTCGTCGCCGGCGAAGCTCATGCCGTGATCGCGTGCGAAATTCTCCGCCGTGGCCCGGCGGCGGCTGACCACGCCCACCAACCGGCCACCGCGCGCGGCGGCCACCGCGCGCGCATGGAAATGCGCGATCGCGCCCGCGCCGATGAAACCGAAGCCGAGCGGCAGGGCCATGCGGGCCTCAATGCGCCAGCGCGATGGGATCGTTGCGATACACCGCGTCGCGGAAGGCCTTGTGCAGGCGGATCTTGTCGAACGGGCGCATCTGCGTGAACAGCACCGCGGCGATGCCGTTCTTCGGGTCCACCCAGAACAACGTGCTGGCCGCGCCATCCCAGAAGAATTCGCCGACGGCGCCGGAGGATTCGTTCGCATCCTTGGGCGGCGCGACACGCACGGCGAAGTCGATGCCGAAACCCACCTGGCCCTTGGACGGCAGCCACGACTGGTCGGTGACCTCGGGCGGCATGGCGTCCGTCGCCATGAGCTGCACGGTTTCCGGCTTGAGTATGCGGGCGCGGCCGAGTTTGCCGCCGCCGAGCAACATGCGCGCGAATTTCATGTAGTCGTCGATCGTGGACACCAGGCCGAAGCTTCCGGGCTTGAGCGGCCACGGCTGGCTGTTGAACTTGAAGGCCTCCTCGTCGGTCTGGCGCGTGAAGCTGCCATCGTCGTTGCGCGTGTACATGGCCGCGAGCTGCGGGCGATCGGGATCCGTGGGCAAGATGGTGTAACGCGTCGAGGTCATGCCCAGCGGCTTGAAGATGTGCAGCTCGAGGAACTTGTCGAACGGCACGCCGGAAATCTTCTGCACCAGGTAGGCCTGCACGTCCACCGCGTCGGAATACAGCCAGCGTGTCCCCGGCTGATAGGCCAGCGGCACCTGCGCCAGTTCCTGCGCGAACTCCGGCAGCGTGTTGGTGTAGGCGCGCGGATCGAGCTCGCGGTAGATGGCACCCACCGCGGTCTGGTCGCCGCCGCCGGAGGTGAAGCCCGCGGTGTGGCGCAGCACGTCGCGGATGGTCACCTTGCGCCTCGGCGCCTCGTACTTCGGCTGGCCGGCGTCGTCGAGGCCCGCGTACACCTTGAGGTTGGCGAACTCCGGCGCATGGTTCTCGAGCGGATCGTCGAGCTGGAACTTGCCGCGTTCGTAGAGCTTCATGAGCGCCACGCCCGTCACCGGCTTGGTCATGGAAAAGATTTGCACGATGGCGTCGCGCGTCATCGGCTTCTGGTTCTCGCGGTCGGCGTCGCCGAAGGCGCCGAAATACACCTCGCGGTCGTTCTGCCAGACCAGCGCGGACACCCCGACCAGCTTCTGGCTCTGTACCAGGCTGCGCAGGGCATCGTCGATGGCCGTGGTCTCGATGCGCAGCGGCTCGGAGGCGATGGCCGGCACCACGGCCGGCGCGGCCGCAGCCGGTTTCACATCCGCCGCTGACGCCGTCATCCCGGTGACCATGGCCGCGGCCAGGGTCAACATCACCGCCCGATTCGCGCTTCGATTCATCACTTCCTCCTCACGGATGTCGGGCAGCCGACGCGCTGTTCCGACAATGCCACGTCGTCGATCCACAAGTCCTGGTCACCCGGCGTGTCGCCATACCGCTCGAAACCCATGTACAGGCTGTCGAGGCGCGGTGGCGCGCGCCATTGTCCGCCAAGGTCGTCGCCGCGGCACGCATTTGCGGCCCGCGCGCGTTCCCTCACGTGCACGACCTGGCGGCCATCCAGCCAGAACTCGAGCTCGTTCGAGGCCACGTCGAAATGCCATTCGACGCAAGCCCATTGTCGCACCGGCAACGTCAGTACCGATGGCTCGCGGCAGTCGGTGCGCACCGGCGGCGTGGTCTCGAAGTTCGCCATGAAGCGGGTGCCGCCATGCTCCTCGAGGCCCAGCCGGTAGATAGAGTTGTAGCGGTCGTCGGCCGAGCGGCCCTCGCCCTGCAGCAACGTCCAGTGCACGGGCGTGGTGCCGGGTGCCGCGTCGAGCCACACCATGGCGCGCCCGAACATGCCGTGCTGCAACTGCGGGAAGGGCTTTCCCAGGTGGATGGCCATGTAGCCGCGACGGTAGGGCGCGCCGCGCGGCGTGAACACGTGCATGGCTCGCGTGCCGCTCCAGGCCTGCGCGCCGTCGACCGTGATGACGGCGCCGCTGCGGTAGGTTTCTTCCTTCCACGGCGCACCCGGCGGCGCGCCCGCGGCATGCCCCTCGAAATCGTCGACGAAGACCGGCGCCTGGACGGCAACCGGCGCATCGGCGGCCGGCGCGGCCGCGGCCAGCGCCAACAACGGCAAGGCCCACCTCATGGATGCGCCACGGACAGGATGCGGTAGCAGGTGTCCAGCGTCGGCATCGGCACGCCGTGTTCCCGGCCCTTGGCGAGCGCGTAGCCCAGGGTCTCTTCGTATTCGAGCCGGCTGCCGCGCAACACGTCCTGCTGCGCCGACATGCGGTGCTCGGGCGAGGTGTCGAGGAATTTCCGGCCGATGCCGCGGATGATTTCCACCGCCTGCGCGTCGCCGGCCGTCACGATGCTGGGCACCGGCAGCGGCGGCATGTCGCGGAGCTCGATCTTCATGGCCGCGGCGAGCTGCGCCGCCTCGCGCACGATGCGCACGATGACCATGGCACTGCGTTCGTCCATGAGGAATTTCCACGTGATCTGCCGCGTGAGCACCGCCAGCGGGAACTGCGCGATCCAGCCGGCGTACTTGGACCATTCACGCGTGCGGATGTCGGGTGCGGCCTCGCAGCGCACACCGGCGGCGTCGATGGCCGCGGCCAGTTCTTCGGCCCGCGGGCTGGTGCCGCCCTTCTCCTCGCCGATGTGCAGGCAGACATTGCGCGTGAACTTCACTTCGCCGTTGGCCAGCAGCTCGCCGCTGAAATCCGCCATGGCGCCGAGCACGCGCGAATAACCGAACACCCCCGCCAGCAGTTCGTTCTTGAGCACGCCGTTCTGCACGGAGAACGCGTTGTCCAGGCGCAGGTGGCGCAGCGCCTCCAGCGACTTCAGTGAATCGATGGCCTTGGTCGCGACGATCAGCGTGCCGGTCTCGCGCAGCTTCTGCGGATCGTCGATGACCGTGGGCCGCGCCTTGATGTCCGACAGGCCGTTCAGCACCAGGCCCTGGCGCTGCAGCACCCGCGCGCGCTCGCCGCGCACGATCATCGCGACCTCGTGGCCGGCTCGTGACAGGTGTGCGCCGAGGATGGTGCCGAGCGCGCCCGCTCCGAGGATGGCAAAACGCATGGTAGTGAGACGCGGCGGGAGGCCTGCTCCGTTATGCCTCAGTGTTTCCGGTACTTGCCGAACCAGGCCAGGATGTTGTCCACCTTGGCGATCAGGTTCGTGGGCCGTGCCACCATGCCACCGTGCGAGGCCTCGGGAATGCGCACCATCACCGTGTCGATCTTGCGCAGCTTGAGCGCCTGGTAGTACTGCTCGGACTCCTCGATGGGCGTGCGGTAGTCGGCCTCGCCGGTGATCAGCATGGTGGGAGTCTTCACGTTGCCCACCAGCGACAGCGGCGAGCGGCGCCAGTACTCCTCGGGCTTCTCCCAGGGATGCCCGCCGAACCAGTAGCGGTAGAAGAAATTGCTGAAGTCCGCGGTGAGCACGAAGCTCGACCAGTTGATGACGGGCTTGGCCACCACCGCGGCGCGGAAGCGGTCGGTCTTGCCGACGATCCAGGCCGTCAGCACGCCGCCGCCCGAGCCGCCGGTCACGAACAGGTTGGCGGGATCGACATTGCCCTGCGCGATCACGGCGTCGACGCCCGACATCAGGTCGTCGTAGTCGTCGCCCGGGTAGGCAAGGTGGATGAGATTGCCGAACTCCTCGCCGTAACTGGTGCTGCCGCGCGGGTTGGCGTACAGCACGATGTACCCGGCGGCGGCGAACAGCTGCAGCTCGGTGGCGTAGTTAGGACCGTAGGCCGCGAACGGCCCGCCGTGTATCTCCAGGATCAGCGGGTACTTCCTGGCGGGATCGAAATCCGGCGGCTTGATGACCCAGCCCTGGATCTCGCGCTGGTCCTTCGAGGATTTCCAGGTGAGCTCGCTGACGGCGCCGAGCGTCTTGTTGCCGAGCAGGTCCTCGTTGAGCGCCGTGAGCACGCGCGCGGCGCCGCCGGTCGTGGCCGTGGCCACATCCGCGGGACGCTGCGGCGTGTTGTGCACGAAGGCCACGCGCCCGTTGCGCGCCACGCTGAAATCGCCCGAGGTGTAGGGCCGGCCGAGATCGGTGCCACCGAGGCCCTCGGCCACGGTGCGCACCTTGCCATCCAGCGACACCAGCGCGAGCTTGCGCACGCCGTGGTCGTCGAAGGTCGAGTACAGACCGCGGCTGTTCGCCGCCCACTCGGGCGCCGTGAAATCGCGATCGAAACTCGCCGTGACCACGCGCGGGTTGCTGCCGTCGATGCCCATCACGTACAGGCGCGTGACCTGGTAACCCTGGTAGCGATCGTCGTACCCCACGTAGGCGATGCTCTTGCCGTCGGGCGAGACGGCCGGCGCGTTGTCCGGCCCCTTGCGCGAGGTGAGCTGCGTGAGCTTCTGCGTCGCGATGTCGATGCTGAAGACCTCGGCGTTCTGCGGCTCGAGTTCCCAGTCGGGGCCACGGTTGGCGGAAAACACCAGCTGTTTGCCGTCGGGCGTGAACGACAGCGGCCCGTTGTGGTTGAAGTTGCCTTCGGTGAGCTGGCGCGGCGTGCCGCCCTCGGCCGAGACGATGAACACGTGCTGGTAGCCCGACTCCAGGTAGCCGGCGCCGTCGACGCGATAGGTCACCGAGTCGATGACCTTGACCGGCGGCGCCCAGTTCGCGCCCTCGGGCCGGGGCGGCGGCGCGGCCAGCGCTTCCTTGTTCGAGGCCACGAGCTGCGTGAAGGCGATCGCGCGTCCGTCCGGCGACCAGGTGATGGCGCCGGGCGCCTCCACCAGGTTGGTGAGCAGCGCGGTCTGTCCCGAATCCATCCAGCGCACGTAGAGCTGCGGACTGCCTTCGGCGGACGACACGTAGGCGATGCGCGTGCCATCGGGCGACCAGCGCGGCGAGCTGAAGCTGCGCGTCTCCGAACGCAGCGGCCGGTGGTTAGTGCCGTCCGCGTTTATCACCCACAGGTTGCGCCGTGTCCTGTCGGTCATGATGTCATGGCTCACGCGGACATAGACGATCCGGCTGCCGTCGGGCGAGATCTGCACGTCGTCGGCGTATTCGAGCTGGAACACGTCGATGGAATGCAGGCGGCGCGCCTCGGGCAGGTCGGCCGCCAGGCCGGTGAACGAAAGGGAGACCAGCGCCGCCCCCAGCGCGGCTCGGGAGATGCGATTCATCGGGAAAGCCTCGGACGAAATTTGCGCCTACTGTAACCGACGGCGGAACCTCCGGTGCAGCGGCATGTCGTTTGCCCTGACAAACGCGTAATCTTCCGCAACAACAAGACCTTCAGGGAGGGGGCATGCGCAGGTATTCGTGCTGGCTGGCGGGACTGTGTTCCGCCGGCGTGTTCGCGGCGGGCGGTGAGGACAAACAGGTCTCGCTGACCATCTACAACCGGGACCTGGCGCTGGTCGAACACGTCCGGCCGGTCAATTTCACGGCCGGTCGGCAACGCATCGAATTCGCCGGTGTGTCGGCGAGGATCATCCCGGAAACCGTGAGTTTCGCGGCCTCCAACCTCGAGCTCCTCGAGCAGAACTTCGACTACGACCTGCTCACGCCGAACAAGCTCATGGAAAAGGCCATCGGTGGCAAGGTCACCGTGATCCGCACCAACGTGGCCACGGGCAAGGAAACCAGCGAGGTCGCCGAGGTGCTGTCCACGGCAGGCGGCACCATCATGCGCATCGGCAACCGCATCGAGGTGCTGCGCGACGACAGCCTGCCGGCGCGCGTGGTGTTCGACAAGGTGCCGGAGAACCTGCGGGCGCGCCCCACCCTGTCGGTGCTGGTGAATACCGACCAGGCAGCGGCGCAGGACATCCGCCTCACCTATCTCACGCGCGGCATTTCCTGGGACGCCGACTACGTGGCGGTGTTCGACGAAGCCAGGGGCCAGTTGTCGATGCAGGGCTGGATCACGCTGACGAACAACTCCGGCACCACCTTCTCCAACGCGCGCGCGCAGCTGGTGGCCGGCGACATCAATGTCACGGACTCCGAGGAGATGTGGCGGCAGAGCCGCCAGGCCACGGCACAACGCACTGCGGGCCGCGAAAGCGGCGGCCAGCCGCAACTCGCAGACTATTACCTGTATCCGCTCGCGCAGCCCACGACCATCGCCAACAACCAGTCCAAGCAAGTGAGCCTGTTCGATGCACCCGAGGTTCGCGCCAGCAAGGGCTACGAGGTCTCCTACTCCGGTTTCCACTCGAGTGATGCCCCGGACTCGGCACAGGTCCGCATCCGCTTCTCGAACTCGAAGGCAGGCGGGCTCGGACGGGCGTTGCCGGCCGGCGTGGTGCGTGTCTATGCACGCGACTTGCGCGGCCAGCCGCAGTTCGTCGGCGAAGACCTGCTGGGACATACCAGCGCCGGATCGGACATCGCGCTGCGCATCGGCGACGCCTTCGACGTCACCGTGACGCCGACTGTGCTGCAGGAAACCAGGGTCAACAAGCGCACCACCGACTACCAGGTGAGCTACCTGGTGCGCAACGCGCGCAGCGAGGCGGTCACCGTCACGCTGCGCCAGGACGACCTGTGGCGCGTGAACGAGGTACGTGCCGAATCCATCAAGGGCCGGCGCACCGACTCGGACAGTTTCGCCTGGGACGTGCCGGTGCCCGCGAACGGCGAAACCGCATTGGTAATCACCGTCCGCCAGGGCTGGTAACTTGCGCCGCCTGCGCGCCATCGCCGGGCTCGCGGTGCTGTGCGCCGCGACGCATGCCCAGGAGTTCGAGGTGGTGTCGCCGCAGCCGGATGCCGTCTCGGTAACTATCTACCGGGATCTCTTCGCGCTGGTCACCGAGACCCGCACCGTGGACTTGCCGGAAGGCAGTACGACGCTGGTATTCGAGGGCGTGGCCGACACGCTGCTGCCGCAATCGGCGGTCATCTCCGGCGCCGGGCGCGGCGTCGACGAGAGCAACTACGATTTCCAGCGTCTGAGCCCCGCCAGCCTGCTGGACAAATCCATCGGCAAGCAGGTCCTGCTCACGCGCACCGACAAGAGAACCGGCAACGTGCGCCAGGTCCCGGCCACGGTGGTCGCGGCCAACAAGAATGGCGTGGTCTTCCGCACCTCGGAGGGCCACGAGGCGCTGGGTTGCTCCGGCATTCCGGAAATGTTGACCTTCGAATCGGTGCCCGACGACCTGCATTCCAAGCCGCGCCTGTCGATCCGGCTCGCGGCAGGGTCGGCTGGCAAACGGCAGGTGCGCATCAGCTACATCGCGCATGGCTTCACCTGGAGCGCGGACTACCTTGCACACCTTGGGGCGCACCCCGGCGGCCCTGCGGACCGCGACACCATGGACCTGGCCGGCTGGATCACGCTGCAGAATCTCACCCACGCGAATTTCCGCGACGCGGAGGTGCAGCTCGTGGCCGGCAGGCTCAACCTGCTCGATGCCGAGGAGGACCGCGGCACCAGCCTGTTCGGCAGCACGTCAGCGTATTCGCTCGACGAAGCGCTCGCCGAGGGGCGCGCCGAACGGCTGGAAGAATTGCGCGAGGAACTCGAGGACGAAATCGAGAATGGCCCGGACGTCGACTTCTACTTCGGCTGTTATCCGCTCGGGCCGCAGAGGCCCGACGGCATCGATGTAATCACGGCCGAGGACATCGGCCGGTTTCCGGACGACAATCTCGCCGAGTCGCTGCAACGCACGTCGGGCATGGAGCTGGACGAGGTCGTGGTCACGGGATACCGCGCCTCGATTGCGCTGCGCGAAAATCTCGCTGACTACCAGCTCTATCGGCTGCCGGTGCGCACCGACCTCAACGCGCGCCAGACCAAGCAGGTCGCATTCCTGCAGAAGCCGGGGGTGAAGATCGATCGCTTCTACGGTGTGCGCATCGCCAGCGACGAGGACTATGAGTCATACGAGGCATACGGGAACACGGGCGACGACATCGTGCCGCTCTCGGTGAAGGTGGCGTGGCGCAATGTCGCCGCCGACGGACTCGGCGAGCCCCTTCCCGAGGGACTGGTCCGCTTCTTCGACACCCGCACGGGTGGCCTGTTTGCCGGCGACGCGCGCATCGAGGACAGCGCGGTGGGCATTCCGGTCGAGGTCACCATCGGCCGGGCGACCGATCTCACGCTGGACCTGCGCGGCAGCGACGATGAGCTACAGCCCGGGCGGTTCTCCTGGCTCACGCGCAACATGTACATGCCCATTCACATGCGTATCGACAACGCCAAGGCACGGCCCGTCAGCGTGGAAATCCGGCAGGGCAAGCTCTACGACGAACTGGTGGGACTGCGCGTCATCGACGCCAACCTGCCGCCGTCGCGCAAGTCCGGCGACTACGTGTGGCGTTTCACCGTCCCCGCGAACGGCTCGCAGTCACTGAGTTACAAGGTTGGCGGCAAGGCCGATCCCGACGATTTCTGAGGCGCCGGTCAGCCCAGCTTCGCGGATAGCGAAATCTTCGCGTTCAGTACCTTCGACACCGGGCAGCCGGACTTGGTCTGCTCGGCGATCTCCATGAAGGCCTTGTCGTCGATGCCCGGGACCTTGGCCACGCATACCAGGTCGCTGTGCGTGATGGCGAATCCATCGCCCACCT
The DNA here is from genome assembly GCA_036274075.1 of Steroidobacteraceae bacterium. GTDB lineage: Bacteria > Pseudomonadota > Gammaproteobacteria > Steroidobacterales > Steroidobacteraceae > CADEED01. The sequence continues at coordinate 7,768 of DASUGK010000020.1, read as the reverse complement.
TCTCGAGCCGCACCGCGGCCTCGGTGTGGATGGATTCGGGAGTGAAACCCGCCTTGCCGAGCCCCGCCGACAGCGCCATCGAGAAGCAGGCGGCATGCGCCGCGCCGATGAGTTCCTCGGGATTCGTGCCCGGCCCGTCCTCGAAGCGCGCCCTGAATCCATAGGGCGCATCCTTGAGCACGCCGGTCTCGGTGGAGATGGTGCCCGTACCGTCCTTGAGACCGCCCTTCCAGGCCGCGGATCCTTTCTTGATCATGGTTTCCTCTCCAGCTCGAAACACTGATGGATGCGCGGGTTGCGCTCGAAATCCTTCGGCAACGTGGCGCGCGAGATGTCGGTGACTTTGTAGCTCTGACCGACTTCCGCGTCCAGCTTGAACTTCTGCGCGTTGTTGGAGAACACCAGTTTGCCGCCGGGCGCCAGCAGCGCCATGCAGCGGTCGATGAGCGCGCGGTGGTCGCGCTGCACATCGAGGATGTCGTCCATGCGCTTGCTGTTCGAGAACGTTGGCGGATCGAGGAAAATCAGGTCATACACCTGCCGCTCGGCCACCGCGGTCTTGAGCCAGGCGATGCAGTCCGCCTGCACCAGCTGGTGTTGCGCTCCCGAGAATCCGTTCACCGCCAGATTGCGCTGGGCCCAATCGAGGTAGGTGGCTGACATGTCGACCGTCGTGGTCTCACGCGCACGTCCGGCGGCCGCGTACACCGTGGCGCTGCCGGTGTAGGCGAACAGGTTCAGGAAACGCTTGCGCGCGGCGGCCTCGCGCAACCGCTGCCGCGTGAGGCGGTGATCGAGGAACAGACCGGTGTCGAGGTAATCGGTGAAGTTCACCCAGAACTTGAGCCCACCCTCCTCGACCAGCCGGAACTCCGCCTGCTCGCCTAACTTCTCGTACTGCTCACCCCGGGTGATTTTGCGGCGCTGGCGCAGGTGGATGAATTCCGCCGGCACGCCGGCGACGCCCGGCAACGCGGCCAGCGCCTCGTTGCGCCGCCGCTGCACGGCCGCCGGGTCGATGGTCTTCGGCGCGGCGTATTCCTGCACGTAGAGCCACACGCGCCCGCCGTCGGCCTCGGCGTAGCGATCGATGGCGAACGAGTACTCTGGCATGTCGGCGTCGTAAATCCGATAACAGCTCACCTGTTCGCGTTCGGCCCAGGACTTGAGCTGCCTGAGATTCTTGGCGACGCGGTTGCCGAACATCTTCGAACCCGGCGAGTCGGCCAGCGTTTCGTCGATGCGCGCCGTGCGGCCGGTGTGCAGCAGGGTCTTCGCGGATTCCGCGGACACGTGCAGGCGCAGCAGCCGGCACTCGAGCGCGCCGTTCCATACCGTGTGCACGCGCTCGGCGCGGATGCCGAGTTCCAGTCCCGCGTCCGGCGATCCCGCGAGGATGGCCGCGTCCCAGCCGCCGAAGTTCGCGCGCAACGCCGCCCCGAGTTGCTTCATGAGCGCACGCGCGGCATCGCGATCCTCGAGGCGCACGCCGTACGGCGGATTGGTGGCCAGGAATCCGGGTGCAGTCGCGCGCGGCACGGACTCGGCCAGCCGTCCGCGCTCGAAGCTCGTGAATTCCGCCACGCCGGCACGCGCCGCGTTCTCGCGAGCGGCCTCGAGCACGGCGGCGTCGGCATCGACGCCCCGCAGAGTGAACGCCGGGCGGTGCTCGCGCGCCTGCGCTTCGCCCTTGACCGCATCCCACGCGGCGCGGTCATGGCCCAACCAGCCGAAGAAGCCGAAGTAATGGCGGCGCACGCCCGGGGCGATGCCCGCGGCGATCATGGCGGCCTCGATGACCAGCGTGCCCGATCCGCACATGGGATCGAGGAATTCCGCCGCCGCGGCACATTTCTCCGGCCATGCCGCGCGCAGCAGGATGCCCGCGGCCAGGTTCTCGCGCAGCGGCGCTTCGCCGGCCTGCGTGCGATAACCGCGCCGGTGCAGGCCTTCGCCCGACAGGTCCATGGACACCGTGACTTTCGGGCCGTTGGCATGCGCGTGCACGCGCACCGCGGGCCGCTCGGGCGCGATGTCAGGGCGCCTGCCGGTGGCATCGCGAAGCTGGTCGCAGATGCCGTCCTTGAGCCGCAGCGCACCGAAGCGCGTGTGCGTGATGGCCGGATGTTTGCCGGTGAAATCACAGGCCAGCGTGCGCGCCGGGTCGATGTGCGCCAGCCAATCGATGCCGCGCACGGCCTCGTAGAAGGCCGCATCGTTGGGCGCGTCGAAATCCGCCACCACCAGGAACACGCGGCTCGCGACGCGCGATTCGAGGCAGGCGCGGTACGCCACCGCAAGAGGTCCCGAGAATTCCACGCCCAGCGCGCGCTCACGCACGTCGGTGGCGCCGAAGCTGCGCAATTCCGCGGCCAGCAGGTCGCCGAAACCGCGCGGGCTCGAAGCCACGAATTTCAATGCGGTCGGCTCGCTGATCCGGTCCCGGCCACTGCCTTCACTCATCCCACGCCCCGGGGACCGGCCGCAGGCGCGCATCGCGCAGCATGCGCGTCAGGATGCGGTACTCGTCGATCTCGAAGGGCCGCGGCCGCGCGGCGGCGGAGCGCGCCAGCTCGTGCAGCGGCAGGTCGCATTCGCCCGTCTCCACCGTGGCGAGATGCTGCCAGCCGTCGATGAGATGCACCTGCTCGCGTTCGTTCCTGGCCTCGCGGAACATCACCGGGCCTGCATGCGGCCAGGGAACGAGGCGCAGGTGCATGAGCCCGAGCTTGACGCGCGCCAGGTGCAGCGAAGGCGACTCGGCGCCGACGCAGGCTCCCTTGCAGCGGCCCACCTGGTATCCGAAACACGAGCCCGCGCCATGCTCCAGCCCGAGCACCTTGAAGCACCAGCGATTCGCGCGCGCCATTTCTTCCAGCGCGCGACGCGCATCGCGCTCGGCACGATAGGTGCCGAAGGCATTGCCCGAGCGCAGCACCGCGGCCGAGAGCTCCACCAGTTCCGGCGCCGAACCGGCATCGTCGAACAACCAGGTGAGGCGCTCTCCGTTGCCGCGCAGCTGGCGGTTGTACACCGGCTGCGAGTCGCGCACCTCGCGCGCCTCGAGCAGCAACGCACCGAGCTCACCCGCGGTCTCGGTCCATTCGACGCGGCGCACCTGCGCGGCCAGTTTCAGCGACTTGGCATCGCCGGCGCCCACGCGGAAATGCTCGAGCACGCGCTCGCGCAGGTTATTGGCCTTGCCCACATATAGAAGAGTCTCGCCGCCGCCGTGGCCCTCGGCCTGGGCCTCGCCGAAGAATCGGTACACGCCCGGCTCGTCCGGCAGGTCGTCGGCCAGGTCGGGTGGCAAGGCGGCGGGCAGGCTGGTGCGCAGCGCCGCGAGATCGAGCGCGCGCTGCAATTCATCGGCGGGCCAGGCCGCGCGCAGCCGCCGCCAGAATTCCAGCAGCACCTGCGCATCGGGCATGGCGCGATGGCGGTTCTCGACCTGGATGCCATGCCGCTCCATGACGGCATCCAGGTTGTGGCGCGGCATCCCGGGATACAACGCGCGCGACAGGCGAACCGTGCACAGGTTCGGCGCGCGCCACTCGCCGCCGAGCCGCGCGAATTCGCGGCGGATGAATCCATAGTCGAAGCGCACGTTGTGCGCGACGAACACCCGGCCGTCGAGCCTCGCGCGCAGTTCCGCTGCGATGTCCTCGAAGGCCGGCGCACCGGCCAGCATGTCGTCGTCGATGCCCGTAAGCGCCGTGATGCCGGCCGGGATGCGCACGCCGGGATTCACCAGGCTCTGCCACTCGAACTCCACCGCGCCATCGCGCGCACCGATGACGGCCACGTCGATGACCCGATGCTGTCCCGGCGAGCAGCCGGTGGTCTCGATGTCGACGAAGGCGACCGGGCAATCCGGGCTGACTGTCAGCTCAGGTCGATCCACGTGGTCTTGAGCTCGGTGTACTTGTCGAAGGCGTGCAGCGACTTGTCGCGCCCGATGCCCGATTGCTTGAAGCCGCCGAACGGCACGGTGATGTCGTCGGCGTCGTAGCAGTTCACGTACACCGTGCCCGCGCGCAGCGCGCGTGCCGTGCGGTGCGCGGTATTGATGTCGCGGGTCCACACCGCGGCCGCGAGCCCGTACTCCACGTCGTTGGCGATCTGGATGGCCTCCTCGACATTGTTGAACGTCAGGGTGGCGAGCACCGGGCCGAAGATTTCCTCGCGCGCGATGCGCATCGTCGGCTTGACCGCGTCGAACACGGTCGGCTCGACGAAGAATCCGCCGGTTTCCTGGCGCACGCGGCTGCCGCCCAGCGCGAGCTTCGCACCGTCGCTCTTGCCGGCATCGATGTACGACAACACGCGCTTCATCTGCGTCTCGTCGACGATGGCGCCGAGCTTGGTGGCCGGGTCGAGCGGATCGCCGGGTTTCATCTTGCGGCCCACGGCCGCGATCTTCTCCAGCATGGCGTCCTTGATCGAGGCATCCACCAGCAGGCGCGAGCCGGCAGAACACATCTCGCCCTGGTTGAAGAAGATCGCGAACGCCGCCGCCGTGGCGGCGCGTTCGAGGTCCGGGCAATCGGCGAGCACGATGTTGGGCGACTTGCCGCCGCACTCCAGCGACACCTTCTTGAGATTCGACTGCGCGGCGAAGCCCATCACCGCCTTGCCGGTGGCCGTCGAGCCGGTGAAGGCAATACAGTCGACGTCCATCGAAGAGGCCAGCGCCTTTCCCGCGGTCTGCCCGAAGCCCGGCACCACGTTGAACACACCTTCGGGCAGGCCCGCTTCCATGGCGAGCTCGGCCACGCGCAGCGCCGTCAGCGGCGATTTCTCGGAGGGCTTGAGGACCAGTGAATTGCCGCTGGCGAGGATGGGCCCGATCTTCCATGACGCCATCAGCAGCGGGAAATTCCACGGCACGATGGCGCCGACCACGCCCATGGGTTCGCGCGTGATGGTGGCCAGCGTGCGTGGGCCGGTGGGCGCCACTTCGTCGTAGATCTTGTCGACGGCCTCGGCGTACCAGCGGATGCAGTTGGCCGCCGCGGGGATGTCTACCGCCAGCGAATCGGCAATCGGCTTGCCCGTATCCAGCGTCTCGAGCAGCGCCAGTTCGTCCTTGTTGGCCAGGATGAGCTCGGCGAATTTCAGCAGCACGCGCTTGCGGGCCTTGGGTTCCTGGTGCGCCCAGCTCCCTCGCCGGAAGGCGGCGCGTGCGCTCGCCACGGCGCGGTCGACGTCGAACGCGTCGCCGGCCGCGACCGCACCCAGCGAGCGGCCCGTGGCGGGGTTGATGTTGTCGAAGGTGGCGCCGCTCGCCGCGGGAACGAAGCGGCCGTCGATGAATATCCCGGAGCGCGGCTCGAGCGCGGCGGCGCGTTCGCGCCATTGCGTTGCGGACATGGAAGGCTGAGCGGACATGATGGGCTCGTTCAGAAAGTCGGCGGGGTGGAGGCGGAGATGATCTCACACACCTCGCGCCCCACATTGCGGAATCGGTGCGGTGTGGCGCTGGAGAAATAGTAGGCGTCGCCGGCCTCGAGCACGCGTGTCTGGCCACCCACGGTGAGCTCCACCTTGCCGCGCACCACGACGCCGCCCTCCTCGCCGCGATGCGACAACATGTCGTCGCCGGTGGCCGCGCCGGGTTCGTACCTTTCGTGCAGCACGGTGAGCTGCCGGCCCGGGCGCTGCGCGGCCACGAGCCGCAGCGAGGCGCCCTCGCCGCCGATCTCCACCAGCTCGTCGGCCGAGTAGAACACCTGCGCCGCGCTGTTCACGTCGAGCGTGAAGAACTCGACCATCGACAGCGGCACACCGTCCAGCACCTTCTTGAGCGAGCCTACCGAGGGGCTGACACGGTTCTGTTCAATCAGCGAAATGAGACCGTTGGTGACGCCGGCGCGGCGCGCCAGCTCGCGCTGCGACAGCCCATGCAGTTCGCGCACATGTTTGAGGCGGGCCCCGACGTCGATGCTCATGCGGTTTGGGGAAGGTTTGCCGAGTGGGGCTGGATTATCATCTGGCGCATATTCCGGAGTCGAACATGAACGCATCTCCCTCTCCAGGCCTGGCAGCGCCACCAGTATCCGACCTCGAAGCGTACTGGATGCCGTTCACGGCCAACCGCCAGTTCAAGGGCAAGCCCCGCATGCTGGCCCGCGCGTCAGGCATGTACTACGAGGCCCCCGACGGGCGGCGGATCCTCGACGGCGTCGCCGGGTTGTGGTGCGTGAATGCCGGCCATGGCCGCGGCGAGATCACCCAGGCCGTCGCGCGCCAGCTCGAGACCATGGACTATGCGCCACCCTTCCAGATGGGACACACGGGCGCCTTCGACCTGGCCAATGCGCTGGTGAAAATCGCGCCGGCCGGGCTCGACCATGTGTTCTTCACCAACTCGGGTTCGGAGTCCGTCGACACGGCGTTGAAGATCGCCCTCGCCTATCACCGCGTGAAGGGTGACGCGGCGCGCGTGCGCCTGATCGGCCGCGAGCGCGGTTACCACGGCGTGGGGTTTGGCGGCATCACCGTGGGCGGCATGGTCGCAAACCGCAAGGTGTGGCCGGCGGCGATGATCCCCGGCGTCGATCACCTGCCGCACACGCACGACCTGAAGCGCAATGCCTTTTCGCGCGGCCTGCCGGCGCACGGCGCGGAGCTGGCGGACGAGCTCGAGCGATTGATCCTGCTGCACGACGCGTCGACGATTGCGGCGGTGATCGTCGAACCCATCGCCGGTTCCACCGGCGTGTTGTTGCCACCGCAGGGATACCTGAAGCGGCTGCGCCAGATCTGCGACAAGCACGGTCTGCTGCTGATTTTCGACGAGGTGATCACCGGCTTCGGCCGTACCGGCTCGGCGTTCGCCGCGCAGGAATTCGACGTGATGCCCGACATCATCACCTGCGCCAAGGGGCTCACCAACGGCGCCATCCCGATGGGCGCCGTGATGGTGACCAGGAAGATCTACGACGCGTTCATGCAGGGACCGCCTGGCGCCATCGAGCTGTTCCATGGGTACACCTACTCCGCGCATCCGTCGGCCTGCGCGGCGGGCCTCGCGGCGCTGTCTATCTACCAGCGCGAGAACCTGCTGACGCGCGCGAAGCAGATGGCGCCGGCCTTCGAGCAGGCCGTGCATTCACTGCGGGGACTGCCGCATGTCATCGACGTGCGCAACTACGGCCTGGTGGCCGGCATCGAGCTCGATCCCATCGCGGGATCGCCCGGCGCCCGCGCCTTCGGCGTGTACCTCGAGTGCTTCGAACGCGGCCTGCTGATCCGCACCACCGGCGACATCATCGCGCTCTCTCCCGCACTCATCATCGAACCCAAACACATCGACGAGCTCGTCGGCATCCTCTCGCAAGCCCTGAAGGACTAATGGGGACACTCCCCGTTTCCTGGCAAACGGGGACGGACCTGGGGGGAGGCGCGTGTCCCGGCGCCCGACCCATGGGTATGCAGTGATCGCGCTTTTCGCCGGGCCCTTCGTTAGTTGTTGCGCTAGAGGATGGCCGCCGCCCTTTGGTCCACGATTCGGTCGCGGAATCGGCTAATCGTCAGCACTCGCCATCACTCGGTCGGGGACGGCTTCGTGCCTTGCGAATTTGGTAATCCCGGCCCGCGCGCTCACTGCATACCCATGGATCGTGCGCCGGGACTCCACCCACGGCGGTACGTCCCTGCTTGCCAGCAAATGCGAAATCTCCCTGGCTTGGCTGGGAGAAGAATCGGGACCCCGACGCCGCGCTCTTCTCTTCCCACCCCGTGGGCCGACACCCCCCGTTTGCCA
>DASUGK010000019.1:0-15409 GCA_036274075.1 Steroidobacteraceae bacterium | reverse complement strand
AAGTCGAACAGCTACGACCGATGCGGTGGCCCGCCGATCCCGCGCAAGGTGGTGAAGGGCGGATCACACCTCTGCGCGCCGAGCTATTGCCGGCGCTACCGTCCAGCGGCCCGGCACCGCATCACCCATTACCAGATGAACTCGACTTGCATCCACATCTTCTCTGTGTCGCGCGCGGATGCCAGGGTGCCTTCCGAGTAGTCGGCGTACTTGAGCATGAAGGCCAGCTTCTTGAACTTCGCGGCGATCGAGGCGTTCCACTCGGAGCCATAGTCGCCCGAGACGTTTTCGGCCTGGTAATCGTGGTAGCCCAGCACCAGGCCCAGCGAGTCGAGGCCGCCGACGGCCTTGAAGTTCGCCGTGGCATTCACGTACACGTCCTCGATTCCCTGGACCGGCGTGGCCAGGAACTTGTCGGCCCAGCCCTGGAACTTGTGCAGCGTGGCCAGCGGTGTCGCGAATCCCTTGGCGCCGTTGCCTTCGAGGACCTCGATGCCGGCGCCCAGGCCGAATTGCCTGTAAGACGCCGTGAGCTCGGCGGTGGCGTAGTCGAGGTCGAAGGACAGCGGGTTCTCGCCGGCGTCCGATTGCGTGGCCCACGACGCCACGTAGGCGACCTTCAACTTGCCGGCGGGCGCCTCGCCCGCGAACCGCAGTCCGTAGGTCGAGGTGGAGTCCCCGGCCGCGGAGGCCACGCCGGCGATCGGGTCGAACTCGAGTAGATAGCCGAAGCCGGTGAGCTTGCCGATCTCAGTCTGGTAGCTGGCATTCAGCAGCAGGCCATCACCCTTGTACGTGCCCTGCGGCGAATCGTGGCCGAACACGCGGTTGACCCGGTTCAGGTACGTGGCATCGAGCACCAGGTTCTTGACACTCTTGTTCACGACGCGCAAGCCGTCGTAGGTCTGCTCGTTCTGCCGCCAGCCCACATTGCCCACGAAGCGCTGGTCATCGAGGTTGATGCGCTGCCGGCCGAGTGTCAGCGTCGTGCCCGGGAGGCTGGTGTTGGTCAGCTGGAAGCGGTTGACCTCGTAGGATTCCGGGTCCGCGACCACGGGGTAACTGGCGTGATAGGAATCCAGCGGGTCCGGCCGGTATTCGTCCTCGAGCGGAATCACCGCCTCGCCTTCGACCAGCAACGCCGTGTTCCAGGCCTTGCCGGTCTCGAAGCCCAGCCGCGCGCGCAAGGTCGAGGCATTGGCTTCGTTGTCGATGGGTGCCTGGTCGACATCCTCGCTGCGCAGGCGCGAATCGAGGATCCACTTGGTGCCGCGAAAGGCGGATTCCAGTTGGCCGGCTTCCTCGGCGCCGGACTGGCCAGACAGGACAAGGGACAGGACAACCAGTCCGGGTGCGAACCTGCGCGAGAGCGTGTTCGGCGTGCGCATGTGCATCGACATACCTCCACTGTGCATTCTTCCGGCACACCTCCCCCGAAGCGCCCGCGTTGAGTAAAACCAGTCGGCCTTGCGACTAACTGCTGCCGCCGGCGGCGGCGAACCGGAGAAAAGCAATCCGCATGCCAGCGGGTTTTTCACGCGATTTTTCGCAAGCGGCGCTCCGCCTGCCGTCGCCTGCACCGAAAGGCGGCGCAGGGGTACACAGTGACGCTCGAAGCGGTGCACAGGAATACGCGTCACTACGCATGCTCCCTGTGGGTGCAGCGTAGATGGTATTGTCGCGCCCCGATGGCAGACTGGAACCTGAAAGGCAAGCGGATCGCGGTACCGGAAATGCGCGAGCTGGAGGTGCTCAGCGCGCTGCTCGAGCGTCGTGGCGCCGAGGTATTGCGATGCCCGCTCGTGACGATCTACGACTCGCCGCACAGCGCGCAGGTGCTGGCGTTCGCGGTGAAACTCGCCGACGGCGGCTTCGATGATTTCATCATCATCACCGGCGAAGGAATCACGCGCATTCTTTCCTGCATCGACCGGTACGAGCCCGCGCTGCGCGCGCGTTTCATCGGGGGGCTCAAGCAGCTGCGCACCATCACGCGCGGGCCCAAGCCGGCTCGTGCGCTGCGCGCGCTGGGACTGAAGCCGGACATCGAGGCCACGCAGCCGACCACCGAAGGCGTGATCGCATCGCTGGCCGCGCAGGACCTGGCCGGCCGCCGGGTCGCGGTGCAGTTGTACGGCAACGATCCCAATCTCACGCTGATGCGATTCCTGCGTGAGCGCCAGGCGGAGGTTTCGACAGTGGCGCCGTACGTGTATGGCAATGCGGCCGACGACGCCACCGTGCACGCGTTGCTGGAGCGCATGGCTGCGGGCGAAGTCGACGCGATCGCGTTCACCAGCAAGTTGCAGATCGAGCGGCTGATGACTCAGCACCCGACGCCGCTGGTGAAGCGTGCCCTGTCGCGCACCTTGATCGCGGCGGTCGGCCCCATCGTGGCCGAGGCCATCCGCGCCCATGGTTTCGAAGTGTCCTCGAGCCCGGAACACTCCTGGTTCATGAAGCCGCTGGTCGTCGCGCTCGGCGAGGCGCTAGGCACCAAGCGCGGCGCCGACCAGACCGGCACAGCTTAATGGGGACATTCCTCGTTTCCTAGCAAACGGGGACAGACCACAACCGAGCGCGGCTGCGGCGCGCAGTGCAAGAGTCAGGTCTGTCCCCGTTTGCTAGGAAACGAGGAATGTCCCCAATTTACTTGAGGTATTCGGTGATGTCGGCGATTTGCTGGGCGGTGAGGCCCAGTTGGCCGGCGCTCAGCATCAGCGAACGGCCGAGGCGCTTGCGCTCTTTCACCAGGCTGGCGGGGATGAGTTGGGTCATGCCGCCTGTGCTCTGCACGATGAGCGGATTGCCGCCGCTGAGCACCAGGCCGTGGAGCTTGCGGCCATCCACCAGCGTGATCTCCGAGCCCTCGTAGCCATGCGCGATGTCGTTCGAGGGATTCACGATGGCGGTGATCACCACGTCCCGGGTCTGCCGGCTCGCGAATCCCTCGATCGCCGGGCCATAATCGACGCCGCGGCCGCCGAGCCGATGACACATGACGCAGGCCGCCGCGGCCTCCGCACCACGCTTCGCATTGCCGCGCAGCTTCGCGATGTCCGCCACCGCCGGCAGCGACGAACCCTGCGCCGGCTCGGGCACGGTGATGTCACTCACCTTGACCGTGTCCGGATCGAACAGCCCGCGCCGCTTCAGCTCGGCGTCGACGCCCATGTCGGCCCAGCGTGAGTCCTTGTAATTCAGCAGCCACCAGAGCGCCTGGTTCTCGCGCAGGTCGCCGCCGCCGTTCTGCGCGACGTCGAGCAATGACATCGCGGCGTCGCGCGTGGGTATGAAGCCGAGCGCGGTGGTCGCCTTGAGCCGCTCGCTCGCGGGCAGCGACTTCGCCTGCGCGCGCACGGCGAGCGGCGCGACCGCCGCGCGCGGCGTGAGCCGCCATACCAGGTCCGAATAATTGCGCGGCCAGGCCGCGGCGCCGCCGGCCGGCGCACTGGCGGCCAAGGCCGCGTACAGCGCCTCTTCCTTACCACTGGCGCCGATGCCCCAGGCCTCGAGGTAACTGCGATCCTTGCCGTCATATCCCGCCGCCAGCGCCAGCAACACCTCGCGCGACGCGTCGAAGGGCACATCACGCTGCGACAGCGCCACTTCACGGCGGACCGCCGGCGACGGATCGCGCGCCAGTTCCAACGCGTGCCGCTGCGCCAGGTTCACCTGCCGCAGCGCGCGATACGCCGTGACGCGCAGCGCCGCATCCTTGGCGGCGAGCACTTTCTCGACGCGCTCGACGCCCTTCGGCCCCAGCCGCGCGAGCAGCCACACCGCGCGCGCCCGCACGTAGGGATTCGCGTCTTCGAGCAGCGCTTCCACGGCCGGCAACGCGGCCTCTCCGCGGGCCGCGAGCCCGTTGAATCCCGAGGCACGCACGTTCACCGCAGTGCTGCGCAGCGCCGTCACCTGCCCTTCGAGCGTGGTGCCATCGAAAGCCGGCACGCGCGGCACGAAGCCCTTCGGCGCGATACGGTAGATAGCCCCCGAGGTGGTGTCATCCTTGTCGTCGTGCCCGCCGACGCGCGGGTCGAACCAGTCGGCCACGTACACTGCGCCATCCGGTCCGATGGCCACGTCCGATGGCCGGAAGAAAGTCTGGATCTCCGTGTTGACCTTGCCGCCCTTGAAGTCGGTGCCCGCGAACGCCTGCGACTTGTTGCTGGTGAGGAAATCGAAGCGCTCGAGCTTGTAACCGGCTCCGTCCGGCTGCGGCAGGTAACCGAAGATGGTGTTGCGCGCCGCTTCCGCGGACAACAACAGGCCGCGGTACTTCGCGCCCAGCCCGTCCCCTTCGTTGAACACGATGCCCGTCGGCGCGCCGCCGCCGTACACGTCACCTGCCGGAATCACACCGGGATCTTCCTGGCGCCATTCCGCGACCGGGATCGATTGCCCCGGCCGGCGATCCGCCTGCCACACGCGCTTCCCATCGCGGGAAAACCAGCCGAAGTTGCCGTACTCCATGAGGTACGACGTGCGGCACGCGGGCGGATCATCGTTGTCGTTGTGGAAGATGTCGCCGAAGCTCGTGACCGCCTGTTCGTAGCTGTTGCGGAAGTTGAAGCCGAGGATCTCGACGCCGGTGCCGTCGGGCTGCATGCGCGCGGAGAAACCACCCACGTACACGTGGCCGTCGTCGCTCTTCGCGCCCGCATACGACAGCGGCGGATTGCCGAACACCGGCTGCGCCCCACCGTCCGGCACCGGGTTGTAGGCGCTGCCGATGCGGAACGTCCTGCCACCGCGATCCGTGAAGAACGCGCCGGCGTTGCCCTGGCTGAAATACCAGCGGCCATCGGGACCGAAGGTCACCGAATGCAGCGCGTGGTCGTGGTTGCGGCCGTCGAAACCGGTCAGCAGCACGTCGCGCTTGTCGACCGCGGGATCGAACCTGCCGTCGCGGTTCACGTCGGTGTAGACGATCATGTCCGGCGCGTTCGACACGATCACGCGGTTGTCGATCACCGCGATGCCCAGGGGCGCCACCAGCGTCGGTTCCTGCACGAACACGCTCGACTTGTCGGCGCGTCCGTCGTGATCCGTGTCTTCGAGCACCACGACGCGATCGCCCCTGGCGTCCCGGTCCTTGTGGCGCCGGTAGTTCACGCCTTCCGTCACCCAGATGCGCCCCTGCGCGTCGATGTCGATGTTGGTCGGGTTCCGGAGCATCGGCGACTGCGCCCACACCGTGACCTCGAATCCCGCGGGCACGGTGAAGATGTCCAGCGGCACGATGCGCGGCGGCTCGGCGGCAGCCGCGACAACCGGTATCACCGCCGCGGACGCGGCGAACAGCGCGATACACACGCGAGGAATCTTCATCTGGAACTCCTAGAACGAATCGGCAGCCACGTACGCATCGACCAGCGCGACCTCGCCTTCCTTGCCGGGTTTCGAATTGCCGTGCTCCATGCCGAACACGCCGTCGTAACCCTTGCCGCTGATGCGCGCGAACAGGTGGCGGTAGTTCATCTCGCCGGTGCCCGGTTCCTTGCGACCCGGGTTGTCGCCGACCTGGAAATACGCGATCTCGCTCCAGGCGTGTTCGATGTGCGCGACGATGTCACCCTCGTTGCGCTGCATGTGGTACATGTCGTAGAGGATCTTGCACGAAGGGCTATCTACCGCGCGGCAGATGGCGTAGGCCTGGTCGGAGGTGCGCAGGAACAGGTCCGGGTTGTCGGACAGCGGCTCGAGCACCATGGTGAGGCTGGCGGGCTCGAGGATCTTCGCGCCGGCGCGCAGGATGTCGATGACATTGCCGGTCTGGATGCCGATGGGCAGCCTGCGCTCGAAATAGCCCGGCACCACCGTCGCCCAGCGTGCATTGACGCGTTTCGCCACGTCGAGCGCCGCGCGGCAGGTCTCCAGAAACCTGTCGCGGAACTCGGCCTTGCCGGTGGTCAGCGAGGTCTTCCAGTTGTCGCCGCCGTCGATGACGAACACGCCCATGGTCATGCCGCGTTTCGCCAGCGTCGCGCCGATCTTCTCCTGCACCTCGACCGGACGGCCCATGAGGCCGTTGTCTTCGAGCGCCGTGAAGCCCAGGTCGGCCATGAACTCGAGCTGAGCGATGAGGTCGTCGCCGGCCTGCGCCTTGAACATGCCGAAGTGCGGCGCGTACTTGAGCTTGAATTTCCGCGTGCCGGGTTTCGCGGCCTTGGCGGCTTGCGCGCCGGTTGAACCCGCGGCGGCAGCCACCAGCGCGGCTGCCGTCATGGATTGCTGCAGGAACGAACGGCGGTTTTCCATGGCTTTTCCCTGTTCTGAACCGATGATTTGTTATCTGCCGGGCGCGATGCGCACCGCCGCGCCGCCGGACGGAGCCAGCTTCAATGTCAGCGAATCCGCGGAGGTGGCGGCCCGCTCGCTGATGTCGAGCGTGCGGGGTTCGGCGCCGTCCAGCCAGAGCTTCGCCCTGAACTTGCCGGCGCCAATGAAGGCCAGCGGCAGCGTGATCTCGCGCGCCTGCTCGGTGTTCATCACGCCGATGTACCAGTCCTTGCCCTTGCGGCGCGCCACGGCCACGAATTCGTCGATGTCGCCGGCGAGGAAACGCGTCTCGTCCCAGGCCGCGGGCACGACGCGGATGAAATCGAAGCCGGCTGCGCCCTGGTAGATGTCCGGGCTGTCGGCCACCATCTGGAACGGGCTCTCGTAGACCACGAACATGCCGAGGCCGTGGCCGCGCGTGGTCTGCACCTGCGGCGGGCTGTTGACCACTTCGAATTTCTCCGGCGTGGCGTTGCGGAACCCGCCCGGCGTGTAGTCGACGGGCCCGAGCAGCATGCGCGTGTAGGCCAGGCTCACGTTGTGCGTGGCCGTGACGCGCCGGCTCCACTTGTTGTACTCCGCGCCCATGATGCCTTCCTGCGTGAGGTAGTTAGGCCAGGTGCGGTTCAGTCCCGTGGGCGGATACGCGCCGTGCATGTCCACCAGCAGCTTGTGCTCGGCGGCCTTGCGCATCAGCTTGTGGTAGTAGTCGACCATCTGCTGGTCGTTGCGGTCCATGAAGTCCACCTTGATGCCCTTGATGCCCCACTTCTGGTACTGCGCCAGGGCCGCGTCCATCTGCCGGTCGAGCAGCGACCACTGCACCCACAACCACAGGCCGACCTTCTGCTTCGCGGCATGGGCCACCAGCGCCGGCATGTCGATGTCGGCCTTGGCCTTCGTGACGTCGGCGTTGTCGGGAGCGCTGCCGCCTTGGCCGGAGTTCAGGCACCAGCCCTCGTCGATCATCATGTACTCGAAACCCGACTGGCCCGCGAAGTCGATGTAGCGCTTGATGGTGGGCATGTCGGTGCCGCCCTTGTCCGGCGGCGGCAGGTACGGGCCCGACCACCAGTCCCAGGCCGTCTTGCCGGGCTTGATCCACGCCGTGTCGAAACTCGCCGGCGGATTCAGGTTGCCGATGAGGTTGGACTCGATGAGGTTGCCGAGCTTGTCGGCCAGCATGATCACGCGCCACGGGGAACCCGCGCCCTCCGCGCCGATGCTCGCGCGCGCGATCAGCGAACGATCGTCGAGCCGGCGCGACAGGCGCGACTGCACGCCGGGACGTCCATCGCCGCGGCCCGTGAGATACAGACCGCCGTAATCGACCAGGTTGGCCTCGGTGATGGCGAAGGCATTCTTCCCGGTGCGGCACACCAGCGGCAGATCGTAGGTGTTGTGCTCGCGGATGCGGCTGGCGCGCACCGGGTCGAACTCGCCCTCGTGGCTGGAATCGAACCGGCCCACGTTGAATCCGTGGCAGGCGAAGTCGCCGGCGAACGCGAAGTCCGTGTCCTCGCCGCGCACCTGCAGGGTCGAGACGCCCGCGTCCCCGGGCACCAGGTAACGGAATGCCACCCCGTCGTCGTAGGCACGGAAAATCCAGTGCAGCGACTTCAGCGCGCCGGAGCGCGGCGCCACCACCACCGTCAATTCCTCGTAACGATCCACGGCCTCTGCCGCCTTGGTGGCCACCAGCTTGTGGCGCACGTCGACGCTCAGGGGCACGAAGTCGCGCAGCTCCACCGCGGAGGCGTCGCCTTCGGCCAGGCGCAGCCGCAGCTGCGACCAGGCGATCACGGCCTCGCCGTTGCGCTCCACGCTGTAGGACAGGTTTCCGCCCTCGTTGCGATCGAGGTGCAGCACGATGCGTCCATCGGGCGACCGCAGGGTCACGGGAAGCTTCTGGGAATACGCGGGTGCGGCAAACGACACCACTGCGCAGGCGGCAATCAGGCTCGACTTCATGGATCCCCCGTTCTCGCGAGCGGGCAGGATAAACGGCGCGAGGTTTGTTGCGAAGCGGCGCGGATGCGGCGGACCTTTTGCGGACTTTTCGCACAAAACCGGAAAAGCGGTGCGCCGAACGGGTGGGACCACCTGCCCGATCGCGACACATATATGAAATTGCACATCGCGGTCCACGCACTGTTGCATCGCAGCGGCTCGCGGACCCGGGAGGAAGCGCCATGCCACGCAATCTCGTGATCTGCTGCGACGGTACCAACAACAGCCTTGACTCGCCGCTGACCAATGTCGCGCACCTGAGCGCGCTGGCCGACATCGGCGACGCCGCGCGGCAGCTCGCCTATTACGACGCCGGCGTCGGCGTGGAAGCCCAACCGAACATGCGCACGCGCATCGGCGCCGTGTTCAGCAAGTGGTCGGGATCGGCATTCGGGACCGGGCTGGTCGAAAACGTGCAGAACGCCTACTCGCACCTGGTGGACAACTACTCCGAGGGCGACCACGTGTATCTCTTCGGTTTCTCTCGTGGCGCGTACACCGTGCGCGTGATCGCCGGCCTGTTGCACAACTACGGCCTGTTGCGCAGGGAACATGCGGACGAGGCGTCGAGCGTGGTGAAGGCCTTCCAGAACCTCTACCCGCGCGACGGTTCGGGTTTCGTGAACGGCCTGCCCACCCAGGCGCAGCGCGAACGCTTCGACGAGGCGCGCCGCATCCGCAACGTGCGCGCGCAGCCCTGCCCCATCCACTTCATGGGTTTGTTCGATACCGTGTCATCGCTGGGCTGGGCCTGGGAACCGAAATCCTTCCCCAACACCATGACCATGCCGAACGTGAAGATCCTGCGGCACGCGCTGGCGCTCGACGAACGCCGCGCCAAGTTCCGCACCAATCGCGTGAAATGCACGCCCGAGGCCGACCACAGGCAGATGTGGTTCGCCGGCGTGCACTCCGACGTGGGCGGCGGCTACGCCGCGCCGCGTAACCGCCTGTCGCGCGTGCCGCTGCGCTGGATGCTCACGGAGGCGCGCACCGCCGGCATGTTCGTCAATGAAGACGTGCTGCGGACGCTGGACCTGGAAAACACCTGGATGCAGGACGAACAGGCCGACCAGAACGAATCACTGACGGCGTTGTGGTACGCGCTCGAATACCTGCCCCTGCCGGAGCGCAAGCAGACCGAAGAAGGCTGGAAGGAAGGCAAGCGCGTGTACCGCGGCAATGGCTGGCGCGAGATTCCCGAGACCTGGGAAGCGCACGACTCGTTGCAGCGGCGCAAGGCCTCGGTGAAGAACGTGTACTGGCGCGACCTGCAGACGCGCATCATCTTCCGCCACTGAGTCCCTTCTTCGCCGGGGCACGCGCCTCGTCCGCGATGATGGCCTGGATCTCCGGCACGCAGGACCCGCAATTGGTGCCGCACTTGATGCGCTTGCCGATCTCCGCGGGATTCGCGGCGCGACCGAGCTGGCGCGCGCAGGCCGCGATGGCATTGCGCCCGATGCCGAAGCACGAACACACCAGCGCACCCTGGTCGGATCCTTCGAGCGCACGCGCCGCGAGCAGGCTGGCCCGCATGGGCGGCGTGAGCTTGCGCGCGCCGAACAGCTCGGCGAGCCAACCACGATCGGGCAGTGTCGGCCGGCCGTCGATGTAGATGCAGGCCATGAGCCGCTCGTTGGCGATCCAGGCGCCGCGATACAGGCCGCGGGCCGGATCCCGGTATTCGATCCAGTCGGTGTCGGGCGTCGACGGGATCCCGAGCATGGCCCGCGCCGCCGCTTCCCAGTCGGGACGTGAACGGCCGACGAGCTCGTAGCGCGTGTATTGCGCGCCAGTCACGCGCGTCCACCACGCCACGTCCGGCGGCGCCACGGGCGCCCGCGAGCAGATCACGCCGTGCCAGTCGGCGATGAAGGGCTCGATGGCCACCGGCGTGTGCTTGAGCTCAGGCTCGCCCGAAACCGGGTCCACGACCGGGTTGGTCAGTGCGCCGACACGCGCATCGGAGGCATGCGCGTCGCTCCAGTGGATCGGTGCGAACACCGTGCCCGGCGTCACTTCGCCGTCGGTGCGCACGCGCACCACCATGGATCCCCAGGCGGACCGCACGTGCGCCAGTTCACCCGCGCGCACGGCGAAACGCATGGCGTCGGCGACGTGCACTTCGACGTAGGGCTCGGCGATGTGCGCCGAGAGCCGCGCCGATTTCGCGGTGCGGGTCATGGTGTGCCAGTGATCGCGTACCCGCCCCGTGTTCAGGACCAGCGGAAACTCTTCCGACACCGGGTGCCGCGGCGCACGGGGCGCAAGCGCGATGAAGCGCGCGCGGCCGTCCGCGTGCAGGAATTTTCCACCAGCAAACAGCGGCCCACGCGCGCCGTCACGCGACTTGGCCATCGGCCACGCGGCGGGCTGCCAGTTCTCGTATTCCCCGGCGGTGAGGTTCGACCATGCGCCCAGGTCCAGCGCGCGGCGGCCGTGGTTCTCGTGGGCCGTGAGCTGCGCGTGTTCGCGGAAGACTTCGTGCGCCGACTGGAAGTCGAAACCCGTGAAACCCATGGCCGCTGCCACGTCGCAGACGATGCGCCAGTCGGCACGCGCCTCGCCGGGCGGCGGGAGGAAGGGACGCTGGCGGGAAATCGTGCGGTCGGAATTCGTGACGGTGCCGTCCTTTTCTCCCCAGGCCAGCGCCGGCAGCAGCACGTGCGCCAGCGCCGCCGTGTCGGTGTTGGCCACCACGTCCGAGACCACGACGAATTCGCAGTTGCGCAGCGCGGATTTCACCTTGTCCGCATCGGGCAGGCTGACGACAGGGTTGGTGGCCATGATCCACACGGCCTTGATGCGCCCATCGTGGATGCGATCGAACATCTCGACCGCTTTCGGCCCCTGCCGCGTGGCGATGGCCGGGCTGTTCCAGAAAGCCTGCACGGCCGCACGGCCAGCTTCATCCTCGATGTCGATGTGCGCGGCCAATGTGTTCGCGAAGCCGCCGACCTCGCGCCCGCCCATTGCATTGGGCTGGCCGGTGATCGAAAACGGGCCGGCTCCCGGCTTGCCGATCCTGCCCGTCGCAAGGTGGCAGTTGATGATGGCGTTGACCTTGTCAGTGCCCGCGGAGCTCTGGTTCACGCCCTGCGAGAACATCGTGATGGCCGCGGGCGTGCGCGCGAAGAGTTCGAAGAACTCGCGCAGCGCGGCGACGTCGACGGCGCAGGCATTCGCGGTGGCTTCGAGCGTGCCGCCGCCCGCGCGGGCCGCCTCGAGCGCCTGGTCGAAGCCGTGGGTGTGCGCCTCGACGAACGCGCGGTCCACGTGGCCGTGGTCGGCCAGCCATACCAGCAATCCATTGAACAAGTGCACGTCCGTACCCGGCGCCAGCGGCAGGTGCAGGTCGGCCTGCTGCGTGGTCGCCGTGCGCCGCGGATCGAGCGCCACCATCTTGAAATTTGGCCGCGCGGCGCGGACCGCGAGCAGGCGCTGCAGCACGACGGGATGGCACCACGCGGTGTTCGATCCCACGAGCACGACGAGATCGGCCGCTTCGAGATCTTCGTAGCTCACCGGGACCAGGTCTTCACCGAAGGCGCGCCGGTGGCCGGCCACCGCCGACGCCATGCACAACCGCGAGTTCGTATCGATGTTGGCCGCGCCGATGTAGCCCTTCATGAGCTTGTTGGCGACGTAGTAATCCTCGGTGAGCAGCTGGCCGGAGACGTAGAACGCCACCGAGTCGGGCCCGTAGGTCTCCAGGCAGCGGCGGAATTCGGCGGCGACCGTGGCAATGGCTTCCGGCCACGAGGTGCGGGCGCCACGCACGCCGGGATGAAGCAGCCGGTCCTCGAGCCCGACGGTGTCGCCGAGCGCGCTGCCCTTCACGCACAGCCTGCCGGCATTGGCCGGGTGGGCCGGATCACCACGCACGTCCACGACATCCTTGCGGCGCGTGGCGATCACGCCGCAGCCGACGCCGCAATAGGGACAGGTGGTTCGAGTCGGCTTCGGTGTACTCAGGCGGCCACCGATGTGTCGAACAGCAACTGGTCCCGGATCGGACCCACGTCGGCGCGCTCGGCGATCAGCTCCTTGAGCCGCGCGGCCTCGCGCGTGTCACCGAACAACACCGCACCGCAGATGCGGTTTCCCTCGAGCACCACGCGCTTGTAGACGCCGCGGCGCTTGTCGGACAGCACCAGGGATTCGCGCGACGGGCTCTCGGAGAAGTCTCCGGCGGAGAACACCTCGATGCCCGATACCTTGAGCTGCGTGGCGTTCACCGCGCCGGTGAAGCGCGACACGCCGATCTCGGCGATGTGCTGTGCGCAGATGCGCGCCTGTTCCCACAGCGGCGCGACCAGGCCGAAGGTCTGGCGGCGGTGCTGCACGCACTCTCCCACCGCGTACACGGCCGGATCGAAGGTCTGCAGGGTGTCATCGACCAGGATGCCGCGGTCGCAGGCCAGCCTCGCGGCCTTCGCCAGCTCGACGTTGGGACGCACGCCCACGGCCATGACGACGAGGTCCGCGGGGATTTCTTCGCCGCTGTCGAAACGCACCCCTTTGACGGCGCCTTCGCCAAGGATGGCCTGGGTTTTCGCGCGCATGCGGAATTCGATGCCACGTTTCTCGAGCGCAGCCTTGAGCAACGCGCCCGCGGGCGCGTCGAGCTGCCGCTCCATGAGCGTGTCGAGCAGGTGCACCACGGTGACGTGCATGCCGCGCAGGCTGAGTCCATGCGCCGCCTCCAGGCCCAGCAGGCCGCCGCCGATGACCACGGCGCGGCGATCCTTGCCCGAAGCGGCCAGCATGCGATCGACGTCGTCGAGATCGCGGAACGTGACCACGCCTTGCAGTTCCCTGCCCGGCAACGGCAACACGATGGGATCCGAGCCCGTGGCGAGCAACAGCCGGTCGTAGGGCTCCACGACGCCGCTGCGCGAACGCACCAGGCGGCGCTTGCGGTCGATCGCCACGATGGGATCGCCGGCATGCAACTTGATGCCGCGCTTGGCGTACCAGCCCGGCCTATGCAGCATGATGTCGTCGGCCTGCGCTTCACCCGAGAGCACCGGCGAAAGGAGGATGCGGTTGTAATTCCCGCGCGGTTCCGAGCCGAACACCGTGACGCTGAATCGATCCGCCACGCCGAGCTTCAGCAGCTCCTCGACCGTGCGCATGCCCGCCATGCCGTTGCCCGCGACCACCAGCCGCACGCGCTTCAGCTCGGCGGGAACCTGCACGAGCACGCGTCCATCCTCGACGCGCGCCGGATACGCCGTGACGTTGAACGTGCTGTCTTCGATGCAGCGGCCGCTGGTCAGCACGTAGTGATGCTTGTAGACAGGCGACGCCACCACGCGTTCACCTTGCAGGTTGCCGGTGAGCCCGCGCGACAGGACATTGGCCCGGCTCGCCGGATCGAAATTGTCGAGCGCGTAGACGCGGCCGTGTACCTGGAACAGCGCAATCTGCCGGCCGGCCACCAGCGCGCCGACGCCGGCGCCTTCGATCAGGTCTTCCAGCGCGCAGACATCGTGCCAACGTTCACCGGTCACGCCGCCACCTCCTCGGCCTTGGCTCGTTCCGGGCTCACGCGTTCTTCCGGGGTCGCGGGGCGGATCTGCCCGCGCTCCTCCACGAACACCACGTTGCGGTCGGTTTCGTCGGAGTTGACGAAGGTGCGGAATCGCTTGAGCGTGGCCGGGTCCTCGACCGCGACTTTCCACTCGCAGGCATAGTTGGCACGCACGCGGTCCATGTCGGCTTCGAGTTCGGCGCCGATGCCGAGGGAATCCTCGCACACCACCTTGCGCACGTAGTCGATGCCGCCCTCGAGATTCTCGAGCCAGGTCGAGGTGCGCTGCAGCCGGTCGCCGGTGCGGATGTAGAACATCAGGAAACGGTCGATGTACCGGATCAGCGTCGCCGTATCGAGATCACGCGCCAGCAGGTCGGCGTGGCGCGGCTTCATGCCGCCGTTGCCGCAGACGTAGAGATTCCAGCCGCCTTCGGTGGCGATGACGCCCACGTCCTTGCCCTGCGCTTCGGCGCATTCGCGCGTGCAGCCCGACACCGCGAACTTGATCTTGTGCGGCGCGCGCAGGCCCTTGTAGCGATTCTCCAGGTCGATGGCCAGACCGACGGAGTCCTGCACACCGTAGCGGCACCAGGTGCTGCCGACGCAGCTCTTCACGGTTCTGAGGGCTTTGCCGTAAGCGTGGCCTGACTCGAACCCCGCGTCCACCAGCTCGCGCCAGATCCCTGGCAGTTGGTCGAGGCGGGCCCCGAACATATCGATGCGCTGGCCGCCGGTGATCTTGGTGTATAGCCCGTACTTCTCCGCGACGCGTCCGAGTACGATCAACTGCTGAGGCGTGACTTCTCCGCCGGCGATGCGGGGAACGACCGAATACGTGCCGTCGCGCTGAATGTTGGCGAGGAAGCGATCGTTGGTATCTTGCAGTCCAGCGTGCGAATCGTCGAGGATGTAGTCGTTCCAGGTCGAAGCCAGGATCGACGCCACGGCAGGCTTGCAGATCTCGCAACCCTTGCCGGTGCCGTGTTTGGCCAAGAGGTCGTCGAAGGTTTTGATACTGCCCACGCGTACCAGGTGGTGCAGCTCTTGGCGGCTGAACTTGAAGTGTTCACAGACGTAATTGTTGACCTCGAGGCCTGCTCGCTTGAGCTCGCTGTTCAAGAGCTGTGTCAGCAAGGGGACGCACGAGCCGCAGCCGGTACCGGCCTTGGTGCACGACTTGACGTCGGCCACCACGCGCAGCTCGCGGTCGCGAATCGATTTGCAAATGGCTTGTTTGTTGAGGTTATGGCACGAGCAAATCGTGGCTGCTTCGGGCAGCGCATCGACCCCGAGCCCCCCGCCGCCGCCGCCTTCGTGCGCCTCGACCACCAGCGTGTCGGGATGCTTCGGCAGCGGTAGTGCGTTCTGCACGTAGCTCAAGAGCTCCGTGTAGCGAGATGCGTCGCCGACCAACATGCCGCCGAGCAGCCGTTTCTTGTCGGCGCTGAGGACCAGCTTCTTGTAGCTGCCCTCGAGCGTGTCGAGCAGGCTGATTTCTTTGGCGCCCGGAGTATGGCCGAAAGCATCGCCGAAGCTCGCCACATCGACACCCAGCAGCTTGAGCTTGGTGCT
>DASUGK010000018.1:0-2651 GCA_036274075.1 Steroidobacteraceae bacterium | reverse complement strand
CGACGTACCCGATGCCCGCGGAGTTGGCGGCCGAGCAGGTGGTGCAGGCACTTGATCCCTATGCGCTGCACTTCGCATTCTTGGACTCATTCGGTTTCAAGGACGCGCCATTCAGCATTATTCAGAAGCTTGCGCGCCTGGACCACATGGATTTGCTCATTTACGTGAGCGCGATGGGCCTACAGCGGCTGCTTGAGCGGTGGCTTGCGTCCGACAAGCCCTGCCCGCTAGACGACTTCGCGCCAGGTTGGCGACCGGTGGTGCAGGGCGTGCGCCCGGGCGACATCGTCGCGCGCGGGCTGGTCTACAACTACTGGTTCGAAAAGGTCAGGGCGTTAGGCTTCAAGGGGGACACACGCGGAGTGCTCATTCGCGGCCCCCAACGACAGCCGCTCTATTGGCTGGTACTTGTGGCCAAGCACGACCTCGCGCAGAAATTCTGGAAGTCGATTACGCGAATGCAGCAGCCGGACCTGTTCGACTAGGGACCTCATCCCAAGTCTCGCCGTCGAGGCGGCGACCAGAGCCCTTCTTGCCAAGGTTGGTTACGACGATGCGCGTGCCATCACGCGCCAGCAACTCGCGAGTGGCACGACCGCTTGCTGACTCCGGGGCCCAGTTGCCCCACTGCTTGAACAGGAACGACGTGCCCGCGACCCGGCACTGATCGCGGATAGCGCGCGCCCACTCTGGGTTCATCGGCCGCGCGTGCGGCCCACTTTCGCCGCCAGCGATTACCCAATCGATACCGCGTGACAACCACGGCGTAAGGTCCAGTGGCCCAAGCAGCGGTTCCGCCGAAAGGAAATGAATCCCAGCTGGTACTCGTAGTAGCTGCGGGATGCGCTTTTCCGCCCAGCGCTGGTTCTCGGTGGTGGTGCCTGCCCACACGTTCGCTGGCCAGCGCTTGCTCCAGGGCGCGAGCCGCAGCATGTTCTGTGGGCGTTTAGTAAGCAGTAGCCAGTCGAGGAATGGAGTCTGTTCGATCAGCTGCCAGAGTCGGGCGCGAAGCGAGTCGAGGTCACGCCGGTCTTCGAACACATCCGCCATGGAGGCGCAGAACACCCGCGCGCGCACCCGCGTTTGCTCGGCGTCTTTGTTCCATAGTAGCGGCTGCCGCCAGTAGGCATCACTAAGTTGCCTGCGCTCTGCCTTGAGACCCCAAATTGCGCGACCGGTGCGTCGTGCCCACGCTTCCGCGTAGCAGTGCTTGCAGCCCGGCGACACCTTCGTACAACCCCACCACGGATTGAAGGTGTGGTGGGTCCACTCGATCTTCGAATCCTTCGCCATGTTCTAGTCCCCCACGACGCGGGCGGAGCCTAGCACCGCGTCACCGTGTCGGCAAAGAACGTCGCCACGCCATGGCCTTGATAGGTGCGGGGGCTTCTCTGCCAGCACCCCGACCAATCCTTCCGTTCATGCGCGGCGGACCTCGGGTCCGCCCGGCAGCTTCAGCTCGGCGGCGAGAAAGTCCATGAAGCGCTGCACGCGCGCCGGCACGTAGCGCGCCGAGGCATACACCATCTGCACGCGGTTCGCGGGCAGGCTCCAGTCGGGCAGGACCACCCGCAGGCCGCCGCGCGCGAGCTCGTCCGCGACGCACCACACCGGGAGCGGTGCCACGCCGAGTCCGCCGACCGCCGCTGCGCGCATCGCCTCCGCGTTGTTGACCCGCAGGCTGGCCCTCACGCGCGCCTCCGCGCCGCCCGCCGGGCCGAACAGCTCGATGCGTTCCGGCGCGTCGAAGTAGGCATAGACGATGAAGCGGTGCGATTCCAGGTCGGCCGGCGCCTTCGGGATGCCCTTCGCCCGCAGGTACGCGGGAGAGGCGACCAGCACGCGCGGCGCCTCGCCGAGCGGGCGCGCGTGCAGTCCCGAGTCCTCGAGGTTGGCAAGCCGGATGGCGAGGTCGACGCCTTCCTCGACCAGATCCACGAAGCGGTCGTTCATCACCAGGTCCACCGTCGCGTCGGCATGCAGCGCGAGGAAGCGGACGACGACGGGCACGACGTACATCTGCCCGAACGCCATGGGACACGCGACGCGGATTCGCCCCGCCGCGGCGCGCGCGCCGCCGCGCACGCTCGACTCGATTTCCTCGGCCTCCTGCACCAGGCGGCGGCATCGCGCGTGGAACTCCTGTCCCGCGGCCGTCGGCCGCAGCCGCCGCGTGCTGCGCTCCAGGAGCCGCACGCCGAGCCGCCGTTCGAGGGCAGCGACCCGCTTGCTGGCGGTCGGCTGCGTGAGGCCGAACTCCGCCGCCGCCCGGGAAAAGCTGCCCGTTTCCACGACGCGCGCGAACAATGCCATCAGGCCGAGTCGATCCATCGGAATCATTCCATCCTGGAATGAATCATATGCCAGCCGGCGGCTGGTCGGGCTCGCCGCGGGGCGGTAACGTCCCGGGTTGGCAGAGCCATCAACCGGAGGACGCCATGACCCTGAAGGATGAGCTGGACGCCCGCCGGGCGCAGTTCCTGCAGACCGCCCCAAAGGAAAAGATCGACGGCTATCAGCGCGGCGTGGACGAGCTGGCGGCCTCGGGCGTGGCCGCGCGCGCCGTGCAAGACGGCGAGCAGGCGCCCGATTTCGCGCTGCCGAACGCCAAGGGCGCGGTGGTGAAGCTCTCCGCGCTGCTCGCGCGCGGG
>DASUGK010000017.1:0-24302 GCA_036274075.1 Steroidobacteraceae bacterium | reverse complement strand
GCAACTGATCGAGGAGCACCACACCACGCTGGTGTTCGCCAACACCCGGCGCATGGTCGAGCGCGTGTCGCGCCATCTCGCCGAAAGGCTGGGTGAACAACACGTCGCCGCGCACCACGGCTCGCTGAGCAAGGAAACCCGTTTCGACGCCGAGCAACGCCTCAAGGCCGGCAAACTCAA
Organism: Steroidobacteraceae bacterium; assembly: GCA_036274075.1. GTDB lineage: Bacteria > Pseudomonadota > Gammaproteobacteria > Steroidobacterales > Steroidobacteraceae > CADEED01. The sequence continues at coordinate 24,122 of DASUGK010000017.1, read as the reverse complement.
GGTCATGGTCGCCACGGCCTCGCTGGAACTGGGCATCGACATCGGCGACGTCGAGCTCGTGTGCCAGCTCGGCACGCCGCGCTCCATCTCGGTGTTCCTGCAGCGCGTCGGGCGCGCCAACCACTCGGTGGGCGGCGTTCCCAAGGGCCGCATCTTCCCCTCGAGCCGCGACGAACTGGTCGACTGCGTGGCGCTGCTGGACTCGGTGCGCCGCGGCGAGCTCGATCGCCTGCACATCCCCGATCACCCGCTCGACGTGCTCTCGCAGCAGATCGTGGCCGAAGTGGCGGCGCGCGAATACCGCGAGGACGAGCTGTTCGCGCTGATGACGCGCGCCTGGCCCTACCGCAACCTCGAGCGCCACGATTTCGACGCCGTGGTGCGCATGCTGGCCGATGGCATCAGCACGCGTCGCGGCCGGCGCGGCACCTACCTGCACCGCGACGCCGTGAACAAGATACTGCGGCCGCGCAAGGGCGCGCGGCTCACCGCCATCACCTGCGGCGGCGCCATCCCGGACAACGCCGACTACCAGGTGATCCTCGAACCGGCCGGCATTTTCGTCGGCACGCTCAACGAGGACTTCGCCATCGAGAGCCTGGCCGGGGACATCTTCCAGCTCGGCAACACCTCGTACCGCATCCTGCGCGTCGAGGCCGGCCGAGTGCGCGTCGAAGACGCCAAGGGCCAGCCGCCCACCATCCCGTTCTGGCTGGGCGAGGCGCCGGCGCGCACCGACGAACTCTCGGCGGCGGTTTCGCGCCTGCGCCACGACGTCGGCGCACTGCTGCCCGAAGTCACGAGCGAAGCCGTCGCGCGCGCCATCGACACCGTCGAAGCGCGTTACCACCTGCCGCGCGCCGCCGCCCAGCAGCTGGTGGAATACCTCGCCGCCGCGAAGGCGGTGCTGGGCAAGCTGCCCACGCTCGACACGCTGGTGTTCGAGCGGTTCTTCGACGAATCCGGCGGCATGCAGCTCGTCATCCACGCGCCGTTCGGCGCGCGCGTCAACCGCGCCTTCGGCCTCAGCCTGCGCAAGAAATTCTGCCGCACGTTCAACTTCGAGCTGCAGGCCGCGGCCACCGAAGATGCCATCGTGCTGTCGCTGGGCGAGACGCACAGCTTCGAGCTCGCCAGCGTGGCGCGCTTCCTCAGCAGCCGCACGGTCGAGGACACACTCGTCCAGGCCGTGCTGGATTCGCCCATGTTCACCGCGCGCTGGCGCTGGAACGCGAGCATCTCGCTGGCCATCCGCCGCGCCTCGGGCGGCAAACGCACGCCGCCCAACATCCAGCGCATGGCCGCCGAAGATCTCATCGCCGTAGTGTTCCCCGACCAGATCGCCTGCGCCGAGAACCTGAGCGGGCCGCGCGAAATCCCCGACCACCCGCTGGTCAAGCAGACCTTGTGGGATTGCCTGCATGAGGCCATGGACATCGACGGGTTGAAATCCCTGCTCGGCCGCCTGGAAACCGGCGTAATCGAAGTCGTGGCGAAGGACCTGCCGACGCCGTCGCCGCTGGCGGCGGAAATCCTCGGTGCCCGGCCCTATGCCTTCCTCGACGATGCGCCCCTCGAAGAACGGCGCACCAACGCGGTGGCGCAGCGCCGCTGGCTGGATCCGGAAACCGCCGCGGACATGGGCAAGCTCGACCCGCAGGCGATCGCGCAGGTGCGCGCCGAGGCGTGGCCGGATGCCGGCACGCCCGATGAATTGCACGATGCCCTGTATTCGCTGGGCCTGGTCACCGAGGCCGAGGGCACGGCCTCCGGCTGGAGCGGCCACCTCGCGCAGCTCATCGCCGATCGCCGCGCCACCAAACTACTCGACGGCGCGGTCTCCTGGGTGTGCGCCGAGTGCCTGCCCATGATCGAGGCCGCCTATCCGCACGCGCGCCTGGAGCCGGAGATCACGCCACCCGATGAAATCCGCACGGCGCGCGAGTGGACGCGTGAGGCCGCGGCCACCGAACTCATCCGCGGACGGTTGCAAGGCCTGGGCCCCGTCAGCGCGCGCGACCTGTCCGAGTCGCTGCGGATCGAGCCCTCCTGCGTGGCAGTGGCGCTGGCCGAGCTCGAGAGCGAAGGCTTCGTGTTGCGCGGCCGGTTCAGCGAAGAAGCCAGCGCGCCCGAGTCCGTGGCGCAGGGCGATGCCACGCTCGAATGGTGCGAGCGCCGGCTGCTGGCGCGCATCCATCGCTACACCATCAAGACCCTGCGCGCGGAGATCGAGCCCGTCTCGTCGGCGGATTTCATGCGCTTCCTGCTCGAGTGGCAGGGCGTCACGCGCCAGCCGAAGCCGGAGGGCGTGGAAAGCCTTGCGGCCGTCATCGCGCAGCTCGAGGGATACGAGATCCCGGCCGCCGCGTGGGAGAGCGACGTGCTGGCGGCGCGCCTCAACGAATACGATCCGCACTGGCTCGACAGCCTGTGCCTCTCCGGCCGCGCGCTGTGGGCACGCCTGCAGCCGGCAAAATCGGCCGGCGCGACACCGGTGCGCAGCACCCCTGTGGCCCTCGTCACGCGCCGCAACTGGGGACTGTGGAACACGCTGGCCACGGCGCCGCGCGAGGAGCTGCATCTCTCGCACGGCGCGCGCGCCCTCGCCGAATACCTGCGCGAACACGGCGCCTCGTTCTTCGACGACATGGTGGCCGGCACCACTCTGTTACGTTCGCAGGCCGAAACCGCGCTGGGCGAGCTGGTCAGCGCCGGCCTCGTCAACGCCGACAGTTTCAGCGGGCTGCGCGCCTTGCTGATCCCCAGCGACAAGAAACGTCAGCTCGCCACGCGCCGCCGGCGCATCGCACTGTTCGGACTCGAGGACGCCGGGCGATGGAGCCTCATCCGGAAGGGAAAGATGACAAACGAGGCCGAGGCCCTCGAGCAGGTGGCCGACATCCTGCTGCGCCGTTATGGCGTGGTGTTCCGCCGCCTGCTGGAACGCGAGGCCGACTGGCTGCCTCCATGGCACGTGTTGTTGCGCGTGTTCCGGCGCCTGGAGGCGCAGGGCAAAATCCGCGGCGGCCGCTTCGTCGCGGGCATGAGCGGCGAGCAGTACGCGCTGCCCGACGCGGTGTCCGCGATGCGCGCCATCCGCCGCCAGGAAGCGCGCGGCGATTTCGTGTCACTGTCGGCCGCCGATCCGCTCAACCTCACCGGCATCGTCACGCCGGGAGCGCGCGTGCCCGCGCTGGCCGGCAACCGCGTGTTGTTCCGCGACGGCATACCCGTGGCGACGCACACCGCCGGCCAGTCCGACTTCCTGGTGCAGATGGAACCCGGCCGCGAGTGGGAAGCGCGCCAGGCGCTGGTGCGCCGGAGCATGGTGCCCGGCCCGCGTACCCCGAACTGAGCGACTATCTACCCGCGAACCGCAGCCGCTCCAGCCGCTTGAGGCTGCCGTTCTTGTAATAACCGTCGGCCCAGCTGTCGTCGACCGCCAGCGGCCGCGCCTTGTTGAGCTTGAGCAGCTTCGCGAAGTAGCGGAAGCGGTAGTGCTCGTAGAAGCGCAGGATCTCGAGCCCGTAGCGGTCGGCGAGGTCGGTGTCGCCGCGCATGATGAGGTAGTTCTCGTCGTTGCCGTTGCTGGCCGACGCCGACAGGTTGTGGCTGCCGCTGATGATGATGGGATCGTCGCCCGTGAAGTTGACGACGATCGCCTTGAGGTGCACCAGCAGGTTGCCCTTCTGCCCGCGCAGTCCTTCCTTCACCCAGCCTTCGAGTCCCTTGTTGAGCAGCGCCGGGGTCACGAACTTCGCCGAGCGGTCGGCGTGGAACCCGGTGATCGAGCTCTTGCTGTTCTGCAGGCCGAAACGCATCACCGGATCGTTGGCCTCGCCCAGCAGGGCCTCGAGGATGTTTTTCGGCAGTGCGAATGCCGTGGCGAACAACAGGTCGCGGTCGGCAGCCTTGATGCAGTTGACGAACTCGGCCAGGTCCTTGCCGCCGGCGCGCGGCGAGAAGCCGACGAACATCCTGTTGGCCGCGTCGATCGCGTTGTTGGTGCCGATCCATTTCTTCGCCGCCGGCACGTCGCCGGGGGCGTCCCAGACCACCTGGAACAATTTCGCGTAGTGGCCGGCGATGGTCTTGTCGTCCGCGACGTGCACCACGTTGGCCTGGCGGTACACGCCGTTCTCGGTGAAATTCGTGCTGCCGCACAACACGGCGCATGGCTCGGACACGCCATTCCTGATCTTGCCGAGCACGATGAACTTGTTGTGGAAGATCTTGTGGGTGACGCGCGCACGTTTGCGCGACACCGGGATCTTCTTCACGCTGGCCTCGTTCTGCTTCGTCTGCTCGTCGCCCACCTTGCCGTGGTAGAGGATGCGCACCTTGACGCCGCGCTTGTGCGCGTCGTTGATGGCCTTGACGATCGCGGCCAGCTCGTACTCGTAGATGGCGACGTCGAGCGTCCAGCTGTCGTCCTTGGCGCGCGCCACGAACTTCTCGATCTGGTCGAGCAGGCCGTGTTGCAGCCAGTCGCGCGCCTTCGGGTCCGGCCAGTCCTCGATGGGCGCGTTCTTGTTCGTCGACAGCCACTCGTCCACGGCCTCGAACTTGCGGCCGAAGGCCTGGCTGGCGGCCACCGCGCGGTTGAAAATCACGCGGTGGTTGTCGGGCTGGCCGTCATCGGTGCGCACCTCGACTTCGAGGTCCTCGTCGAGCTGCGGCGCATCCGGAGTGCCATACACCAGGTGCACGCGGTAGCGGCAGGTGGTCCGCGGCTCGATGCTGTAGTCGGCCCAGCGCATTTTCTGGATGGGCGCCAGGTTGCTGGGCGTGGCCTGCCATTTCACCAGCGTGTGGGTCTTGCCCGGGAACGTCAGGCTGTTGAGCAACCATTGCCAGGGCCTGGTGCCTTCCTTGTGTTTCACGGCGAAGCCGAGCAGGCCGTCGCGACGTGATTCGTCTACATCGAAGGCCAGCAACACGCCATTGGTACCGGCGTAGGCTTTCACGCGGAACGTATCCCGGGCGTTCTTGACGAGCTTGCGCATGGCGGGTCTCCGCGGAGGGCGGGGGCGCTCTTGTTATTGGAGGATCGGCCCCCGGCGCCCACGGATCGCTTACGCGACCTGACTGACATAAGTGCCAGGGAAACGGATTCCGGGAGGCCGGGCTTCCCTGCCGCGGCCATGGAATCCGGAGGCTCATCAAGTTGTGTCACGAGCGGGCGGTTTCTCCCACTTCGCGAGCGGAATATTTCTACGTAGCGCGTCCGGCGCTCAGGCCTTCACCTCGAGCTGCGTCATCAGTTCTTCCGCCTTGGCCTTGGCATCGCGCGCCTTGCGCACCGCGTTGCCCGCCTCACCGGCGGCGAATTCGCTGCTGGCCTCGGTCCATTCGCTCTTGAGCGCCTCGAAGCCGGTCCTGGCCTCTTCGAACTTGGCCTTGTCCATGCCTTTCGGATACTTACGTGACTTGCTCAGCTCGTTGACCCGCGCCTGGAGCTTCTCCACCAGTGGCGGCACGCTGGCATTGAGGTCGTTCCACTCGTCCCGCGCCGCGGCGGCCAGGTCTTCGGCTTCCGCCTTGGCGCTGTCGACGGTGGCATGCAAGGTCCTGAGCTCGGCGTTCATCTGCGGCAGCGTGCCCAGCACCGAGCCGTAATCCTTCTTGTCCAGGGCTGCCTTCATCTGGCCTGCCAGGGTCTCGGCCGTTTGCAATTGATCGGGCGCGTATTTCTGGGCGTCGGCGCGAATGCCGTTCAGCTCGTTCTCGATCCGGGTGACGGCGGCTTCGGCGGGTTCTTTGCGGCTGCTGCAGGCGGCTCCCAGGGCGAGGACGGCCAGCACGAGTACGGTTCCTACGGTACGCATGGACGACTCCTGAGACTGACTAGGACACGTCAAGCGCGCGGAGTATGAGCCGCAGGGCGCGGGCCCACGATCAGACTTTTCCGACAGGTTGATGCGCCGGCTTACGCGGCCCTAGGGGCCCCGGGGGTCAGAGCGGCGGGAATCCGTCTCCCATGCCGTCGTCGATCTGGGACTTCGCGATACGGAAGTACACCCGGCGGCTCGGCTGGTTGGCCGCGCTGATGTACACCACCGCGTAACGCTCCATGCCGATCTCCTGGATTTCATGGGGCTCGGCGTCCCAGCCCGGGTAGTGCTGGCGCAGCCAGCGCTTGATGGAGCGGTCCACCATGAGGTCGGAGGTGGCGACGATGCGCACCGCACTCTCCATCGACATGCCCGGCGCCTGCGGGTTGGGGAGATTGACCTGGGCCAGCGTGAACGACGCGGCGCCTAACAAGGTGACGGTGAGCAGCTTGGCGACTGACTTCATGGCTTTCCCCTCGCGGCCAATAGATCACAGCCGCCGAATGGGCGTCAATCGCGAGTTTTGTCCCCGATCAGCGAAACCGCCGGAAAATCAGCGTGCTACGTCGACCGGGACGACGGTGGCGAGTCGTCGAAGGCGCGTTCGCACGCGGCATGCCTTCATTTCATGCCGATGCTCTTGGCTCCGCGCGCGAACAGCGCGGCGGCGTCGTCCGAGTAGCGGAAGGCCCCGAGGAAATCCTTGATGGTGTAGTCGGGCACGCGCTCGCGGATGCGGGCCTTGTAGACGTTGGCTTCCTCGGCGCGGCCGGCCAGGCCCAGCGTGAATGCGGCGATTGCCATGATGTGATGGTGCGCATTGGGCCGCGCCGCGGCCTTGATGGCCCAATCGGCGGCTTCCCCGTATTCGCCGAGGCGCGTGAGGCAGATGGAACGCGAGCCGAGCATGGCGAACAGCAGCGGATCGAAGGGCGAGAGTTGCCGCGAGTGGTCGGCGAACGAGATGCCGAGCTGCGGATCGCCGGACTGCGAGTGAACGAAGGCCAGGGTGTAGTGGCCCGTGGCGAAGTTGGGCGAGAGGTCGACGGCGCGTTCCAGCTCGTTGAGCGACTGGTCCTGGCTGCCGCGCAGCCACAACGCGCGGCCCATGGCCCAATGCGCGGCCGGATCGCGGTCGTCGACCATGAGGCTCCTGCCCGCCATCTCGTAGGCACGGTCGATCTCCGCCTCGGGTTTCTTCCAGCCGAGGAAGGCATTCTGGAAATGCGCGAACGACAGGCCGGCATAGGCGCGCGCGAACGTCGGGTCGAGCTCGACGGCCTGCGTGAAGAACTGCCGCGCCCGTTCGTTGTCGGCCTTGTTGAAGCGGTACATGTGCCACAGGCCCCGGTGATGAGCTTCCCAGGCGTCGAGCGAGGCCGGCGCCTTGAGGATGGCGCGGTTGCGCTCGACCATTTCGATCTCGTGCGCCACCGAGGCCACGATGCGATCGCCGATCGCGTCGAGCACGTCGAGCGTGTCGCTGATCGTGTCGTCGAACTGCTCGGCCCAGACGATGCGCGCCGTGCGCGTTTCGATGAGGTCGGCATTCACGGTCATGCGGCGGCCGTTGCGGCGCACCGCGCCGCTCACGACGTAGTCCACGTTCAGCATGCGGCCGGCTTCCTCGGGGCCGATGCCGCGGTCACGCAGCGCGAAGGTGGTGCCCTGCGCGATCACGAACATGCTGCGCAGTTTCGCCAGCCGCACGATCACGTCGTGCGCCAGCGCGTCGGCGACGCCGCCTCGCTTGTCGGCCTCGCTGGAACGATCCACGAAGGGCATGACGGCGAGCGATGCGCGCCGCACGCCCTTGCCCATGTCGGGCCCGGTGCGGCTGATCTCGGTGAGACTGGCGCTGACCAATTCGATCCTGGAGGCCGGTGCCGGGGCGGGCGCCGGCTGCTGCCCGGCCGCATCGCGCGCGCGCCGCCAGAGGTCGCGCAGCGGCGCGCTGTCGAGACCGTCGGACTCGAACAGCTTGCTGGCGCTGGCGAGGTGCGCCTCGCCCTCGGCGATGCGTCGCTGCCGCGCCAGCGACGTGAGCAGCAGTTCGTGCGCGCTGCGGTCGAAGGGCGAGAGCCTGAGCCATTCGTCGATGTACGGCGCCGCGGCCTCGCCGGGCAGCTCGCGCGACAGGTGTTCGAGCAACACCGTCTGGATGCCACGGAAGCGGCGGCGCTCGGCCGTGATCCAGGCGTCGAACATCGGGCTGCGTGCAATCTCCAGCCCCTCGAGCAGATCGCCCTTGAACAGGGCCGCGAGCTCGCGCTGGCGCTCCACGCCTAACTTCTGGATCCCGTGTTCCGGCGCGCGCGTGACTTCGAGCGTGTCGACGACGCAGTCGGTGAGGTCGAGCCGGATCGACGTGCCGTCGGCAATCACGCGCTTGCGGCCGTCCTGGTCGAGCAGGCCGCGGATCTTCGACAGGCACCAGCGCAGTTCACCGCGCGGATCGTTGGGGATGTCCCAGAGCAGCTCGCAGATCTGGGTTCGCGGCACCGGGCGGCTGGCCAGCACCAGGTAGCCCAGCAGGGCGCGCACCTTGCGCGAGGCGGGTAGCTTGACGACGTCTCCGCCGCGCGACAGTTCCAGCGGCCCCAGCAACCGGAAGGTCAATGATTCCACGGGCTTTTCCACGCTGGTTACCACGCCCCCTGCCTAACATTTGCCGCGAATTGTTGGAGGAGGGAGACCATGAGCCTGAGTTTGTCCCGTAATGTCCCGCGCATAGATCACAGGGAAGTGCAGGTCCGCCAGCTGACGGCCTGGGCCAGCGGCGATTATGCCGTTGCCGGCAATGCCCTGCAGATCGTCGCCGAGGAGCTGTGTGAAACCGTGAATTTGTGCCAGGACGAACGCGTCCTCGACGTGGCGGCGGGCAGCTTTCACGGGGCTTTCGCAGCCGCACGGCGTTGGTGCGACGTGACTGCCACCGACCATGCCTCCGACCTGACCCACCGCGGCCGGCGGCGGGCCGAGGCCGCCTCCGCCGGGGTGACGCTGGTGGATGCGGACGCCGAGGCCCTGCCATTCCCCGACCAGAGTTTCAGCGCGGTGATCTCGGCCTTCGGGGCCATGTTCGCCCTGGACCAGGAACGCGCGGCCTCGGAGATGATCCGCGTGTGCCGCCGCGGGCGGCGGCTGGGCCTAGCCAACTGGACCCCCGAGGGTTTCATCGGCCAGCTGTTCGCCACCATCGGCAGGCATGTGCCACAGGCCACCTGCGGCCAGGCACCGTTCCAATGGGGCGTGCCGGCACGGCTCGAAGAGTTGTTTGGCGTCTATGGCGTCGTGGAAGCCTGCCGCAAGCGCGTGGCCCTGCGGGCGCGCACGCCCATGGACTGGGTGGACAAGCTGCGCGCGAGTTACGCCCCGGTGCTCAAGGCCTTCGCGCAGCTCGATGCCGCGCGCCAGAAGGCGCTGCGTGGCGAACTGCTGGAGCTGGTGACGAAGTTCAACCGCGCCAAGGATTCCACCATGCTGGTGGACGCGGAGTACCTGGAAGTGGTGGTGACGCGGCGCTAGCCGCCAAGTCGCCTTTCGGGCTCGTCGACCATTTTTTCCATGCGCTCCAGGTTCTGGAGCGAACCGCCGTGGTGAACGGGTGACCGATATTTCCTGAAGAGCAATGCACCGGAGGCGCCCATCAGCGCGCCGGCGATTGCGAGCACGAGCAGGATTGCGCCTTGCCCGCTCGTCAATGGTTCTGAACGGGTGAGAAACAGGTCCATCTCGGAATACACCGGCAGCTCGAGAAAGCCATTCATGACGAGTGCTGCCGCGCCCGCGATGGAGCCCCGCGTGATCGAAGGTTTGCGCGCGAGTCTTGCGGCGAGGAATCCAGGTACCAGCGTCGCCGCGAGGACCGGCAACCACAGGAACAACCACGTTTCCAGCCGCGACGGCCACGTCTCACATCCGTCGAGACCATAAGCATGACTCGCCAGGTATTCCGGTGGCGTAGAAAGCAAGGCCGCAATCGGGTCGTACATCAGGACTGCAGCCGCAGAGCATGGGCCGCCGCGAATCATCAGCAGCACGCGAATGGCCGCCGCTCCCAGCAGTGCGGCGATGGCCATGCCGGCAGCATTTTCCAGTTGTTTCAAGGGCAACCTCCGCGACAAGAACGTGTTCCTGTTCGCGCCCCCAAGATGAGCGAACTTGAAAGGGGAACGTATTGCGGGACCTCGCAGGGTCGATCGCCAGTTGCGAAGTTGACTGGAGAGAGCGCGTGGCCTCACCAATCAAGCGTCGTCAGTCGGATCGAGCATCTCCTCGAGTCGCTCGGGATGCCGGTTGAGTTCCGGGATGCCCGTCTTGCGCCGGAATTGCGCGCGCATGAGCAGACGGACAGCGATACCCGCTGCCACTGCGGCCATCAGGAGTGGAAAGATGATCCGATACATGTGGCTCTCCTGGGCCCGCCCCGCGGGCTTTCGGCCAGTCAAGGCCAGATCTGCCGCACTTTCTCCTGCAGTGACATTGTCGGCGCGCGCGCCGCGCAACATCATAACGCCATGAAAGTGCCTCCCTTCAAGCTGGATGCCTGGCTGGCGGCCCACGAATTCGCGACGCCGCCGATTCGCTTCAACCTCGCTTCGAGCACCGGCCCCGCCTGGACGCTGGCCGAATTGATGCGGCTGGGCGGTGGCAGCGAAGCCGCACTCTCGGACGTGAAGTTGTCCTACGCGCCGCCGCAGGGCGGCAAACTACTGCGTGAGCGCATCGCCGCGCTGCACGGCGTCGATCCCGACCACGTGCTGGCCATGACGGGCGCGTCGGAGGCCCTGATCGCGCTGACGGCGTATTTCGCCGCGCCCGGCGCGTCCATCGTGCTGCCCCGGCCGGCGTATCCCGCGGTGCCGGTGCTGGCGCGTGCCTGGGGGCTGGAGGTGCGCGAATACGCGCTGCGGCCGGAGCACGGCTTTGCGCAGACCGCGGAGAGCGTGCTGACCGCGGTCGACGACTCGACGCGCGCGGTGTTCGTCAACACGCCCCACAATCCCACCGGGTCCGTCATGCCGGTCAACGAGCAGCGCAAGCTGGCGGGTTTGCTGGCCGAACGCGGCATCCCGCTCATCGTCGACGAGGTCTATCACCCGCTGTACCACGGCACCGACGCCGCCAGCGCTGCCGGCGTCCCCAACACCATCGTGCTCGGCGACTTCGCCAAGGCCATGTCGATCCCCGGGCTGCGTATCGGCTGGCTGGTGGACGCCGATGCCGCGCGGCGCGAGGCGTTGCTGGATCTTCGCAGCTATTTCACCATCTCGGGTTCACCGCTCACCGAAGCCGTCGGCGCGCACGCGCTGGCGCACGCCGACCAGATCCTCGCGCGGCTGCGCACGGTGTCGCAGGCCAATCTCTCGCTGCTCAACCGCTTCATGCTAGAGCATCGAAGCGTGCTGGGCTGGACGCCGCCGGCCGGCGGCACCACCTGCTTTCCCTGGCTGCGCGATGGCCGGGATGCGCGGCCGCTGTGCGAGGCACTGGCCAAGGCCGGCGTGCTCGCGGCTCCCGGCGACTGCTTCGACATGCCGGCGCACATGCGTATCGGCGTGGGGGCGGTGTCGAGTGGCTACGAGGAGGCGCTCGACACTTTTCATGCCGTGCTGAGCGGCATCTGATGCGATCCACCCAGGCGCCCGCCCTCAGCGGCACTCGAAGTCGTCGTCACCCACGCTCTTGCAGAAATCTCCCCATCGGCCAGATTGCCGCCAATAGCCGGCGATGCCAGCCTCGCGCAGCAGTGTCTTGAAGCCGGGTAGCGTACGGACGTTCGAATAGGGCGCCGTCCACAGTTCCCAGTGCTTCGCGTAGCCCTGACGCTGCTCGAGGTAGGCGCGCAGCGCGGACAGCGCCGCGTCCGGCTCGCCCACGGCGTCCGCGATGCCATAGGCGTGCTCGAAGCCCGGGCGCCGCTCTTCGACTTCGTTGCGTATGAACGCGCGCAGTGCGGCGCGGTCGTCGAGCACGGCGCCGACTTCGCCGTAGAACATGTCGCGGCCAGGTGAGGTGATGTTCTGGCGATATCGCTGGTAGGCCGTGCGCAGGTCCCCATCGGCCGAAGGCCCGAGGGCCAGCGTGCGCATGAACGCCACGTATTCGGGCATGGTGTGCGAGCCCTCGAACTCGCGGCTGCGGCGGTACTCGGCAGCCGCCTCGGCATAACGCCGGCCGGCGGTCAGGTTCCATTGCTGGTCGCGCGAGGGGAACATGACCAGCGGCTCGATGCGGATGACCCTGTCCACCAGCGCGATGGTCTCGTCGATGCGGCCGACAGCGAACAGCACGTTGGTCAGTGGATAGGCGCGCTCCAGCGTGAACGGGCCGGTGTCGAGGATCCGCTGTGCGAGCTCGATGGATTCCGCCCAGCGGCCCTGGTCGGCCAGTTGTTCGGAACGGATGCGCAGGGCGATCCAGCTCGCAGGCGCGAGCTCCTGCACCCGGGCGCGGGCGCGCGCGGCCTCGTCGCGCAGCGACGTTGCCTGGCTTCCGCCGACCTGGTGCGCGAGCACCTGCGAGTCCCGCGCGAGGGCATCCAGCGCGTCCGCGAGTTCTCCCCATGCCAGCGCGAACTGCGGATCGAATTGCACCGCTTCGCGCAGCAACTGCACGCGCTGGCGGTGGTTGTCGATGCCGTGCTGCTCGGCGAGGAACATCTGGCGCCAGCGCAGGTAACGATGGTAGGCGTCCAGGTTGTTGGTGCCGCCCTGGGCGCGGCTCAGGGGGCCCAGGTCCAGCTTCACGGACAGCGCGTCGGCCACGTCGCGGGCGATTTCCTGCTGCAGCGCGAACACGTCACGCAATTCGCGCTCGTACACGTGCGACCACAGCGGAGTGCCATCGCGCGCGCGTAACAGTTGTGCGGCGATGCGCAGGCGATCGCCATCCCTGCGGATCGTCCCGTCGAGCAGGTTGTCGACGCCGAGCTTTTCGCCGATCACGCGCAGGTCTTCGTGGTGGCCCTTGAAGGTCAGCGTCGATCGCAGCCCGACCAGCCGCAACGCCGGCACCTGCGCGAGCTGGTTGATGATCTCGTCGGCCATGCCTTCGCTGAGATAGTCCTGGTCGCGCGCGGCGGAGAGATCGGTGAAGGGCAACACGGCCAGCGACACCTCGCGCACCGCCGCCGCTGCGGCCGCCTCCGGTTCGGCTGCGTGTTCGTTGCGTTGACCCATCGACAGGAAGCCTGCAACCACGAGCGCGGTTGCAGCGCCCGCCGCCAGCAGGTATCGCAGGTAGTCGGGATGTTTCCTCGCCGGTCCCTTGCCGGTCGCGAACGGCCGCAGCGCCTCGGCAAAGGACTCCGCGTTCTCGAAGCGCTCCGCGGGCGCGGGCGCCAGCGCCTTCGCCAGCACCACGCGCAGGCCGGAGTCGAGTGACGCAGCCGCGGCGCCAGGGCGCGAGCCGGTCAGCAATTCGTGCAACACCACGCCGAGCGAGTAGATATCGCTGCGCGCGTCAATGGCCTCGTTGCGCAACATCTCCGGGCTGGCGTATTCCGGCGTGAGCGCGCGGCCCCAGGCCTGCGTCACCGATGTGCCTTCGGGTTCCACCTGCAGCAGTCGCGCGACGCCGAAATCCAGCAGCCGCACTTCACCCTGCGAATTGACCAGGATGTTGGACGGCTTCAGGTCGCGATGGATCACCTGCCGCGCATGGGCACGGCCCACGGCTTCCAGGACTTGCAGGAACACCGCGACACGCGCGCCGGTATCGAGCTGGCGCTCGCCTGCCCAGGTGGTGAGCGGCTGGCCCGGCACGTACTCCATCGCGAAGTAGGGCATGCCGCGTTCGACGCCCGCGTCGTAGAGCCGCGCGATGCCGGGCACTTCGAGCGACGCGAGGATCTGGCACTCGCGCGCGAATCGCCCGGACATCTCCGCGGACACCTGGCCCAGGCGCGGAATCTTCAATGCCACCTGCCGTTCGAAGGCGCCGTCCGCCCGGCGCGCCAGCCACACGTCGGCCATGCCGCCCGCGCCGAGCGGCCGCAGCAGTTCGTAGGCGCCGAACCGGTCGCCCGTGCGAAGTTCCGAAGGCGCGGGCAGCGGAATGCGCGGCGGATGTTCCAGCATGCGGCCCACCTGCAGCGCCGGCTCGTCGGCCAGCAGTGCCTCGCTCAAGGTCTTGCGCAGCGGCTCGTCCGCGGCGGGCAGCGAGTCCAGCCAGGTACGGCGTTCATCCCGCGACAGGGAAAGCGATTGGTCCAGCAGCTCGCCGAGGCGGGCCAGTTGTCTGGCGGTGAGCGCCATTACGCCAGGGCAGCTTGCAACATGATGCGTGCCTTGAGCCATTGCCGCTGCACGGTGCGCACCGTGACGCCCAGTGTGTCGGCGACTTCCTCTTCGGTGTAACCGCCGAAATAACGCATCTGCACCAGTTCGGCGAGCGGTGGATCCGCCTGAGCGAGGGCGTCCAGCGCCTCGTGGACGCGTAGCACGTCTGCCTCGTCGCCGGCAATCTGCCCGGCGATCTGCGTGTCCAGCGTGAGCGGGCGTTGCCCTCCATCGCGCTTCTCACGATGCCGGTCGCGCGCGACATTGACGATCACCGAGCGCATGACCTGCGAGGCGTAGGCAAAAAACGCGCGCCGCTCCGTGGCACGCAGCTCACCCGACTGCACATAACGCAGGAAGGATTCGTGCACCAGGCTGCGTGTATCGAGCAGCGTGTTCCGGCCGCCATCACGCAGCCGCGCGCGCGCGAGCTGCTCGAGCCCCGGATAGGCCGCGGCAAACAGCGATTCGCGCGCCTGGGCATCGCCGGCCTGGGCCTGTTGCAGCAGCTGGGTTAATTCCATTCGAGACCTTCGGCGGGAATGTTAGCGGAGACATGTCGTGTTTGCCGGACGGACGGTGTCCTGAAGGGCAGGGCGGATTTCCCGCCTGCCAGACGACCAGGGGACGCCGATGACTCGTACGAATCTGGAATACAGGAATTGGGTCGCCATCATTGCACTGGGCCTGGCGCTCACAGGCACCGCCGCAGCCACGGAGAGCGCCGGCAAGCAGTTGCACATCGCGCGGCTGGAGACGGCACCGCGTATCGATGGCGTCCTCGACGAGGAGACGTGGGAGCAGGCGACCCTGGTCGGAGATTTCCACCAGGTCGAGCCGATCGAATTCGCGCCGGCCGGTGAACGTACCGAAGTCCGCGTGTATTTCACCAAGGACGCGGTCTACGTGGGCGCACGCCTGTACCAGGATCCGGCGAAGATCACGGCCAACATCCAGAAGCAGGGATCCGACGCCAAGATATGGGACGACGACTGGTTCGGCTTCGACGTCGATCCCTGGAATGCGCGGCGCAACGGCTACTTCTTCATCGTGAACGCGAACGGCGTGCGCTGGGACGGCGCCTTCAAGAACATCAGCGGGCTCGACCACGACTGGAGCGGCATCTGGCAGGGCGAGGCCCGCCGGGACGAACAGGGCTGGACGGCGGAATTCGAATTGCCGTTCAGCTCGCTCTCGTTCAATCCCGACACCGACACCTGGGGATTCAATTTCGAGCGGCGCATCGCGCGCACCAACGAATACATCGCCTGGAGCTCGCGCGGGCAGCAGGTGAACCCGTCCACCAATGGCGCCGCCTCGGGTTTCGCCGACCTGCGACAGGGCCTGGGGCTGGGCATCGTCCCGTCCGTCGTGGCGCGCGCGGTGGAGGCGCCGGACGGGACTGCGAGCAACGAGGTCGAGCCGTCGCTGGATGTGTTCTACCGCTTCACGCCCGAGCTCACCGGCGCACTCACGGTCAACACGGATTTCTCCGCCACCGACGTGGACAGCCGCCGCGTGAACCTCACCCGCTTCTCGCTGTTCTTTCCCGAGAAGCGCGACTTTTTCCTGCGCGACGCCGACATCTTCGAGTTCGGCCAGCTCGAGGACAACGGCCGTCCCTTCTTCTCGCGCAGCATCGGCTTGAATCGCTTCGGCCGGCCAATCGACATCGACTACGGCGGCAAGGTCAGCGGCCATTTCGGCGGGCTGGACCTGGGATCTTTGTACATCCGCCAGGGCGAGGATCCGGAAACCGGCGTGGGCGCGCGCGACCTGCTGGTGGCGCGTATGGCGAAACACATGTTCGAGGAATCCAGCGTCGGCGCGATCCTGACCCACGGCGACCCGCATTCGGAATTCGACAACACGCTGACGGGCGTGGACTTCAGCCTTCGCAATTCCCGCCTGGCCGGTGGCCGGGCGGTGCGCTTCGACGGCTGGTTCCAGCACAGCGACAGCGGCGACGGAGTCGGGGCGGGAGAGGCCTGGGGCCTGGCGCTTGAAACCTCGCGGCCGGTCGGCTGGTTCGGATCGGCGGCTTACAAGCACATCGAAGATGCATTCGCACCGGCGATGGGTTTCGTGAACCGTTCGGGCATCGAGGATTTCACATCCGAAGGTGGTTATCGCTGGCGCTTCGGCCGCGACCGGAAGCTTTCGCTGGTCGAGGTGGCGGGCGAGTACTACCAGGCCGACACGCTGGCCGATGGTGAGCTGGGCTCGAGCCTCGCCGGGCTGCACGTGAGCGCCGGCAACCAGTACGGTGACCTGGCCTGGCTGGGCGTGTACGACACGCGCGAGCAGTTCCACGAAGACTTCACCATCTATGCATCGAGAGACGGCTCGCGCCAGGTGGTGATCCCTGCCGGCTCGTACGAGTTCCTCGAAGGCCGGGCCCAGCTCACCGCCAACGCGGCGCGCAAGGTCTCGGGCAGCGTCACGCTGCGCGGCGGCGAGTACTACGAGGGCACACATTGGGCCGGCGAAGTCGAGCTGGCCTGGAAACCGAACCGTCACCTGAACCTGTACGTCTCGCAGTTGCAGGATCACATCCGGCTTCCCGGAGGCGACTTCATCGTGCGGCTGATGTCGGCGGGCGTGACCGTGGCGTTCGATTCACACTGGTCGTGGACCAACGTCGCGCAATACGACAACGTCTCCGAGGTGCTGGGCGTCAACAGCCGCCTGCACTGGACGCCGCGGGCCGGGCGCAATGCCTATCTGGTCGTGAACCATGGCCGCCAGGGCATGGGCCAGGGCCCCGACGAGACCAGCTGGCTGGTCGCGCTCAAGTACAACCACGACCTGCGGTTCTAGCCGGCGTCCTTGACGACGACGTCCTTGAACTCGAAGTCGCCGGTGGAGCAGGACATCTGCAAGCTCGAGGCTTTGAAATCTCCCACCGGAGTGGTGGCTTCCAGGCCGGCAAGGGAGACGCGGAGCTGGCCCGAGCCATCGAGGTGGAGTTCGAAAGGAATCGCGTCCTTGGTGCTCGGCACGAGCCCGAGCCCCAGTTTCTCGTTGCCGCTCGGCTTCACGATCTCCAGGAAGTAGTTGTCGGGCACCTTCGGCAGCGTGTACAGGCGAAGTCCAAAATTCTCTCTCTCATCTGCGCCGCCGCGCAGCGAAACGAGTGCCACGGGGATCCACTTCTTGTCCGTGCGTAGTTCGTTGACAGTCACGGCGCCGGTGACATCGATGCCAGGGCCCGAGACCGTGCGGTTCCAGTAGGAAAAATGTCCGGCGGGAGTGTCACATTCGAAATCATGCCGCGGTGGCTCGGATGCGCTGCCGGTTCCGGCGAGGGCCAACAAGCAGGCAGCCGACAGGGCGGGCAACTTCTGGTTCATTCTTTTTTCTCCCGGTTGGATTTCAACGAAGCGCGCTCTGCCAGTCTACCGCGACCGTCCCAGTGTCCGCACTGCCGGAGTTGCATCGCCACAGGCTTCGGCTGCCATCGGCGGTGATGTCGTAGTTAGAATCCCATGCCAGCGGCCGCGATCCGCAGCCCGTGAACAGCGGCCGGGGAGGCAAATGCGTGAAATCGCCGGCGAGGTCGACCGTGCTGGACATGAGACGGTTGTCGGGGCTGATGAAGAACAACTCCCGGCCGTCGCGTCGCCAGCGCGGATGACCGCCGCCCCCCACCGAGACCCGGTATCGCTTCGATGAAGCCAGCGATCGCACGTAGATTTCATCGGCACCCGATTCGTCCGAAACGAACGCCAGCCACTTGCCGTCGGGAGAAAAACTGCCGATCCATTCGGTGAATGAGCCTTCGGTGAGACGTCGCGGCGTCCGGGCGCCGTGCAGCGGCAACAGGTACATGCCCCCGCCGCGATTGCGTCCCTGCGGGAATGCATGGAACACCGCGTACTGACCATCCGCTGACCAGTCGGTGGGAAAGTGTTCGCGCCACGTCGTCCGGTCCGCCGCGAGCACCAGTTGTGGATCGTCACTCGCGGCACCGGAGGAGGGTGTTCTGTAGAGGCCGGTTCTCTCGTCGCGCTCGGACGCGAACAGGAGCTCGGAGCCGTCCGGCGACCAGACCGGGAACCAGTCGTTGGCCGGGTGCGAGGTGAGCCTGGTCAGTGCACCCGATTCGAGCTCGACCACCCAGATGTCCCGGTTTCCCGTATCGCCGTCCGGCATGACCACCGCGGCGCGTTTCCCGTCGGGAGACAGGCGGAGTTGCTCGTAACCGGCATTCGCGGCGATGACACCGAGGGGCGCGCCGTCGCGGTCGTACCATTGAAGTTCCCGCGCCACTTCGCGAGTCCAGGCGAGAACTGTTCCGTCCGCGGATGCGGCGAACGCGGCCTCCGCCCCGTGCGGCTGGTGATCGATCCCGCTGTAGATAGCCCGTGCGTCGCCCGACAGCGCGAGCGTGCGCGCATCGAAGCGCTGCGCGAGGAGCGCGCCATCGCGCACGAACAGAACATAGCCGGGCGGTACGTAGACCGCCGGCGACAGGGCAGGCAGCAGCCACTTGACCCGTCCGGAATCCAGCGAGCCCACGTAGATGCCGGTGTTCTCGCGGCGCGCAGCCCTTGCCGTGAACAGGAAATGCCGGCCGTCGGGAAGGAAATGGGGAAAACGATGCGAGTTCTCGCCGCGCTCCGCGTCGAGTGTGGTCACCGGGACGGGTTCGCCTCCCGCCGCGGCCACGCGGTGCAGCGGCGCACGATTGGTCGGCGCGAACAGGAGCACGCCATCGGCGTTCCAGGAAGCACCTGCAAACGGCATGGCCGCGCGGACGACGCTCTGCACCGGCCCGCGATCGGGATCGACACGTTTCACGATGCCATTCGAATGGAAACCGACGAATCGCCCATCCGGCGACCAGAACGGCCGCAGGGCCCCCTCGGTTCCGGCGATGCGCCGCGCCTCGGTGGTGTCACGCGGCCGCAGCCACAGCGCCGATTCACCGGCTGGTGACATCGCGACGAAGGCGAGTCGCTCTCCGCGCGGTGATGGCACAGGCGGGCCCACAAGTATGTGCTGCGGCGGTGGCGCGATCGTGAACTGAACCGGCGCCGCGGGCGGCTTTTCCCGCCCGAGCCACATCACGCCGGCGATGGCGAGCAAGAGCACGCCGGCGAGCGCCAGTGCAGGCGTCATCCACGCGCGGCGCGTGGCCTGCGCCGCGCGGGCAGTCTCGTCAACTTGTTCGTCGAGGTCGAACCCGGCGTCACCAATGTCGCGCAGGCGCCGCCTCGGGTCTTTCTCGAAGCACTTGCACAACAACCTGCGCACGGACGCCGGCGTGCCATCGGGCAATACGGCGAAGTCGGGCTCACGTTCGATGACCCTGGCGACCACCTCCGAGCCGTGCTCGCCAGGAAAAGCGCGCTGGCCGCTCAGCATTTCATACAACACGCAGCCGAATGCCCAGATATCCGTACGCTTGTCCACCGGCTGCCCGCGCGCCTGCTCGGGGCTCATGTACGCGGGAGTGCCGAGCACCGCGCCCGGCTGAAGGCCCGCGGTGATCGTCGGGTCGTAACCCTCCGCTGACTGCCGGAATTCGAACGCCTTTGCCAGGCCGAAGTCGAGCACTTTCACGGCGCCATCCGGGCGCAGCGCAATATTGGCCGGCTTCAGGTCGCGATGAACGATGCCGCGCTCGTGGGCCGCATCGAGCGCCGCGGCGATCTGGCGCGCGATAGCCAGTGCCTCGGCCAGCGGCATGCGAACCGGCCTGCCATCGTCGCCGCGCAGTTTTTCCGCGAGTGTCTGGCCTTCGACGAGTTCGATGACCAGCGCGGGAGTCCCCGGCGATTCTTCGATGCCGTACAGCGTGGCGATATTCGGATGACTCAGCGAGGCGAGCATGCGTGCTTCGCGGTCGAAGCGCGCCAGGCGCTGGGGGTTGGCGGCCACGTGCGCGGGCAGGACTTTCAGCGCCACGTCGCGCCCGAGGCGCGAGTCACGCGCGCGGTACACCTCGCCCATGCCACCCGCGCCGAGCGCACCGACGACCTCGTAATGGCCCAGCCGGGAACCGGGAGCGAGCATCACGGCTCGATGCTGGAAGCGGCGTCAACGGTGCGGCTCGCCAGCGTCGCGGTGGGCAATTCCGCCGGGGCTTCCCGGTACGTCACCACGACATCACCGAAGGTGACCCGATCGCCGTCTCGCAGGACGACGGAACCCGTCACCCGCACGTTGCCGACGCGTGTGCCGTTCTTGCTGCCGAGATCCTCCAGCAATGTCCCGGTGGCGCTGAGAATGATGCGCGCGTGATGCCGTGAAACCGTCGCATGGTCGAGTGGCAGCCAGGAGCGCGGATCACGGCCGATGGTGTTCGCGCCCTCGACGAGCGGCACGCGCCGCCCGGACGTGATGAGCCAGCACCAGCCATTCTCGGCTCGCGGTGCGACCGGAGTGAGCGCGGCGTCGAACGAATAGCCAATGCGATGCACGGTGCGGATCAGCGAAGCCCCGGAGTCGTGGTCGCCGAGCGCGCGCCGCAACTCCTTCACCATTCCCACGAGCGTGGCGTCGGACACCACGCCACCGGGCCACAGACGTTCGTGGATTTCGCGCTTCGGCAGCACCCGTGGGGCGGCATCGATCAACGCTGCGAGCAGGTCGAAGGACTTGGGAGTGAGATGAACTTCGCTGCCTTCGCGCAGCAGTCGCCGTTGCGGCGCGTCGAATTCGAATGGGCCAAATCGAATCATGGCGGCCTCTGGTCGATTCCCCGCGTTTTCCCCGCGAATGCCCCCGACTTCGACGTTACCGCCGACGCAGGCTGCAGACAACAGTTAGCCAGGAGGGAACGTCGATGAGCACCAGATCACCCGGATTTTTCAGCGCCCTGGTGGCGCTGTTGCTGATTCAGCCGGCCGCCAGGGCCGACGCCGTCACCGACTGGAACGAGATCATGCTCGCCACCTTCGCGAGCCAGACCCCGGCGGTCAATCCGTTCGCCGCGGGCCGGTTCGCGGCGACCACGCAGCTGGCCGTGTTCGAAGCCGTCAATACGATCGAACGCGACTACGACCCCTACCTGGGTTCGCTCACTGCGCCACGCGGCGCCTCGTCCGAGGCGGCTGCGATCGCGGCGGCGCATGGCGTGCTGTCTCACTACTTCCCAGCCAGCGCCGCCTCGCTGGATGCGGCGCGCGCCACGTCGCTCGCGGCCATCAGTGACGGGGCTGCCAGGGAAAATGGCATCGCGGTCGGCCAGGCCGCGGCCGCCGCGCTCATCTCGTTGCGCGCCAACGATGGTTCGGCGCCGCCACGCTTCCATCTACCCGCATCCACGGCGGCCGGTGAATGGCAGGTGACGCCGGGTTGTCCGCCGGCCGGCGGAATCCTGCGTCACTGGCAGGACGTCATCCCGTTCGGCATCGAATCGAGTGAGCAATTCCGCTCGGCCCCGCCACCCGCGCTCACCAGCGGACGGTACGCCGGGGACTTCCACGAGGTCAGGACCCTGGGCGGAGCGGTCAGCTCGAAGCGCTCGCAGGACCGGGCTGATGTCGTGCAGTTCTACAACATCGTGCTGGCCGTCGGCGTGTGGAATCCCACGGCGCGGCAGATCACGCTCGCGCGCGGCACGTCGCTTTCCGCCAATGCGCGCCTCTTCGCGCTGCTGAACATGGCGATCAGCGATGCGCTCGTGAGTGTCATGGAGACCAAGTATCACTACCGTCTGTGGCGGCCGGAGACCGCGATCCGCGGTGGTGATGCCGACGGCAATCGCCTGACACGCGCGGATGCGGACTTCGTGCCTTTCATCACGACGCCGTGTTTTCCGAGTTACCCGTCCGCGCATGCCAGTGCCAGCTACGCGGCTCGCGAGGTGCTGGAGCGATTCTTCGGCAAGCGCTGGCACTTCATCGAGCTGTCGACCCCGGCGCTGCCCGGCATCGTCCTGCAGTACCACAGCCTCGAGCAGATAACCCGCGACATCGACGACGCGCGGGTGTACGGCGGCATTCACTTCCGCTTCGACCAGGAAGCCGGCGCACGCCAGGGAACGAAGGTCGCGCGTTACGTGCTCGCGCACAACCTGCGCCGCGTGTTCTGGCGGCCGCATGACATCGACTGAGCACTGGGGCGAGGCGTCGCGAATGGCTTATCGCGGCGCCTCGCTCTCGCCCCGCAGGTGGATGTTGGCGGGCACGCGCGATTTCACGAAAGCCCGGTCTTCCCACAACTTGACGCGCACCCTCTGCAGGTCGCGATCGAAGACGTACTGACCATAGAGAAAGTTGTCGCGCGATTCGTATTCAGTCCAGTAGCTGAACACCATGGTGTAGGACGTCGGGTCCTGCTTCTTCCGCTGCGCCTTCTTGCGGCCCTTCTCCAGCGATGTGTCGATCTTCTCGATCATTCCCTCGATCACGAAGCGGATGGACTCGCCCTTCGGGTCATCGTGGTACTTGAGGCCCCCTTCGAAGTTCGAGCCGCCGAATGCCTCGTGCATGCCCTGCAGCACGCCTAACAAGCTCTGCAAGGCCGCGTCGCGATCGTTGCCTTCGTAGAAGGTGAGCTCGACGGTTTCGAGCCGGTCGCCGGTGAAAGTGAGGACAGCCGGCACGGTGCCGAATCTAGACTCGGCCGTGGCCCGGAAATGACCGGGAGTCTCGAGCGCCTCTACCGCGGTGAAATGGCTGAGTGCTTCATCCCGCGGCATACCGATGCGCCATTCGCCGATGGCGAAGTAGGGTTCGGGCGTCGCAGCCTGTTCCGCCGCCGTATACGAGCTCGCGATCCACATCAGCGCCAGGGCGCAGCGACTCATCGTCAACGTGCGCATGCGCGTACCACCGCCCATTCGTCACCTCCCGACGAAAAGGCCGCTTCTCCGCGGCCTTTTCCTTTCTTCTTAGTCTTCGATCAGGAAGCTTCGCAGCTGCTCGCTGCGGCTCGGATGCCGCAGCTTGCGCAGCGCCTTCGCCTCTATCTGGCGGATGCGCTCGCGCGTCACGTCGAACTGCTTGCCGACCTCTTCCAGCGTGTGGTCGGTGTTCATGTCGATGCCGAAGCGCATGCGCAGCACCTTGGCTTCCCGCGGCGTCAGTTGCGCGAGCACCGAGTGGGTGGTTTCGCGCAAGCTTTCCATGGTGGCCTGGTCGATCGGGGACGCCACGGAGGTGTCCTCGATGAAGTCGCCGAGGTGTGAGTCCTCGTCGTCGCCGATCGGAGTCTCCATCGAGATGGGCTCCTTGGCGATCTTGAGCACCTTGCGCACCTTGTCTTCCGGCATTTCCATGCGCACGGCCAGCTCTTCCGGCGTCGGCTCGCGGCCCATCTCCTGCAGCATCTGCCGCGAGATGCGGTTCAGCTTGTTGATGGTCTCGATCATGTGCACCGGGATGCGGATGGTGCGCGCCTGGTCGGCGATCGAACGCGTGATGGCCTGGCGGATCCACCAGGTCGCATACGTGGAGAACTTGTAGCCGCGGCGGTATTCGAACTTGTCCACCGCCTTCATGAGGCCGATGTTGCCTTCCTGGATGAGGTCGAGGAACTGCAGGCCGCGGTTCGTGTACTTCTTCGCGATCGAGATCACGAGGCGCAGGTTGGCCTCGACCATCTCCTTCTTCGCGCGGCGCGCCTTGGCTTCGCCGATCGACACTTCACGGTTGATCTCTTTGATATCCGTGATCGTGAGGTGATAGGTCTTCTCCAGCGCGGCCAGCTTGTCCTGGCGGCGCGTGATCTCGTCCGCGAGGCGGCCCATGGCGGCCGACCACTTCTTGCCGCCCTTGACCTGCTTCTGCAGCCAGCGGTGCGAGGTCTCGTTCTTCGGGAACGAGAGGATGAACTCCTTGCGCGGCATGCCGGCGTCGCGCACCGCGATGATCATGATCTCCTTCTCGAGCTGGCGGACTTCGTTCACGCCATGGCGCAGGTTGGCCTCGACCATTTCCTTCTTCGCGCGGCGCGCCTTGGCTTCGCCGATCGACACTTCACGGTTGATCTCCTTGATGTCCGTGATGGTCAGGTGATAGGTCTTCTCCAGCGCGGCCAGCTTGTCCTG
>DASUGK010000016.1:0-28607 GCA_036274075.1 Steroidobacteraceae bacterium | reverse complement strand
GCGGGGGCTGGTCTGCAATTTGCAATGGGCTTCCCCCGACGCTGGCTTGTCGAGGGGAATCGTTTCCGTGATCAATCGCGAGTTTCTCAAGGCGGGGCACCTGCCCACGCTGTTGTCTGCCTTCTTCTACTTTGACATGAGCTTCATGGTTTGGGTGATGCTCGGACCGCTCGCGGTGCAAATCTCCCAGGATCTCCATCTCGACGCCGCCCAGAAAGGCTTCATGGTGGCGCTGCCGGTGCTGGCCGGCGCCCTGTTGCGCGTGGTGAATGGCATCCTCGTCGACCACCTGAAGCCGCGGCGCGCCGGGCTCATCGGCCAGGTCGTGGTGATCGTCGGGTTGCTCGTGGCCTGGGCGGTGGGCGTCGAGAGCTACGGCAGCACGTTGTGGCTGGGTGTGGTCCTCGGCGTGGCCGGTGCGAGCTTCGCGGTCGCGTTGCCGCTGGCTTCGCGCTGGTATCCGCCGCAGTTCCAGGGCACGGCGCTGGGCATCGCCGGCGCGGGCAATTCGGGCACGGTGTTCGCCGCATTGCTCGCGCCCGGCCTCGCGGCCTGGATCGGCTGGCAGAACGTCATCGGGCTCGCTGCCGTGCCGCTCATCGTCGCTTTCGTGGTCTATCTATTCGCGGCGAAGGACAGCCCGGGCGCGCCGCCGCCCAAGACCTGGAAGGAATACCTCGACGTGCTCAAGGTGAGCGACGCCTGGTGGTTCATGTTCTTCTACGCGGTGACCTTCGGCGGTTTCGTGGGACTGGCTTCTTCGCTGAGCATCTACTTCAACACCGAGTACGGCTTGAACGCCGTGCACGCGGGTTACTTCACCGCGGGCTGCGTGTTCGCGGGCTCGCTGGTGCGCCCCATCGGCGGCGCGCTGGCGGATCGCATCGGCGGCATCCGCGCGCTGACGTGCATGTACGCCATCGTGGCGGTGGTGCTGACCACGGTGAGCTTCCGCCCGGACAGCGCCTCCGCCGCGCTCGCACTCATGGTCGTCGCCATGCTCGCCCTCGGCATGGGCAATGGCTCGGTGTTCCAGCTGGTGCCGCAGCGCTTCCGCCACGAGATCGGCGTGATGACCGGGCTCGTGGGCATGACGGGCGGCATCGGCGGCTTCTACCTCGCCTCGAGCCTGGGCCTGTCGAAGCAGCACACCGGCAGCTACCAGGCCGGCCTGTTGCTGTTCGCGTCGCTGGCCGTGGTCGCGCTGATCGGGTTGACGAGCATCAAGCATCGCTGGCGCACCACCTGGGGCGCGATCGGAGTGACGACCGCCCGGATCTAGTCTTCCTATATGATCCGGGCCCATGGATCGCAGACAGAAGATCAATCTCGCGGCCGCGGTGGTGTGCATCGGCATGGTCCTCTGGGCCATCTACTATGCGCAGGGCGTGCTGGGCCTGGAGCCGTGTCCCCTGTGCATGTTCCAGCGGGTGTGCATCGCTGCGCTGGGAGCCGTATTCCTGGTCGCGGCCCTGCATCCCGCGCGGCGCATCGGCTCCATCGTGTACGGTGTGCTCATCCTGCTGGTGGCGGGAGCTACCACCTGGGTGGCCGGACGCCACGTGTGGATCCAGCATCAGCCGGCAGGCACCGTTCCGTCCTGCGGCGCACCACTCGACACCCTGGTGGAGATGTTTCCGCTGTTCGAAGTCATCCGGCGCGTCATGACCGGCGGCGGTGAATGCGGCACCGTCGACTGGACTCTGCTCGGCATCTCGATGCCGGGCTGGGTGCTCATCATGGCGGTGTCGCTGGGACTGGTGGGCATCGTCAACAACATCGTCTACCCGTCGCGCCGGGCCTGATCATGGCCGACCTGTCCACGTTCGCCGTCACGCGCCGATGGCCGGCGAAACATCCCGACCGGCTCCAGCTCTACTCGCTGCCCACGCCCAACGGCGTGAAGGTGTCGATCATGCTGGAGGAGACGGGGCTGCCGTACGAGCCGCACCTGGTGGACTTCGACACCAACGACCAGCTGTCGCCGGAATTCCTCTCGCTGAATCCCAACAACAAGATCCCGGCCATCATCGACCCCAACGGGCCGGAGGGCGTGCCGCTGCCGCTGTTCGAGTCGGGCGCCATCCTGCTGTACCTGGCGGAGAAGACCGGCAAGCTGCTGCCGCGCGCCGCGGGCGCGCGTTACCAGTGCCTGCAGTGGGTGTTCTTCCAGGTGGGCGGCATCGGGCCGATGTTCGGCCAGCTCGGCTTCTTCCACAAATTCGCCGGGCGCGAGTGGGAAGACAAGCGCCCGCGCGATCGCTACGTGGCCGAATCACGCCGGCTGCTGAAGGTCGTCGACCGGCATCTCGAATCGCGCGACTGGATGATGGGCGGCGAATACAGCATCGCCGACATCGCGATCTTCCCGATGGTGCGCAACCTCGTGGGTTATTACGGCGCGGGTGAGCTGGTGTCTTTCGGCGAATTCCGCAATGTCGCCCGTGCGCTCGAGGCTTTCCTGGCGCGGCCCGCGGTGGCGCGCGGACTGTCGATCCCGGCCCGGGGTTAGAAGAAGACGCCGCCCACCCACCACGCCAGCGCCGCGATGCCGGCCGAGGCGGGAATGGTGATGATCCACGCGATCACGATGTTGCCGGCCACGCCCCAGCGCACGGCGGAGGTGCCGCGCGTGGTGCCGACACCGATGATGGCGCCCGTGATCGTGTGCGTGGTCGACACCGGGATGCCGAAATACGTGGCCATGAACAGCGTGACCGAGCCGGCGCACTCGGCGGCGAAGCCGCCCACCGGTTTGATCTTGGTGATGCGCTGGCCCATCGTCTTCACGATGCGCCAGCCGCCGAACATGGTGCCGATGCCGATGGCAAGGAAGCAGCTCATCACCACCCAGTTCGGCAGTTGATCCTTGGTCGTGATGCCGTTCGCGATCAGCAGCAGCCAGATGATTCCCATGGTCTTCTGCGCATCGTTGCCGCCGTGGCCCATGCTGTAGGCGGCGGAGGAAATCAGCTGCAGGCGGCGGAACCAGCGGTCGACGCGCTTGGGTGTCTGCCGGAAGCACAGCCACGACACGATCAGCATGAGCGTGGCGCCGAAGGCCATGCCCAGCAGCGGCGCGATGAAGATGAAAGAGGCGGTCTTGAGGATGCCGGGCCACAGCAGCGGCGCCATGCCGGCCTTGATCAACGCGGCGCCGATCATGCCGCCGATCAATGCGTGCGACGAGCTGGACGGAATGCCGTAGTACCAGGTGATCAGGTTCCAGCTGATGGCGCCGATCAGCGCGCCGAATATCACGCGGCTGTCGACGAAGGACGGATCGATGATGCCCTTGCCTACGGTGGCCGCCACCGACAGGTGGAATACCGCCCACGCGAGCACGTTGAAGAACGCCGCCCACAACACAGCCTGCCACGGCTTGAGCACGCCCGTCGACACCACGGTGGCGATGGCATTCGCCGCGTCGTGGAAACCGTTCATGAAGTCGAAGGCCAGTGCCAGCAGCACCAGCACGATCAACGTCATGGAGAATTGGCTGAGATCCATGCGGGTAGCGCGAAACGCCGGTCAGGCGTTTTCGAGCACGACGCTTTCGATGACGTTGGCCACGTCCTGGCACTTGTCCGTGGCGGATTCCAGCGCCTCGTACACGGCCTTGAGCTTGATGACCTGCCGCACGTCGGTTTCGTCGCGGAACAGCGCCGAGATGGCGGCGCGCATCACGCGGTCGGCCTCGGATTCGAGCTGGTCGATCTCCTGGCAGATCTTGAGGATGGCGGGCGCGTCGGCCATGGACGCCATGAGTCCTACCGCCGACTGCACGCGCTCGGCGCAGCGCCGCAGCAACTCGGCGAGTTGCGTGGCGTCGGGAGTGATTTTCTGGATGTCGTACAGCAGCAGCGACTCGCCGGTGTCCTGGATGAGGTCGAGCACGTCGTCCATGCGCGAGATCAGGCGATGGATGTCGTCACGGTCGAAAGGGGTGATGAAGGTGGTATGCAGCAGCTGCACGGTCTCGTGCGTGATGCGGTCGGCGGCGTGCTCGGCGTCTTCGATGATCTTGATGCCGGCTTCGCGGTCCTTCTGGATCTCGTAGTTCCGCAACACGTCCGCCAGCGCCAGGGCGCCGTCCACGACCAGCTTGGCGTGGGCGTCGAACAGACTGAAGAAACGCCCCTCGCGAGGCATCAGACGCTGGATGAAGTTCATGTTGCTGACCGACCCCTTCGTGCTGCTCTTATTTTCTGCGCGCGGAGTGTAATGGGGCGCGGGGGCGCTGTCACAGCAACGTCACGGGACGCCTCAGGCGAGCATTTCCCTGAGGGCATTCAAGTAGATGCGGTGGAGACGGTCGATGTCCGCCACGCTCACGCTCTCGTTGACTTTGTGGATGGTGGAATTGATGACGCCCAGTTCCACCACCTGTGCGCCCAGCGGCGCGATGAAGCGTCCGTCCGAGGTGCCGCCGCCGGTCGAGTACTTCGGCGTGAGGCCCGTTTCGGCCTTCACGGCGCGTGTCACGCCCTCCGACAGCGCGCCCGGCGCCGTGTAGAAGGGTTCACCCGACACGTACCATTCCAGCGTGTAGCGCACGCCATGTTTCTCGAGGATGCCCTCGACGATGGACTTGAGGCCGTCGATGGTCTGGACCGGCGAATAACGCAGGTTGAAGCGGGCCTTGAGCTCGCCGGGAATGACGTTGGGCGCGCCGGTGCCGGCGTTGAAATTCGAAATCTGGAAACTGGTGGGCTGGAAGTGTTCGTTGCCCTTGTCCCAGACACGCGAGGTGAGCTCGGCCAGGGCCGGCGCGAAGGTGTGCACCGGGTTCTCGGCCAGCTGCGGATAGGCGATGTGCCCTTGCACGCCGTGCACCGTGAGCCGTCCGGACAGTGATCCGCGGCGGCCGATCTTTATGGTGTCGCCGAGCTCCTTCTCGCTCGACGGCTCGCCCACGATGCACCAGTCGATTTTCTGGCCGCGATCACGCAGCGTTTCCACCACCTTCTTGGTGCCGTCGACCGACGGGCCTTCTTCGTCGCTGGTGATGAGGTAGGCGATGGTGCCCTGGTGCGCCGGACGCTCGCGCACGAAGTCCTCGGTGGCGGTGACCATGGCGGCCAGTGCACTTTTCATGTCGGCCGCGCCGCGGCCGTAGAGCTGGCCGTCGCGCACCGTGGGCTTGAAGGGATCGCTCTGCCATTCCTCGAGAGGGCCGGTGGGCACCACGTCGGTGTGCCCCGCGAAACACAGTACCGGTCCGCCCTTGCCGCGCGTGGCCCAGAAATTGTCGACGTTGCCGTAACGCAGGTTCTCGACCTGGAAACCGAGGCTCGCTAGCCGTCGGGTCATGACTTCCTGGCAGCCCTGGTCGGCTGGGGTCACGGAATTGCGGGAGATGAGATCGAGCGTGAGGTCGACGGTGGCTGACATCGGTGCGCGTTATACGGAACCCGGCCCAACCCAGCAAGGAGTTTTGTGACAGGCAAATGAAATGGGGACATTCCTCATTTCCAAGCAAACGGGGACGCACCTGCAACAGGTTCGTCCCCATTGCATTTATCGCTGAAATATTCCCGCAACCTTGCAGTCATAGATTGCCGCGCGTCACAACCGGAGGCCAATCACAGTGACCCGCAAGAACCTGGTTTTTTCGCTCCTGGCAGGCGTCATCGGCGCCGTGAGCACCGCATCGCTGGCACAGTCGGCGCGCGACTCCATCACCATTGTCGGTTCATCGACCGTCTACCCGTTCACCACCACCGTCGCCGAGCAGTTCGGCCGGCAGGGCAGGTTCAAGACCCCCAAGGTCGAGAGCACCGGCACGGGTGGCGGCATCAAGCTCTTCTGCAATGGCGTCGGTCCGCAGTTCCCCGACATCGCCAACGCGTCGCGGCGTATCCGCCCGGCCGAGTTGCAGGCCTGTGCGGCGAATGGCGTCAGGGACGTGGTCGAGATCAAGGTCGGCTACGACGGCATCGTCATCGCCGGGAACAAGAGCGGCCAGTCGCTGGCCCTGACGCGCAAGGACGTGTACCTGGCGCTGGCCAGGAACGTGCCGGATCCGGCCAACCCGTCCTCGCTGATCGCCAACCCGTACACGACCTGGAAGGACGTGAACCCGAAGCTGCCGGCCACCCGCATCGAAGTGCTGGGTCCGCCGCCGACCTCGGGCACGCGCGATTCCTTCGCCGAGCTCTACATGGAAGCGGGCTGCCGCAGCTTCGCCTGGCTGGACGCGCTGCGCACCCAGGACGAGCCGCGCTTCAAGCGCGCCTGCGACACCCTGCGTGAAGACGGCGCGTACATCGAGGCGGGCGAGAACGACAACCTCATCGTGCAGAAGCTCAACGCCAACCCGGCCGCCGTCGGCATCTTCGGCTACAGCTTCCTCGAGGAGAATCTCGACAAGCTCAAGGGCGCCATCGTCGACGGCGTGTCACCGAGCTTCGAAACGGTGGCCTCGGGCAAGTATCTCGCCTCGCGCCCGCTCTTCATCTACGTGAAGAAGCAGCACGTGAAGGTCATCCCCGGCATCGAGGAATTCATCGCCGAATACACCAGCGGCAAGGCGCTGGGCGAAGAGGGCTACCTCACGGACAAGGGCCTGATCCCGCCTGCCGAGGACGAGATCGCCAGGATCCGCGCCGACGCGAAGGCGTTGAAGCCCCTGAAGCTCTGAAGCAGACGTCATTCCCGAACCCTGAGAACACACATGACAAGTAAACTGGTTTCCCTGGCTGTCGCCGGCGTACTCGCCGCGGCCGCCGGATTCGCGCCGGCGCCGGCCCTCGCACAAGGCTCCGCGGAAGTCGAAGCACTCAAGGTGCAGCTCGCGGCATTGCAGACCAAGATCGAGGCCCTGGAAAAGGCGCAGGCCGAGACGAAGCAGACGGTCTCCGAGACCCAGGCCACCGCCGACAAGACCGCGGACACCGTGGCGCAGAACAAGGCGGCCCTGTCGTTCGGCGGTGACCTGCGCTACCGCAACGAGTCCTTCGAGGTGGAGCACGTGGACCGCAACCGCAATCGCGACCGCATCCGCGCGCGATTCAACGCCAGCTTCCGCGTCAACGACACCATCACCGGCCAGGTCGGCATCTCCACGGGCAGCGCGGACCCGCGTTCGGGCAACCAGTCGCTCACCGACCAGAATTCCCGCAAGGACTTCGATCTCGACCGCGCCTATGTCACCTGGGCGCCGAACGCGAACTGGAAGCTCACCGCGGGCAAGCAGCCCTATTCGTACACGCGCACGGGCAGCCTGTTCTACGACAACGACGTGAACCTGGAAGGCCTGTCGGCCAACTTCAGCGCCGGAAGTTTTTTCGCCGGCGCGTTCTACGACTGGCTGGGCGAACGTGCGCTGTCGTTCAGCAACGTGACCACGGGCACCAACACCGACTCCATCCTGTTCGGGGCGCAGCTCGGCTATCGCGTCAATTTGTCGGATTCGATGCGCCTCACGCTGGCCGGCACGTACATGGATTTCGACGGCGTCGAGGGCTACAACCCGTTCTTCGGTGGCAGCTCGTTCGGCAACACGACGACGACCGGCGTGGCCAATGGCTGCAGCCGCACGCTGACCAGCGGCACGACCAACACTCCCTGCCTGGCTTCCGACTTCAACGTCATCGAAGGTTCGGCCGATCTCACCGCCTCGGTGGGCGGCAGGCCGCTGCGCTTCTTCGTCGATTACGCGCAGAACATGGAAGCCGAGGTCAACGCCGTCGCGCAGGACAAGCTCGACACGGCCTATGCGGTGGGCATGCAATACGGTGCGGCCTCGTCCACGCGCGGTAGTTGGGAGTTCGGCGTTCTCTACCAAGAGATCGAGAAGGACGCGCTGTTCGGCCAGTTGCTCGACTCGGACTTCGGTGATGGCAATACCGACAGCAAGGGTTTCGTGATCAAGGGGGGCTACACGGTGGCGCGCAACTGGACGCTCAACGCCACGTTGTTCCTGAACCAGCTGGCCAACGACGTTCCGCAGACCAACGTGGTGGTCTTCAACGACGCCACCGATGATCCCCTGGACACGACCACGATCCGGGCAGTTTTTGATCGGGATTACAAGCGCTTACAGCTGGATTTGAACTTTCGGTTCTAAGTCCGGAAATCGGGTGGCAGGGAGGCCGCCCGGTCCTTTCACGAAGCTGTCACAAAGCTTGCGCAGAGTGGCGGGCCAGACGGCCCCCGACCCAGGACTCGAGATTTCATGACACCGGCTGCCTTGCTCCTCGCGCTCGCCATTCTTTCGGTGGGCGCCTTCTGGATCGGCAAGTCGCGCTCCCTGGCGCTGGTCGGCGGCCCTCGCGGCGTGCGCCATCTGCATTCGCTGCCCAGCCATTACGGTGTGATGACAGCCATGTGGTGCGCGCTGCCGGCGCTGGCCGTCATCGGACTGTGGCTGGCCTTCCAGGACGCCATCATCCTGCGGCTCGTCACCGGGCAGCTGGCTGATGGGGCTGGCGAGTTGCCGGCCAATGAGCTCTCGCTGGTCCTCAACGACGTGCGCAATCTCGTGGCCGGCAACGTGGCGGCGAATGCAGCGAGCGCGCCCGTGCAGGCGGCCGCGGCGGAATACCTCCGGCTCCGCGGCATCAGCCGCATGGCGCTGACGGTGCTGGTCATGGTCATGGCGGTGTGCGCCGTGATCCTGGTGCGCGGCCGCATCACTCCCGGGTTGCGGGCGCGTAACGGCGTCGAGCGGGTCATCGAGTGTCTGCTGATCGGTTGCTCGACCATCGCCGTGTTCACCACCGTCGGCATCGTCGGCTCTGTGGCCTTCGAGGCCCTGCGCTTCTTCCAGCACGTCAACCCGTTCGATTTCCTGTTCGGCACGAGCTGGAGTCCGCAGATGGCCATCCGCGCCGACCAGGTCGGATCATCGGGTGCCTTCGGCGCCGTGCCGCTGTTCGCCGGCACCGCGCTCATCTCGCTGGTCGCCATGCTGATCGCGGTGCCCATCGGCCTGTACTCGGCTATCTACCTCGCGGAGTATGCGCACCCGCGGTTCCGCACCTGGGCCAAGCCGCTGCTCGAGGTGCTGGCCGGCGTACCCACCGTGGTCTACGGATTCTTCGCGGCGCTCACCATCGGACCGGCGCTGCGCGGCTGGGGCGCGGGGCTGGGGCTCGACGTCGCGTCCGAGAGCGCGCTTGCCGCAGGCCTCGTCATGGGCATCATGATCATTCCTTTCGTGTCCTCACTGGCCGATGACATGATCAGCGCCGTGCCGCAGTCGCTGCGTGACGGCGCGTACGCCCTCGGCGCGACGCGTTCGGAGACCGTCAAGCAAGTGGTGTTGCGTGCTGCGTTGCCCGGGATCGTCGGCGGCGTGTTACTGGCCGTGTCGCGTGCCATCGGCGAGACCATGATCGTGGTGATGGCGGCGGGCCTCGCCGCGAATCTCACCGCCAACCCGCTCGAGGCCGTCACCACCGTGACGGTGCAGATCGTGACGCTGCTGGTCGGGGACCAGGAGTTCGACAGCCCGAAGACCCTCGCGGCCTTCGCGCTCGGGCTGGTGCTGTTCCTCGTGACGCTGGCGCTCAACGTGCTCGCGTTGCACGTCGTCCGCAAATACCGGGAGCGGTATGAATAGGCCGGCGCGCACCGCGCAGGAGACGCAGGCAATCGTTGCCAGGAGCCTGAGGCGCCGTTACTGGGCGGAGCGGCGCTTCCGGTTCTATGGACTCGCGGCAGTCCTGGCCGGCATGGCCTTCCTGGTCTATCTATTCGCCGTGATCTTCTCGAATGGCCTGGGCGCATTCCGCCAGGCCCAGGTCCGCCTCGACATCTTCTACGATCCGGCCGTCATCGATCCCCACGGCACGCGCCAGCTCGACGACCTGCACGCCGCCGACTACCAGGCCCTGGTTCGCGCGGCGCTCAAGCGGCGATTCCCGGACGTGCAAGGCCGCACCGCCACGCGCGAGCTCACGCGCCTGGTCAGCAGCAGCGCTGCCTTCGACCTGCAGCGCCGGGTCATCCAGGATCCCGCGCTCATCGGCACCACGGAGACGCAGTGGCTGCTGGCCAGCGACGCCGTCGACCTGCTGCAGAAGGGGCACGTGGATGCCGCGCTGCCCGAGGAGCATCGGCCGCTCAACGATCGGCAAATGGACTGGGTCGGCAAACTGAGTGCCGAGGGCGCGCTGGCACTGAAGTTCAACAAGACCTTCCTGACCGGCGGCGATTCGCGCGAGCCGGAACGCGCCGGCATCCGGGGCGCGGTGGCCGGGTCGTTCTTCACTCTGTTGTTGACGTTGCTGCTGTCGTTCCCCATCGGCGTCGCGGCGGCCATCTACCTCGAGGAGTTCGCGCGCCGCAGCCGCTGGACCGATCTGATCGAGGTCAACATCAACAACCTCGCCGCGGTGCCGTCGATCGTGTTCGGCCTGCTGGGCCTGGCGGTGTTCATCGGTTTCTTCGGCCTGCCGCGCTCGGCGCCGCTGGTGGGCGCGATGGTGCTCACGCTGCTGACATTGCCGACCATCATCATCGCCTCGCGCGCGGCACTGAAGGCCGTGCCGCCGTCGATCCGCGAAGCGGCGCTGGGCATGGGCGCTTCGAAGATCCAGATGGTACTGCACCATGTGTTGCCGCTGGCCATGCCGGGCGTGCTGACCGGCACCATCATCGGCATGGCGCGTGCGCTGGGTGAATCCGCGCCGCTGCTCATGATCGGCATGGTGGCCTTCATCGTGGATGTGCCGAAGGGCGTCACCGATCCGTCCACGGTGCTGCCGGTGCAGGTCTATCTCTGGTCCGACAGTCCCGAGCGCGGCTTCGTTGAGAAGACTTCGGGCGCCATCATCGTGCTGCTCGCCTTCCTGGTGGTCATGAACACGACGGCGGTCATCCTTCGCAAACGATTCGAACGACGGTGGTGAGAACATGGAAGCAGCACTCGTGGATCGCGCCGGCCTGAACCTGAAGCCGGGCAGCCGCAGGCCCGATGAGGCCGCGGTGGAGCGCCCCGTCGAAGCCGGCAGGACCCTGGGCAGCATCGCCGTCGACGATCCCATCTTCAGCTGCCGCGGTGTCGACGTGTTCTACGGCGCGAAACACGCCATCAAGAACGTGAGCATCGACGTCGGCAGGAGCCA
This sequence comes from Steroidobacteraceae bacterium, assembly GCA_036274075.1. Lineage (GTDB taxonomy): Bacteria > Pseudomonadota > Gammaproteobacteria > Steroidobacterales > Steroidobacteraceae > CADEED01. The sequence goes on along the minus strand of DASUGK010000016.1, from coordinate 17,532 downwards.
GGTGCTGGCGATGATCGGCCCCTCGGGCTGCGGCAAGTCCACCTTCCTGCGTTGCCTGAACCGCATGAATGACACCATCGAGGGCGCACGCGTCGAGGGCTCGATCCTGCTCGACGGCAAGGACATCCACGACCGCAAGCAGGACGTGGTGCAACTGCGCGCGCGCGTGGGCATGGTGTTCCAGAAGCCCAATCCCTTCCCGAAGACCATCTACGAGAACGTCGCCTATGGTCCGCGCATCCACGGCCTCGCCGGCGACCGCGTCGAGCTCGACGAGATCGTGCACGGCTCGCTGCAACGCGCCGGCCTGTGGGATGAAGTGAAGGATCGCCTGCAGCATCCGGGCACGTCGTTGAGCGGCGGCCAGCAGCAGCGGCTGTGCATCGCGCGCACGATCGCCGTGAATCCCGAAGTCATCCTCATGGACGAGCCGTGCTCGGCGCTCGACCCGATCGCCACTGCACGCATCGAGGACCTCATGGAGGAACTGCGGCAGAGCTACGCCATCGTCATCGTGACGCATTCCATGCAGCAGGCGGCGCGTGTCTCGCAGCGCACGGCCTATTTCCATCTCGGCGATCTCATCGAGGTGGGCGAGACCGACCGCATCTTCACCAATCCGCGCCACAAGCTCACCGAGGATTACATCACCGGGCGCTTCGGCTGAGCCCGAGTCCTGACTTCCCCGGCGGGACACATCCCGAGTCACGACCGCCGACACGATCCGAGTCGGTTGCATGACTGCCTGCCAGTTAATTGGTGGCCACGGTATTCGTGGAGTCGCATATAATGCAACCCGCATGGCGATTGTCGTGAATTAGGCGCTACGCGGTAGCGTTTAGTAATACTTTCTGGAGAATTCATGAAACAGACCGAAGCCATTCACACCGCGCTCAAACGCATCATGCGATCCAGCGGGCGCAACTACGCGCAGGCCGCGCGCGTGTTGAAACTCAGCGAAGCCAGCGTCAAGCGGCTGCTGTCGCGCTCGGAGCTGTCGCTCGAGCGGCTGGAAATCCTGTGCGACTGGCTGGAGGTCGAAATCGCCGACGTGGTCCAGCAGAGCGCTTCGGCTGCGCCGCTGGTGACGGAAATCGACCCCGGCCAGGAGGAGGAATTGCTGAGCGACATGTCGCTGCTGCTCACCGCCTTCCTCACGCTGAACCGCTGGACCGAGGCGGAGATCCTCGACATCTTCAACTTCCGCAAGGCGGACCTGGTGCAGAAGCTGCGGCGGCTCGAAAGCCTCGGTCTCATCGAACTCAAGCCCTCGGGCCGCATCAAGATCCTCGCGGCGCGCAACTTCAGCTGGCGCAAGGACGGCCCCATCCAGAAGTTCTTCGCGGCGCGCGTATTGCCCGAATTCCTCGCGACGCGTTTCGACGCGCCGGGCGAGCAGATGAATTTCGTCGGCGGCATGTTGTCGCGCGCCTCGGTGCACAAGATGCAGGAACTCATGAAGGACCTGACCCGCGAACTCGACCATCTCGTGCAGCAGGACCTTCACCTGCCGATCCGCGAACGCTACGGCGTGTCGCTGTTCATGGGCCTGCGGCCCTGGGAGTTCACCGAGTTCACGCGCCTGCGGCGCAAGCCGCGCGAAAAGTTCTTCTGATCGCTGGTGTAGGCGTCGGCCCGCAATGATCGGGGGTCCGCTGCCGCCGCGCGGCGGGGCCGTCCTATGCACGTGCGGGGCCCGGGCATCGCAGTTTGCGAACGATGTCCCGGAAGTCGTGCAAGGCGCCGCGCAGGATTTCCTGCATGGCATTCAGCACGGCACTGCTGCTCGCCAACGCAGCCGTGCCGGCCTCGGCCGCTGCGCCGGGCGGACTCGTGCCCCAACACGTCGAAGATTTGCGCCCGGTGCTGCGCGCCACCCGGGGGAACAGCCCGAGGCTGGAGTTCAGCGCCTTCGGCCGCGACTTTCGCCTGCTGCTTGCGGACAACCCGCGGCTTGCGTCGGCCGCCGGCGGCAGTTCGCTGCGGCTCTATTCGGGCACGCTCGAAGGCGTGGCGGATTCCTGGGCGCGCATCAGCGTGCGCGATGGCCTGCCGCGCGGAATGATCTGGGACGGGCGCGACCTGTACGTCGTGGATGCGGCAGCGGAGGGCGTGAATTTCGGCGCCGCCGGCACGGTGATGTACAAGTTGTCGGATGCCGTGCTGGAGCGCGGCGTTTCACTCGCCGGCGACACGCTCGACACGCCGCGCGACGCCGCGGCGGCCTACGGCGCCATGGTCGGCGAATTGCGCACGCGCGCGCGGGCGTTGCAGGCCGGCGTGGCCACGAAGCGCGTCGGGATATCCGTGCTCGGCGATGCGGCGTACGTGGCGCGCTACGAGAACGAAGCCGACGCTCGCGCTGCGCTGCTCACGCGCCTCAACAACGTGGACGGCATCTTCAGCTCGCAGGTGGGCGTCGAACTGCAGGTCGAGTCGGTGTCCCTGGCCGACGAGACCACCGCGAGGCTGTCCGCGGCCACCGATTCGAGCGACCTGCTGCAGGAGCTCGGGAGATTGCGGCAGGACGATGCCGGGCTCTACGGCACCGGGCTGACGCACCTGTTCACGGGCCGCGACCTCGACGGCGACACGGCCGGCATCGCCTACACGCTGGCGCTCTGCAGCCGGCGCTTCGGCGCGAGTCTCACCATGGCGCACGCCAGCGCGGCGCTCGATACGCTGATCACCGCGCACGAGATCGGGCATGTGTTCGGCGCGCCGCATGACGGCACGGAGCAATGCGCGTCCACGGCACAGGGGCAGTACATCATGACGCCCATGCTCTCGACCTCCGTCACTTCGTTCTCGCAATGCAGCCTCGACGAGATCGACGCGGTGATCGACAGCTATTCCTGCGTGGCGGATCTGCCGCCTCCCGCCCCGACGCCACCCGAGCCGCCGGCTCCGCCTCCGGGAGGCGATGGCGGTGGCGGGGGAGGCCGCCTCGACCATGGCGTGCTGCTGATGTTGCTGGTGGCAACGCTGTGGCGAAACCGGCGCTTCATCTCGCGGGCGTGAGGTTCCGGGGCAGCTTCGCGGGGCGCCCCAGGAACTCGCCGTAATACCGCGCCGCCTCGGCGAATGAACGATTCTCCGCGCGCGTCAGCGGCCGATGTAGTTTGACGGCCAGCTTCACGCATTCCTTCTCGAAGCCTCGCTTCCACGTGCCGACGACCTGTCCGTCCACGATGAGCACGGGGCTCAGCAGGCCCATGGGGTTCGAGCGCTTGCCGCGCGCCAGCAGCAATGACCGGTCCGCGTAGGCGACGGTGTATTCGTCGAAACCGGGCAGTAGTTTGACGCACGGCGCCCGGTTGGCCCGGGGGCACGCGGCGGTGCGGGTTCGTGCGCTGCCGCGGAAATACTCGCGCTCCCCGACGAGCTCGCGCACCAGGCGGGATTTCACCGCGTCCACCGCGGCCTCGGCATCCTTCACGGTGATGCCGGCCCACCAGGTGAGGTCTTCGAGCGGCGCGGGCCCATGGCTGGTGAAGTAGCGCACGGCCAACTCGCCCAGCGCGGCCTCGCGTTCCAGCGGCGGTGAAGGCGGGATCCACTCCTCGAGCAGCGTGAACGTGTGTTGCTTGCCGCTGCGGCCGGCGAGGCACAGGGTGCCTTCCATGGCTAGCCATCCGAGGATGTGCAGGCCACGGGAGCGATCGGTGCGAATGCCCCGGGCTTCGAGCACCTGGTAGAGCGCGCCTCGCTCCAGGCGGCGGCCACCCTCGAGCGCGCGCGTGACGACGTCGCGGCAGCGTCCGATCACGTTGGCGTCGACATCCACTTCGCGCTTGATGCGAGCGGCATTGCGCGCGATGACGCGCGGCGCCAGGAGCTTGGTCATCCAGCGTACGTCGGCGGCGGCCACGAAATGCAGCGTGCCGCGCATGGGCCAGGTGCGAACGATGGCGCGCCGCGTCTCGGCGTCCTCGACATCGGCTTCGGTGGCGTGCGCCATGCGCAGGCCCAGCGCCCACAGGGATCCCAGGTAATCCTGTGCCTGCACGGCGCCGAACCAGGCGACGACGTCCTCGGGCCTGCGGAATCGGCCGCGCGCGAGCGCCTGGTTCTCCATCCGGCACCGCAGGACTTCGGACGGCGTCATTAGTGGCCGGCGTCAGTCCGCGCGCAGCAGCTCGTTGATCGAGGTCTTCTGGCGCGTCTGCGCATCGACGCGCTTGACGATCACGGCGCAATACAGCGAGTACTTGCCATCGGAAGAGGGCATCGAGCCCGATACCACCACCGAACCCGCCGGTACGCGTCCCTGCAGCACCTGTCCCGTGGCGCGATCGTAGATCTTCGTGCTCTGGCCGATGAACACGCCCATGGAGATCACCGAGCCTTCCTCGACGATCACGCCCTCGACGACTTCGGAACGCGCGCCGATGAAGCAGTTTTCCTCGATGATGGTGGGACCCGCCTGCAGCGGCTCGAGCACCCCGCCGATGCCGACGCCACCCGACAGGTGCACGTTCCTGCCGATCTGCGCGCAGGAGCCGACCGTGGCCCAGGTGTCGACCATGGTGCCGGTGTCGACGTAGGCGCCGATGTTCACGTAGCTGGGCATGAGCACCACGTTGGGAGCGATGTACGAGCCACGCCGTGCGACGGCGGGCGGCACGACACGCGTGCTGCCGGACGTCAGCAGCTGCCCGTCGTCGGCCTGCGAACGCGCCGCGTACTTGAGCGGCACCTTGTCGAAGAAGCGCGTGTAGCCGGCGTCGTGGATCACGTTGTCGTGCGTGCGGAAATACAGCAGCACCGCCTTCTTGAGCCACTGGTTCACGGTCCACTGGCCGCCTTTCTTCTCGGCGACGCGCGCGCGGCCGCTGTCCAGCAGCTCGATGCTCTCCTCGATGGCATGCCGCAGGGCGGGCGGCGCGTTCTTCGCGCTCAGGTCCGCGCGGCGCTCGAAGTGCTCGTCGATGGTCGCGGCCAGCGTCGTCAGGTCGGTCACTTACTTCTCCAGGAATTGTCGGATACGTTGCGCCGCCGTCACGCACTCGTCCACCGAGGCCACGAGCGAGATGCGCACGCGCCGCGCGCCCGGGTTGCCCGTGGGCGTGGCGCGGGCCAGGTAACTGCCCGGCAGTATGGTGAGGTTCTGCTCGGCGTACAGGTCGCGCGTGAATTCGGCGTCGTCGCGGTGCACGTCCGGCCACAGATAGAACCCGCCGTCGGGTTCGGACAGGTCGAGCAGCGGGGCAAGTACCGGCAGCACGCGCGCGAACTTCTCGCGGTACAGGGCGCGGTTCGCCGCGGCGTGCGTGTCGTCGTTCCACGCGGCGATGCTGGCCAGTTGCGTCGGTATCGGCATGGCGCAGCCATGGTAGGTGCGATACAGCAGGTAGCGCCCGAGGATGGCGGGATCGCCGGCCACGAAGCCCGAGCGCAATCCGGGCACGCTGGAGCGCTTGGACAACGAATGGAACACCACGCAGCGCTCGAACCGGTCGCGGCCGGATTCGAGTGCGGCCTGCAGCAGCGAGGGCGGCGGCGCGGCTTCGTCGCGATACAACTCGGCGTAACACTCGTCGCTGGCGATCACGAAATCGTGGCGTTCGGCGAGCTCCAGCGCCTGGCGCAGGAAATCCAGCGACAGCACCGCGCCGGTGGGATTGCCCGGGCTGCACAGGAACAGCACCTGGCAGCGTTTCCACACGGACGCGGGCAGCGCATCGAGATCCGGCTGGAAGCGCGCATCGGCCGTGGTGTTGAGGAACACGGGCTCGGCGCCGGCCAGCAGCGCGGCGCCTTCGTAGATCTGGTAGAACGGGTTGGGCATGGCCACGGCGGGCCGCGATGCGCCGGCGGTGCTGACTACCGCCTGCACGAAGGAGAACAGCGCCTCGCGCGTGCCGTTGACCGGCAGCACCATCGCCGCCGGGTCGACACGTCCGCGCAGGCCGAAACGCCGTTCCAGCCAGGCCGCGCAGGCGGCGCGAGTTTCCGGCAGGCCGGCGGTGGCGGGATAACTGTCGAGCTTGCCGAGCGCGCCGCGCAGCGCATCGACCACGAATGCCGGCGGCGCATGCCTGGGCTCGCCGATGGACATGGCGATGTGCGGCAACGCGGCCGGCGGCGTGATGCCCGCCTTCAGACGAGCGAGTCGTTCGAAGGGATAGGCGGTGAGCTGGTCGAGACGCGGGTTCACGCGGCCGCGCGCCGGTCGAGCGTGCCGGAGAGTTTCTGCTGCAGGCGCGTGGCGGCCGATTCGTCGAGCGGCGCGCCCGACAACGAGGCGAGGTAGAACACGTCCTCGGCGCGTTCGCCCACCGTCATGATCTTGGCGGCCAGGAGGTCGACGCGTTCTTCCATGAGCACCTTGCCCACGTCGCACAGCAGGCCGGGGCGGTCGCCGGCCACGAGCTCCAGCACCGAACGCCGGTTGCGCTCATCCACGGTGACGGCGATCTGCGTCGAGGTGCGGAACATGCGCGCCTGGCGCGGCACGCGGCGGGTCACGGTGACCGGCGCGTCCTGGGGATTCTGCAGCGCGCGCCACAGGGCGCGCTCGATCTCGCCGACGCGCTCGCTGTCCGCGATCGGCGCGCCGTCCTCCTCGAGCACGTGGTAGAGATCGAGACTGAAGCCATCGCCGGTGGGCGTGATGCGCGCGTCGACGATGTTGAGGCCGAGCTGGTCCAGCACCGCCGTGGTGATGGCGAAGCTGTTGTAACGATGGGGCGCGAAGGCGAGGATGGCGGTGGTGCCGCGTTCGCTGCTCGACTGCACCGCCACCAGCGGATCCTCGCTGCCCGGCTCGCGGTCGGCCAGCAGCTGCGTGTGCCAGGCGACTTCCTCGGGTGTGTGGCGCAGGAAATACGCCGGCGTGAGGCGTTCCCAGGCGCGCGTGATCTCCGGCGCGGTGATGCGGCCGGCGGCGGCCAGCAGCTTGCGCGCGCCGTCCTGTGTCTCGCGCATCAGCTCCTCGGGATCGATGGGACTTTCCAGCCCGCGGCGCAGCGCGCGCTTCACGCGTTCGTAGAACTCCTGGAACAGCGATGCCTTCCACGAGTTCCACAACTTCGGGTTGGTGCCGCGCACGTCGGCGCTGGTGAGCACGTACAGGTAGTCGAGGTGGTTCTCGTCGCCGACCTTGCGCGCGAAGGCGTTGATGACCTCGGGATCGGAGATGTCCTGCTTCTGCGCGGTGACCGAGAGCTCGAGGTGGTTGAGCACCAGCCACGACACCAGGCGCGCGTCGTAACGCGACAGGCCCTGCTCGAGGCAGAAGGCCTCGGCGTCCACCGCGCCGAGCTGCGAGTGGTCGCCGCCGCGGCCCTTGGCGATGTCGTGGAACAGCGCGGCCAGGTAGGCGATTTCGGGCTTGGGCAGCGTCTGCATGATGGCCGACAGGTTCGGCAGTTCGTTGTCGTACTTCGAGAGCGCGAGGCGCCGCAGGTTGCTCAGCACGAACAGCGTGTGCGCATCGACGGTGTAGGCGTGGAACAGGTCGTACTGCATGCGCCCGACGATGCGGCCGAAGGCCGGGATGTACCGCCCCAGCACGCCATAGGTGTTCATGCGCCGCAGTTCGTGCGTCACGCCCGCGGGCGCGCGCAGGATCTCGAGGAACAGGCGGTGGTTGCGCGGGTTCTGGCGGAACTCTTCGTCGATGAGCCAGAGGTTCTTGTTGATGGCGCGGATGGTCGAGGCGCGCACGCCCTTCACCTCCGGGTTCTGCTGCAGCAGCACGAAGATCTCGAGCAGCGCCGACGGCGTGCGCGCGAACAGCTCTTCGTTCACGGCCTCGAGGTAGTCGTTGCGCACCTGGAAGCGGGGATTCAGCGGACGCGGCGGCGCGGTCTCGGACAGGATGGCCTCGCGGAACAGCTGCAGCAGCAGCTCGTTCAGCAGCGACACGTCCATGACGGTGCGGTAGTAGCGCTGCATGAACTGCTCGACCGCGAGCGTGTACGAGGCGTCCTCGTAGCCGAAGCTCTGCGCCAGCTTGATCTGGTGGTCGAACAGTAGCCGGTCTTCGCGCCGGCCGGTGAGGACGTGCAGCCCGAAGCGTACCTTCCACAGGAAGGACTGCGCCTGCTTGAGCTTGCGCAGCTCGGAAAGCGACAGGAAACCGTGCGTGCGCAGCTCGTCCAGTGAACTCGCGCCGAAATGCCGCTTGGCCACCCAGGCGATGGTCTGGATGTCGCGCAGGCCGCCGGGGCCGGTCTTGACGTTGGGCTCGAGGTTGTAGGCGGTGTCGTTCGCCTTGAGATGCCGGTCCTGCTGCTCGGCCACCTTGGCTTCGAAGTAGGCCTTGACGGGCCAGATGCGATCCGCGGACACGGCCTCGCGCATCTCGACCAGCAGCGGCTCGTTGCCGGCCAGCAGCCGCGCCTCGATGAGCGTGGTCATCACGCCCACGTCGGCGGCGCTTTCCTCGGCGCATTCCTTCACGGTGCGCACGCTGTGGCCGACCTCGAGATTGATGTCCCAGAGGAAAGTCACCACGCGTTCGACGATGCCGCGGCCGGCGTCGTCCGGCGCTTCCGGCACCAGGATCAGGATGTCGATGTCCGAATGCGGATGCAGCTCGCCGCGGCCATAACCGCCGACGGCCGCAAGCGCCCAGCGTTCGTAGCCGGCCGGCAGCTGCGAGCGCCACACTTCGCGCAGGATGGCGTCGATGAGCTCGGCGCGCGCTTGCACCAGCGTTTCCACCGATTCATCGGCGCGGAACCGCTCGACGAGCTCGGCGTGCGCGTCCTTCAGCTCGGTGCGGAAAGCGTCCGGCGCGTAGCTCGCCGCCGCCAGCCGCTCGGGGAGCAGGACCAGCCGCGGCCACGGAGCGCCGCGCGAGACCGTGTCGGCCGCATCCAGTTCCTCGTCGAGTGAGGCCATCTATTAATTATAGAAGGCGGGGCGCTTGCTGCCCTCGCCGAGGGTCAGCACTTCGACACCGGTGGGTGTGACCAGCACGGTGTGCTCCCATTGCGCCGAGAGCGAATGATCCTTGGTGACCACGGTCCAGCCGTCACCGAGCAGCCGCACGTGACGCTTGCCGGCATTCACCATCGGTTCGATGGTGAACGTCATGCCGGCCTTGAGCTCGTCGTGCGTGCCGGGCTCGCCGTAATGCAGCACCTGCGGATCTTCGTGGTACACGCGGCCGATGCCGTGGCCACAGTATTCGCGCACCACCGAGAAATTGTTGGCTTCCACGAAGGTCTGGATGGCATGCCCGATGTCGCCGAGGTGCGCCCCCGGGCGCACCTGTTCGATGCCGCGCCACATGGCTTCCCAGCAGGTCTCGGTGAGCCGCTGCGCCGGCAGCGAAGGCTTGCCGACGAAGTACATGCGGCTGGTATCGCCGTGGTAGCCGTCCCGGATGACGGTGACATCGATGTTCACGATGTCGCCGGACTTGAGGACCTTCTCGTTCGGGATGCCGTGGCAGACCACGTGGTTCACCGAGGCGCAGATGGTCTTGGGGAAACCCCGATAGTTCACGTTGGCCGGAATGGACTTCTGGACCTCGACGATGTGCCGATTGCAGATGCGGTCCAGCTCCTCGGTGGTGACGCCGGGTTTGACGTACTCACCGATCATGTCCAGGACTTCCGCGGCCAGGCGGCCGGCTACGCGCATTTTTTCCTGCTCGGCCGGGGACTTAATGGAGATGTGGCGACTCACGAGGGAGTCCATCGCGTGCACCTGCGTAAGGCATTGTTTTGACGGGGGAGGGATGGTATAAAGCGCGGCCTTTTTTGGCAATGAAACTCACTTAAACCACACGCGCAACCTGCCGCCTTCACCCCTCCAGGTAAGTCGGCATAACGGGTGGATGGGTGTCCGAATCCTGACCGCAAGGTCGATACGGATCACCACCCGGGCGGCGCGGAGGCTCAACCCCACAAGGAGACTTTGATGGCCGGCGTGTCGATGCGACAGATGCTGGAAGCGGGCGTCCATTTCGGACACCAGACCCGCTTCTGGAACCCGAAGATGGCTCCGTTCATTTTCGGCGAACGAAACAAAATCCACATCATCAACCTCGAGAAGACGCAGCCCATGTACGCGGAGGCTGCGAACTTCGTCAAAAGCGTGGTCGCGGACGGCGGCAAGGTGCTGTTCGTCGGCACCAAGCGCTCGGCCCGGGAGGCCATCGAGAAGGAAGCCAAGCGCTGCGAGATGCCCTACGTGAACCAGCGCTGGCTGGGCGGCATGCTCACCAACTTCAAGACCATTCGCCAGTCCATCAAGCGCCTGGCGGATCTCACCGAGATGTCGGAAAACGGCACGCTCGGCAAGCGTGGCAAGAAGGAAGCCACGATGATGCGCCGTGAGAAGGACAAGCTCGAGAAGAGCCTCGGCGGCATCAAGCAGATGGAATCCCCGCCCGACGTGATCTTCGTGGTCGACGTGGGCCACGAGAACATCGCGATCCACGAAGCCAAGAAGCTCGGCATCCCGGTGGTGGCGGTGGTCGACACCAACTGCACGCCGGATGACGTCGACTACGTCATCCCCGGCAACGACGACGCCATGCGCGCCATCGCGCTGTACACGGCCGGCATCGCCGACGCGGTCATCGAGGGCAAGGCCCAGGTCCCGGCGGTGGTCGTGGGCGAGGACGAGTTCGTCGAGCTCGACGAGCAGGGCAACCCGAAGAAGAAGGGCCCGAAGGGCCGCGCCGCCAAGGCGCCCGCCCCGGTCCGTGCGCGCCGCCCGGCGAACACCGGTGGCCGTGGCCGCCGCCCGGTGGTCGCGAGCGTCGCCGCCGAGCCGGATGAAACCGCCGAGACGGGATTCGAGGATTCAGGTGAAGCGCAACCGCGCAGCGCGACTGCCAGCGCCGGCCGCTCGCGCACCAGCTCCGGCGGTGGCGCCGGTGCCGGTGGCCGTCGTGGCGGTGGTGGCGGCCCGCGCCGCGGCTGAAGCATGGTCGCGGCAGCGCCGCGCCTAACTACGAGGAATTGAGATGACTATTACTGCAGAAGCAGTCAAGCAGCTTCGCGAACGCACCGGCGCCGGCATGATGGAATGCAAGAAGGCGCTGGTCGAGACCAACGGCGACCTGGACGCGGCCGCCGAGAACATGCGCAAGGCGGGACTCGCCAAGGCCGACAAGAAGGCCTCGCGCGTCGCGGCCGAAGGCGTGGTCGTGGTGGAGAAGTCCGCCGACGGCAAGACCGGCGTGCTGGTCGAAGTGAACAGCGAAACGGACTTCGTGGCCCGAGGGGATGAATTCCGCGGCTTCGCCAACGACGTCGCGAAGGTGGCCCTGGCCGCCGGCGCCGGCAGCGTCGAAGCCGTGAACGGGCTCAAGCTCGCGAGCGGCGAGACGGTCGACGAGAAGCGCCGTGCGTTGATAGCCAAGATCGGCGAGAACCTGACCGTGCGCCGCGTGACGCTGGTCAAGGCCCCGACCGTGGTGGGTTCGTACGTGCACACCGACAGCAAGAAGGCCGCGCTGGTGGCGGTCGAAGGCGGCGACGCCGAGCTCGCGCGCGACCTCGCCATGCAGGTGGTCGCGGCCAGCCCGCGTTACCTCACCCCGGCCGATGCGCCGGCCGACCTGGTGGCCAAGGAACGTGAGATCGCCGCCGAGCAGGTGAACAACGACCCGGCCAACGCCAGGAAGCCGCCGGAGATCCGCGCCAAGATCGTCGAGGGCCGCGTGCGCAAGGCGGTCGACGAGTTCGCGCTGAGCCAGCAGTTGTTCGTGAAGGACGCCGACTACACCATCGACAAGCTGCTCCAGAAGTACAAGGCCAGCGTCAAGCTGTTCGAGCGTTACGAAGTCGGCGCGGGCATCGAGAAGCGCCAGGACGACTTCGTCGGCGAAGTGATGGCGCAGGTGAAGGCCCAGACCAAGGACAACAGCAAGTCGGACGGCAAGGCCGACACGCCTACGACCCGGCACTGATCGTCCCTGAAAACCCCGCCTTCGCGGGGTTTTCTTTATGGCAAAGTGCGTACCGCGTCGGACCGGGAAAGGGGACAAGAACTGATGGGCAACCGCTACAAACGCATCCTGGTGAAGCTGTCCGGCGAGGCGCTGCTGGGCTCGACCGAGTTCGGCATCGACCCGCTGGTGCTCAAGCGCATCGCCAGCGAGATCCTCGAGATCCGCCAGTCCGGCGTGCAGGTGGCCTGTGTCATCGGTGGTGGCAACATTTTCCGTGGCCAGGGCCTGGCGCGCGCCGGCATGGACCGCGTCACGGGCGACCACATGGGCATGCTGGCCACGGTCATGAACGCGCTGGCGATGCAGGATGCCATCGAGAGCCTCGGCGGCCAGGTGCGCGTGCAGAGCGCGTTGCGCGTCAACCAGGTGTGCGAGGACTACATCCGCCGTCGTGCGATGCGACACCTCGAAAAAGGCCGCGTGGTCATCTTCGCGGCGGGCACCGGCAACCCGTTCTTCACCACCGATTCGGCGGCCGCGCTGCGCGCCATCGAGATCGGCGCCGACGTGCTGCTCAAGGCCACCAAGGTCAACGGCATCTACGATTCCGACCCGGTCAAGAATCCCGCCGCGCGGCGCTACGCCACGCTGACCTACGACAAGGTGCTGGTCGACCGGCTCAACGTGATGGACGCCACCGCCATCGTGATGTGCCGCGACAACCGCATGCCGCTGCAGGTGTTCAACCTCAACAACGCGGGCGACCTGCCGCGCGTGGTGCGCGGCGAGGACATCGGCACCGTCGTGACCAACGAGTGAAGACGAGGAGAGGGTAATGATCGACGACATCAAGAAAGACGCCGCCTCACGCATGGGCAAGTGCGTCGAGAACTTCCAGAGCGACCTCAAGAAGCTGCGCACGGGCCGCGCACATCCCTCCCTGATCGAAAACCTCAAGGTCGACTACTACGGCACCGACACGCCGCTCAAGCAGGTGGCGAACATCAGCGTCGAGGACGCGCGCACGCTGGTGGTGTCGCCGTGGGAGAAGAGCATGGTGCAGGCCATCGAGAAGGCCATCCACAAGTCGGAGCTCGGCCTCAACCCGGTCAGCGCCGGCACCGTGATCCGCCTGCCGCTGCCGCCGTTGACCGAGGAAAGGCGCCGCGACATCACCAAGGTGGTGCGCGCCGACGCCGAGAACGCGCGCGTGGCGGTGCGCAACGTGCGCCGCGACGTGATCGCCGACGTCAAGGAAGCGCTCAAGGAAAAGCTGATCTCGCAGGACGAAGAAAAGAAAGCCGAGGTCGAGATCCAGAAGCTCACCGACAAGTACGTCGCCGACATCGACGCGCAGCTCGCGGCCAAGGAAAAAGAGATCATGCAGGTGTGAGGCGGCCTGCACTGCGACGCGGAACTGCCGGGTGAGTACTCCCAATCACATTGCGATCGTCATGGACGGCAACGGGCGCTGGGCCGAGGCGCGCGGCCTGCCGCGGCCGGCCGGCCACAAGGAAGGCGTGCGCCCGGTGCGCATGTGCGTCGAGGAATGTTCGCGGCGCGGCATCGGCGCACTCACGATCTTCGCGTTCTCGAGCGAGAACTGGCGGCGCCCCGCGCACGAAGTCGGCAGCATCATGCAACTGTTCCTCGACTCCATCGACAAGGAAGTCGAGGAGCTGCATCGCAATGGCGTGCGGCTGAAGTTCATCGGTGACCGGCAGGCGCTCAGCGTGAAGCTGCAGGCCCGCATGAAGGGGAGCGAGGACCTCACCGCCGGCAACCGCGGACTCCGGCTGCAGGTGGCGGTCAGTTACGGTGGCCGCTGGGACATCCTGCAGGCCGCCCGCAGGCTGGCGGCCGGCGTGGCGAGCGGCGCGCTGCGCGTCGACGACATCGACGAAGCGCGTTTCGCGCGCGAGCTCGCGCTCGGCGACGTTCCCGATCCGGATCTCTTCATCCGCACCGGCGGCGATCATCGCATCAGTAATTTCCTGCTGTGGAACCTGGCCTACACCGAGATCCACGTCTGCGACGTGTTGTGGCCGGATTTCTCGGTGGCGGATCTCGAGGCGGCGCTGGCCTCGTTCGCCGCCCGGGAAAGGCGCTTCGGCCTGACGCCGGAGCAGCAGCGTCGCAAGGCGGTCGAGGCCGCCGGCAGTGCTTAAACAGCGCGTACTGACTGCAATCGTGCTGGTGGCCATCCTGCTGGGCGTCATGCTCGGCCTGCCGCCGGTGGCGACGGTCTTGCTGATCACGGTGCTGGTGCTCGTCGGCGCCTGGGAATGGGCCGCGTTCATTTCCAAAGGCAGCCGCGGATCGCGCGCCGCCTACACCGCGCTGGTCGCGCTCGCCTTGCTCGCGAGCTACTACTTCTATTCGATGTCGCCGCGCTTCGTGCACGTGATGATGGCCGTCGCCGTGGCATGGTGGATGGTGGCCTTCCTGTGGGTGTGTTTCGCCCCGTCGCACGTCAACCCCGTGTCGGCGGGGCTCGCGGGCCTGCTGGCGCTGGTGCCGTGCTGGCTGGCGCTGGTGTACGTGACCTTGACCATGCAGAACACCTACTGGGTGCTGTTCACGCTGGCGCTGGTCTGGGCCGCGGATACCGGGGCGTTCTTCGCCGGGCGGTGGTTAGGCCGCGTGCCGCTGGCGCCGCGCGTGTCGCCCAAGAAGACCTGGGAAGGCGTGGTGGGCGGCGTGTTGCTGGCCGGGCTGGTGGCGTGGCTGGCCGCGATCCTCGTGTTCAGCGTGGACGTCTGGACGTTCGTGCTGTTGTGTACCGCCGTCGCCGCGGTTTCCATCGTGGGCGATCTCACCGAGAGCATGCTCAAGCGCGCCGTGGGCCTCAAGGACAGCGGCAACGTGTTTCCCGGCCATGGCGGCATGCTCGATCGCATCGACAGCGTCACCGCCGCGGCGCCCGCGTTGGTGTTCGCGCTGACTTCGCTGCAGGTCATCCCGTGAGCGGGCGCGGCATCATCGGCGTCGCCATCCTCGGATCGACCGGCTCGGTCGGCGAACACACGCTCGACGTGATCGCGCGCCATCCGGACCGGTTCCGTGTCGTGGCGCTGGGCGCCCATCGCAATGTCGAGAAACTCGCCGAGCAGGCGCTGCGCTTCGACGTGCCGTATGCGGCGCTGGCCGACGGCAGCTCCGTCGGCAGGCTCGAGGAGCAGTTGCGGTCGCGCGGCGCGCGCACGCGCGTGCTGGGCGGCGTCGATGCGCTCGAGGAGATTGCGGCGCTGCCCGAAGTGGACAGCGTCATGGCGGCCATTGTCGGGGCGGCGGGCCTGCGCTCCACGCTGGCCGCGGCGCGGGCCGGCAAGCGGCTGTTGTTAGCCAACAAGGAATCGCTGGTGATGGCCGGCCCGTTGCTCATGCAGACGGTGCGCTCGGCCGGCGCGGTGTTGCTGCCCATCGACAGCGAACACAACGCGGTGTTCCAGTGCCTGCCGCGCGACGCCATGCCCGGCGTCGCGCCGCCGGGAGTGAAACGCATCCTGCTCACGGCATCGGGTGGCCCGTTCCTCGACACCGACACCGTGCGCCTCGCGAATGTCACGCCCGACGAGGCCTGTGCGCACCCGAACTGGGTGATGGGCCGCAAGATCTCCGTGGACTCGGCCACGCTCATGAACAAGGGGCTGGAATTCATCGAGGCCTGCCTGCTGTTCGGCGTGCCTCCGGAGCGCGTCGAAGTGCTGATCCACCGCGAAAGCATCGTGCACTCGCTGGTGGAATACGTGGACGGATCGGTGCTCGCGCAGTTAGGTGCGCCGGACATGCGCACGCCCATCGCCCACGCCCTGGCGTGGCCGGAGCGCGTCACGTCCGGTGTACAATCCCTCGACCTCATCAAGGTCGGGACCCTGCGGTTCGAAGCACCGGACCTGCGCCGGTTCCCGGCCCTGGGCCTCGCCCAGGAGGCCGCGCGGGAAGGCGGTTCGCGGCCCGCATCACTTAACGCCGCGAACGAGGTGGCCGTGGCGGCGTTTCTCGAGGGTGGATTGAACTTTGCGCAAATTCCATCGGTCATTGAATCGGTGATGGCAACCACATCGGGTGGCGAAATCCGCGATCTCGACGACGTGCTGGCGGCCGACGCCGAAGCACGGGCGCGCGCCTCCTTCTTCATCCGGCCGCGCGCGGTCCACGCCTAGGGGGCATGTCGGTGCAAATCGGCTGGAGCATCGTCGGTTTCATCGTGGCCGTGAGCCTGCTGGTCACGGTGCACGAATTCGGCCACTTCTGGGTGGCCCGCAAGCTCGGCTTCAAGGTCCTGCGCTTCTCGGTCGGATTCGGCAAACCCATCTGGAAGAAGATCGGGCGCGCTCCCGACTACACCGAATATGTCGTGGCCGCGCTACCACTCGGCGGTTACGTGCGCATGCTCGACGAGCGCGACGGCGCCGTGCCGGCGGAAGACCTGCCGCGCGCCTTCGCGAGCCGGCCGCCGTGGCAGCGAATCCTCGTGTTGCTGGCCGGCCCGGCGGCCAATGTCATTTTCGCCGTCCTGGTGCTGTGGGGCCTGTTTCTGGCCGACAGTGTCACCGAGACCAAGCCCGTGATCGGTGTGGTCAAGACCGGGTCGCTTTCGGCGACCGCCGGATTGCGTGCGGGCGACGAGATCCTTGCCATCAATGGCAGGCGGATCGACGACATGACCGACGCATCCATCGAGTTGCTGGACGCGGTCAGCGACCGGGGCGACGTGAGCCTGGCCGTGCGTGGCAAGGATGGCGTCGAGCGCAACCTGGCGTTGTCGGTCACCGACGCGGATACGCGCCGCAAGCTGACCGAGCCGGGTGAAATCAACAAGGGCCTCGGCTTCGACTTCTGGGAGCCGACGATTCCCGCGCTGATCGAGTCCGTGGAAGCCGGCGGTCCTGCCGAGAAGGCGGGATTGAAGCCTGGTGATCTCGTGGTCGCGCTCGATGGACAGCCGGTGCATGGCATCCAGGATCTCGTCAGCTACGTGAACGCGCGGCCCGCCACCGAGATGCTGGTCACCGTGCGCCGCGACGGCGCCGAATTTTCGCGGAAGCTCCTGACGGCGACCGACCAGCGCAACGGCAAGAAAATCGGCCGCATCATGATCAGCGGTCCGACGGACGTGGAGAAATTCATCCCGGACGAGATGAAGGTGCGCAGCAGCCGCGCCATCTTCGCCTCGCTCGGCGCCGCGATCGACAAGTCGTGGCAGCTGACCGTCACGCAGGCCAAGTTCTTTTGGCGCATGCTCACGGGCGGATTCTCCACGAAGGGCATCTCGGGCTTCATCAGCATCGCCGACTACGCCGGAGACGCGGCGCACGCCGGTCCCAACAAGTTCCTGTTCCTGCTGGTGCTGCTGTCGCTCTCGCTGGCCTTCCTGAACCTGCTGCCGATTCCCATCCTCGACGGTGGGCAGATCGTCTTCCAGGCAGCCGAATGGATAAAGGGCGGACCGCTTTCCGACCGCACCTACATGGTCGGTCAGCAGATGGGCCTGGTGTTCCTGGTCCTGCTCATGGGGCTCGCGGTATTCAACGATCTGTCGCGCCTGCTCGGCACAAGCACTTAAATCCGGTTTCTTCCAGGGGTCTCAATTGATCAAACGGTTCGCGAGTTGCTGTGCTGCCTGCGGGGTTCTGCTCGCGGCGCCGTCTTTTGCCCAGGAGGGG
>DASUGK010000015.1:0-6555 GCA_036274075.1 Steroidobacteraceae bacterium | reverse complement strand
TGCGCGCCGCCATTTGCAAGGATGTGTTTGGTGCTGGTGGCCCGACTCGAACGGGCGACCTACTGATTACGAATCAGTTGCTCTACCAGCTGAGCTACACCAGCAATTGTCGGCAAGGATGCGTGAATTATACGTGCTTCGGCCTCTCGGCGCGGCCCACTTGTGATGCAATTATCACGCGCCGCGGGGCGCCGGGCCGTTCGCCCGTGGATTTCGTCCGCCGGTCGCCGGCTTTTGCCGGGCCGTGGACCCCCGCCTACGATATCCACGTCGACTGGAGGCAACATGCACCAAGCAAGGGGCTTTACGCTGATCGAGCTGCTGATCACGGTGGTGGTCCTCGGCATCCTCGCCGCGATCGCGCTGCCGTCCTACACCAGCTACATCACGCGCAGCAAGCTGACCGAGGCGCACCAGGTCCTCGCGGACCTGCGCGTCAAGCAGGAGCAGCGCTTCCAGGATGCGCGCGCCTACGACAACGCGCTCTGCAAGCCGACGGGCAGCGCCCTCACCCAGGTCAAGTATTTCGACTTCGCCTGCAACCCCGACCCCCTGCCAGCCGGCTCGCAGACGTTCACCATCCAGGCCACCGGCAAGGCCGGCACCGAGCTCGAAGGCATCATGTTCTCGATCAACGAGAACAACGCGCACGCGACGACGGTGACCGCCGCCTCGAAGATGGCCCAGAAGGGCTACTCGGCCGGCACCACGAACTGCTGGGTGACCAAGAAGCCCAACCAATGCTGACGTTGCGCGCCCCGCAGTCCGGCATGTCGATCATCGAGGTGATGATCGCGCTCGTCATCATGGGCATCCTGATGGCGCTCGGTTTGCCGAGCATGGCGACCTGGCTGAACAATTCGCAGATCCGCACGGCGGGCGAGACGGTGCTCGCCGGACTGACGCTGGCCCGCGTCGAGGCGGTCCGTCGCAACCAGGTCGTCCGCTTCCAGCTGGTCAGCGACCTCACCTCGGGCTGCGTCCTCACGCAGTCGGGCACCAGCTGGGTGGTGAGCCAGGACGACCCCACGGGGCTGTGCGACCAGGCGCCTTCCGACGCCGTGGCGCCGCGCATCATCCAGACCCGCTCGGGCAGCGAGGGCACGCCGCGCGCGGTGGTGACGGCGGCCACCGCCGGCACCGTGTACTTCAACGGCCTCGGGCGGGTGACCAGCCCCGGCGGCGCGCTCAACATGACGCAGATCGCCATCAGCAATCCCACCGGCGGCACCTGCGAGTACGTGGACGGCGGCGCCATGCGCTGCCTGCGCATCACCATCTCCATTGGCGGCGAGGCGCGCATGTGCGACCCCGCGGTCAGCGACGCCACCGACCCGAGGAAATGCTGATGCGACGCAACCAGTCCGGTGTGGCGCTGCTCGAGGCGCTGGTCGGCATCCTGATCTTCTCGATCGGGATCCTGGCGATGATGGGCCTGCAGGCCCAGGCGATCCGCAACACGGTGGACGCCAAGTACCGCAACGAGGCCGCCTACCTGGCCAACCAGATCATCGGCCAGATGTGGGTGGATCGCACCAACCTGGCCGATTTCGACACGACCTCCGGCGCCGCCGCGGCGATGGATACCTGGCGCAAGAAGGTCGCCAGCACGCTGCCGCGCGTCACCGTCGGCGGCACCAATTCGCCGGTGATCGCGATCGCGGGTAACCAGGCGACGGTCACCGTCTTCTGGCAGATGCCGGGCGCGGACAGCGTCCAGCACCAGTTCACGATCGTCGCGCAGATCAACGGGACCGGCCCATGACGCGCGCCCTCCCTGTCGGCCGCCCCGGGCGGGCCCGCGTGTCGGGCATGTCGCTGATGGAGATCCTCGTCGCGATGGCGATCGGCCTGATCGGCATCGTGGTCATCACCCAGACCTACATCGTGAACGAGAACTACAAGCGCTCGACCGTCAGCGCCGGCGGCGCGCAGACCAACGGCGCGCTCGCCCTCTATAGCGTGGAGCGCGACGTGCGCATGGCGGGCTGGGGCTTCGCCTGGTCCTCCGTGTTCGGCTGCAACGGCGTGCAGTGGTACTACGACTCGGTCGGCTACTCGAACCCGCCGGGCGGCCCGCTGCCCGTGCTCACGCCGGTGCCGGTGCGCATCGTGGACGGCGGCGCGGGGCCCGACAGCCTCACCATCATGTACGGCACGACGAGCGAGCGCCTCATGCCCGCGACGCTGAGCAAGAGCATGGCGGCCGCGGGGGACTCGATGGAAGTGGACAACGCGCAGGGCTTCTCCACCGCGCCGGGGGACCTGGTGTTCGTCACCCAGGGCACCACCTGCGCGATGGTGCAGATCACGGGTGTTACCGGCGGGCAGCTCGAGCACCTTGCCGGGCTCAACGCGCCCTACAACCCGGCCAGCGGGGGCAGCCTGCCCGCCTTCAGCGTCAACTCGTTGCTGTTCAACATGGGGCGGCCGGTGGTGAATACGTACGCCATCAACAACGGGAACCTCGAGGTGACGAGCCTGTTCACGTCGACCTCCTCCACGGTCGTGCCCACCTACACGCCCACCGCGCAGCAGATTGTCGCCAACATCGTCGATCTGCAGGCGGAGTACGGCAAGGACAACGGCCTCGGCAACGGCACGGTGGAGGCCGCGTCGTACAGCGCGGACGACGGTGCGGTCGACAGCTACGACAACGTGGCGCCGACCAACGAGGTCGAGTGGCGCCAGGTGCTGTCGGTGCGCATCGGCGTGCTCGCGCGCAGCGAGAACTACGTGCGGCCCGATACCCCGGGCGGCCCGTGCACCGCCACCACGGCCGCCAATGCGCCGACCTGGGGGAACGGCCTGGCCTTTCCTGCGCTGGGCGACCTGACCGATACGGCGAACCCGGCGCGCTGCTACGGCTACCGCGTCTTCGAGACGGTGATCCCGCTGCGCAACATGATCTGGAGGCAGGGATGAACCGCATTCGCCAGCGCGGCGCGGTGCTGTTCATCGCCCTGATCGTGCTCGTCGCGATGTCGCTCGCCGGCATCGCGCTGATCCGCGGGGTCGATACGGCGAACCTGATCGCCGGCAACCTGGCGTTCAAGCAGAACGCGACGCACGGGGGCGACTGGGCGGTCGAGCAGGCGCGCACCTGGATGCAGGGGCAGCTCGCCACCGACCTCTACAGCGACGTGCCGGGCCGCTACTACGCGGCCATGCAGTCGGGCCTGGATTTCACAGCGACCGACCCGTCGCGGCCGGACTTCGACTGGACCAACAACTCCTTCAACCTCGGCGCCGACCCGGCGGGCAACCCCGAGGTGCGCTACGTCATCCACCGCATGTGCGACCTCGCCGGCAACCCGGGCTCGGTCAACTGCGTGCGCACCTCGACCGGCGGCACCTCCGAGAGCACGAAGGGCGGCGCCACCTACGGCGGCGCGGCCCTGCCGAGCACCTCCCAGATCTACTACCGCGTCACGGCCCGCGTGTCGGGGCCGCGCAACACGGTGAGCTACGTGCAAGTGATGTTCAACTGATCGCAGATCCGACCTGGTGACGCCATGACCTTCGACGCCTCCCGCCCCAACCTCGCGTTCCGCGCCAGCCGCATGAGCCTTGCGCTCGCAGGCGCGTTCGGCGTGCTCTCCTCCGCCGGCGCTGCGAACACCGACATTGCGAACGAGCCTCTTACGCAGGCGGCGAGCGGCGTGCGGCCGAACCTGATGTTCATCCTGGACGACTCGGGCTCGATGGGCTGGGACTACAGCCCGGACTACGTGGAGGATGTGCAGCCCTCGGGCAGCCCGCCCAGCACCACCGCGGCCTGCTACGACTCGGGCGACCCGCAGCAGACGAACACCAACTTCTCGCAGGACTTCGACGACGCGACGGGCTCGATCGTCGGGCGCCCGGACCACTGCCTTCCCGGTGACCCGCCGTACATGAGCCCGGACTTCAACAAGCAGTACTACAACCCCGCCATCCGGTACGACCCGGCGGTCAAGGCCGATGGCACCAGCATGAACGCGCAGAACAACACGAACACCGCCACGTGGACGAAGGTCGAGACCGACCCGTTCGGCAAGCAGCAGAACGATACGCTCGGCAACGGCACCACGACCGCGGACCTCGTGAACAAGTACCCGGACCGCGCCTGGTGCAAGAACAACAGCGACTCCGCGACGGATACCACCAACTGCCGCGTGAACTCGAGCTACACGTACCCGGACCGCACCTTCAACAAGGGGATCGGCACGGCGACCAACTGGCAGGGGAACAATTTCTCGAACGTGAAGTTCCGGTTCGGCTCGCCGTATTACTACCGCATGCAGACCGCGCAGTGGTGCTCCACCTCCAACCTGGCGGTCGGCACCTGCGTCAGCGGCACGACCGTGGTCCCGAACACGCACAAGTTCATCGCGCCCGAGTTCTGCACGGACTCGGAGCTGGTGAACTGCGCCGCGGGGCAGGCGATCACGCCGCAGCACATCTACTCGGGACCGCGCTGGTGCAAGGACAAGACCACCCTCGTCGACTGCCAGCGCAAGAAGATCAACGGCTACATCTGGCCGAAGCACCTCGGCGTGACCGAGGTGCGGTCGGTGAGCACCTCCGCGGTCGCCGCGAGCACGACCCTGCTGGTGGAGGAGTCGGCGGCAGGCGAGAAGCTCACCACGCTGTCGATCGGCGGTGTCTCCCTCATCAGCAGCAGCGTGGTGGCCGCGGACAGCTCGACCAGCGCGCTCGCGATCAAGATCCGCGACGCCATCAACGGATACACGTCCTCACCGAACTATACGGCGACTGCCGCGGGCAGCGTGGTCACGATCACCACGTCGATCGCCGGCGCGTCGGAGAACGGCAAGACGGTCGTCACGGCCTCGACCCAGTCGGGCAACGTGGCCGCGCAGGCGACCATCGTCGTCGACAGCGAGCCCGGCAACTCGGCCGTGGTGGTAAACGCGGTCACCGTCAACCATCCGACCAGCGGCCTGACCAACCTGATGAGCCCGACCTGCACCGGCACCTACGGATTCGGCGTCACCGCCGCGGCCGGCGTGCTGACGGCGGCCAGCGGCACCAACAGCCCGAACGAGCGCGCGTCACTCGCCAGCGGCATCGCGAACTGCATCAACCAGGCGTCGGCCACGACCAAGTTCACCGCGACGACCTCGGCGGACACGGTCATCATCACCGCGCCGGTGTCGCTGGGGGTGCAGATGAACTCCCGCCTGCCCACGGTCGTGAAGGGCGGCACGCTGGGGCAGTACATCGTCAGCGCCTTCGCGGGGGGCCAGTCGGCCGGCGTCGTGGTGTCGGCGTCGGGTTCGCTGGCCGGCGGCGCCGACGCCGCGACGGGCAGTGTCGCCGTGCACGTGGGCTACGGGCATTTCTCACGGGTCGACATCGTGCCGGCGAACAACAGCTACACGAAGGCCGCGGCGCGCTCGGATTGCGCCGGCGCGACCTGTACGTACGCCGAGGAAATGACCAACTTCGCCAACTGGTACGCGTACTACCGGACCCGCCTGCAGATGATGAAGACGGCGGCCGGGCGTGCCTTCGTGCCGATCGACGATACTTACCGCGTCGGCTTCATCACGATCAACCCGGGCTCGCCGGTCAGCGCGACCAAGTACCTGCGCATCCAGGACTACGACGCGACGCACAAGGGCAACTGGTACACGAAGTTCTACGCCCAGGCGAGCGGCGGCGGCACGCCGCTGCGCGAGGCGCTGTCGCGCATCGGGCGCATGTACGCCGGCCAGTTCGACAAGATCAACGACGGCATCCCGTCGGCCGACGACCCGGTGATCGTTTCCTGCCAGCCGAACTTCGCGATCCTGTCGACCGACGGCTACTGGACGACGGTCAGGTCGGACTGGGACGGCAACACCAACGTCGGCCGCAAGGTGGACAACTCGTCGATGACGCAGCAGGACAACAAGAACGTCGGGCCGTACTCGCTGCAAACGCAGGGCGTATGGGACGGCGGCGACGACGGCACCGTGGGCCTTGCCGACGTCGCGCTCTACTACTACCAGACCGACCTGCGCGGGCCGGGCGCCAAGAACGCGAGCAGCGGCGTGGACGTTTCGGCAGACAACGTGCCCACGACCGACAAGGACTTCGCCGCGCACCAGCACATGACGACCTTCACGCTCGGCCTCGGGCTGGACGGAACGCTCACCTACCGGAGCGACTACGCGACGGCCAAGGCGGGCGATTTCTACGGCATCACGCAGGGCACCCTGTCGGGCAGCTGGCCGGACCCGGTCGCCGACTCGCCGACGGCGCTCGACGACCTGTGGCACACCGCGGTGAACGGCCGGGGCGTGTTCTTCAGCGCCTCGAACCCGGCGGAGCTCGCCAACAGCCTCACCGACACGCTGAACGCGCTCAAGCAGCGGGTCGGCGCCGGCGCGGCGGCGGCGACCTCGAACCTGCAGCCGGTGGCCGGCGACAACTTCGCCTTCACCGCCCAGTACCAGACGGTGCAGTGGATCGGCGACGTCAAGGCGCGCACCATCGACCTCGGCAGCGGCGCGATCTCCAGCGTCGAGCTCTGGTCGGCGCAGAAGCAGCTCAACGCGCGCCTGC
>DASUGK010000014.1:0-11364 GCA_036274075.1 Steroidobacteraceae bacterium | reverse complement strand
GCCTGGGTGCTGTCCGCCTGGCCGCCGCGTGATGGCGCCGAGGATGGCATCCTGCGACGCTCCAGCGTGCGCGAGATGGCGCGGCCGGCCAACTACGCCGTGCCGCGTCCGGCGGAAGATCCGGCCGGCTGTCCGCGATCGCTGTCCTACGGCTACGGTGTCATTCCGTTCTCCGACTGCGTGCTCGGCGTGCATTTCGGCCACTCGGGTGGCCTGCCCGGCTACGGCTCCAACGTGTTGTTCCTGCCCATGCGTGGAGTGGCCGTGTTCGCGTTTGCCAACCGCACGTATGCCCAGGCCTCGCTGCCGGTGCGCGAAGCCGCCAACCTGCTGGCGCAGTCGGGCGCCTTTCCCGAGCGGACGGGCTCGCTGAGCCCGGCCCTCGAGGACATGGCACGCGTGGCCGAACGCATCTACGCCGCGGGCGACGTGCTGGCTGTGCCCGCGGCCCTGGCGCCGAATTTCCTGCTCGATCACTCGGCCGCGATCCGCAATCCGAAGATCGCCGAATTGCGCAGCACACTCGGCGACTGCCGGCTGGCGGACTCGCAGCAGTCCGAAAGCGCCATGAACGCCACGGTGGCCTTCCGCTGCGAGCGGGGAGCGCTGAAGGCGCGCATCGTCCTGGCCCCGACCTCGCCTCCTACGCTGCAAACGCTGGAATTCGTGCAGTAGTTGGCAATGTCATGCGATGTAGGCGATGGCCTACAGTGGTACCGCAACCGGCCGGACTATCCTCGCGGCTCATGGCCCGCCATTCCGCCGACGATCGTCCACCGCTGCTGCGCAAGAGTCCGGGTGAAGAACAGTTCCGCGCTTTCGTCGAAAGCGTGCGCGACTATGCGCTGCTGATTCTCGACACCGACGGGCGCATCGCGTCGTGGAACGCCGGCGCCGAGGCCATCAAGGGTTACAAGGCCGGCGAAATCATCGGCCAGCATTTCACGAAGTTCTACCCGCCGGAGTCCATCGACTCGGGATTGCCGCAACGCGAGCTCGAGGGCGCCATCCGCGACGGACGATACGAAGACGAAGGCTGGCGCTTGCGCAAGGACGGTTCGCGCTTCTGGGCCAACGTGATCATCACCGCGCTGCGCGACAGCGACGGCACGCTGATTGGCTTCGCCAAGGTGACGCGCGACCTCACCGAGCGGCGCCGTCACGAAGAGTTCCTCAGGCAGAGCGAGGCGCGGTTCCGCGCACTCGTCGAAAGCGTGCGCGAGTACGCCATCTTCATGCTGGACACGGAAGGCAACGTGGCCACCTGGAATTCCGGCGCGGAACAGATCCTGGGTTACGGCACCCTGGAGATCCTCGGCGAGCACCTGTCCCGTTTCTACCCGCAGGACGACGCCCACGATCTCGCCCGGCGCGAACTCGAGACGGCCACGCTGGAGGGTCGGTTCGAGGACGAAGGCTGGCGCGTCCGCAAGAACGGTTCGCGCTTCTGGGCCAATGCCGTGCTCACGGCCATGCGCGATTCGTCCGGCAAGCTGATGGGATTCTCCAAGATCGTGCGCGACCTCACCGAGCGGCGCGAATACGAAAGCCACCTGCGCCAGAGCGAGGAACGCTTCCGCCTGCTGGTGGAGAGCGTCATCGACTACGCGATCGTGACCATCGATGGCACTGGCTTCATCAACAGCTGGAACCACGGCGCGCAGCGCATCACCGGCTTCACCGCCACCGAGATCGTGGGGCGACACTTCTCGCGCCTCTATTCCGCCGAGGACGTGGCCGCGCACAAGCCGTGGCGGCAGCTCATCGAGGCACGGCAGCAGGGCCGCGCCTTCGAGGAAGGCTGGCGCAAGCGCAAGGACGGCACGCAGTTCTGGGCCAACAGCGTGATCGCGCCGCTGCCGGCCGCCGAGGGCGCACCTCAGCAGTTCTACATCGTGACCCAGGATCTCACGCAGCGCCGGCACGCCGAATCGCTGGCCGATACCGCGCAGAAGATGCACGAGTTCATCGCCATGCTGGCGCACGAGCTGCGCAACCCGCTGGCACCGATCCGCAACGCCGTGGCCCTGATGGAACGGCGCAATATCCAGGATCCGATCGTCGAGAGCATGCGGCAGACCATCGAGCGGCAGAGCGGCCAGCTGGTGCGCATCATCGACGAGTTGCTCGACGTGAACCGCGTGGCTCGCGGACAGCTCAGCATCGACAAGGCCACCATCGATCTGCGCGACGTGATCCAGCGCGCCGTGGAGACCAGCCGCCCGGTGATCGATGCCAAGCATCACCTGCTGCGCCTGGAGCTCAGGGCCACGCCGATCCGCATCGAGGCCGACGCACTGCGCATGAGCCAGGTGGTGGTCAACCTGCTGAACAACGCCGCCAAGTACACGCCGACTGGCGGCCGCATCGAACTGTTCGCGGGCGTGTCCGGCGAATGGGCCGAGCTGCGCGTGGTCGACAATGGCAAGGGCATCGAGGCGGGCGCGCTCGAGCGGATCTTCGACCTTTTCATCCAGCTGGAGCCGAACGCCACCGGGACCTTCGGCGGCCTGGGCGTGGGACTGGCACTGGTGCGCCGGATCGTCGATCTGCACGGCGGCAGCGTGCAGGCGTACAGCGATGGCCCCGGCATGGGCAGCGAGTTCGTCGTCAAGCTGCCGCTCAGCGGATCGCAGGTGGCCGCGTCACAGGTGCCGGCCGAACAGCCCGCCGCTGCCAGGTCACTGCGCATTCTCGTGGTCGACGACAATGTCGACGCCGCCGACAGCCTCGCCGCCCTGCTGCAGCAGCTGGGTCACCGCGCCGAAACCGCCTACGACGGCGCGACCGCGTTGCGTGTCGTGCCGGTGCTGGTGCCGCACCTGCTGCTGCTGGACATCGGCATGCCGCGCATGTCGGGTTACGACCTCGCCCGTGCCGTCTCCGCCATGGAGCTCGATCCCCGCCCCATCATCGCGGCCGTGACCGGCTGGGGCCAGCCGGCCGACAAGGAACGGGCGCGCCAGGCGGGGTTCCATCGCCACTTCACCAAGCCCGTCAGCGAGACCGAGATCCGGCGGCTGCTGGTCGAGGTCGCGGGAGACGACGAACCCGCCTAATTCTCGAAGCGGTAGCTGAACTTGACCAGCAGCTGTTCGTTGTCGCGCAGCGAGAAACTGTCGCCGATCGAACGGCCGAGCCCGTTCGCGACCGGCTCCTCCTGGTATCCGCCGCGGCCATAGACCACGTAGAGATACGACAACGGCCGGAACTCGAAGCGATAGCGGATCTGCACGCCGAGATTCTCGACCGTGAAGTCGTCGATGGGATCGTCGCTGGGTACGGCGCCGCCATTCTCGACGCGGTAAGCCTGGCGCAATTTCGCGTCGACACCGATGGCCTGCAGCTTGAGCCTCAACTCGTGGCGGTTGGCGACGATCCACTCGAAGCCCGCGTTGATGCTGGCCTGGTGCTCGTCGAAGCTGCCGATCAGGTTGTCGTGCTGCCAGACCAGCCAGTCCGGTATGTTCTCGACCTCCACGCCGAAGTACACGTTGAAGGCATCGCTGATGAAATACTTCGGCTCGACCTCGAGCAGGTAGCCGATGCGGTCGTTGCCTGACAACCCGCCGCTGAAGATCTCTGCCTCGACCTCGTAGCCCCAGCGGCCGATGCGCGGCCGCTGGTAATCGAAGTAGCTGTTGAAGTTCGGCGGCAGCCACACCACGCCATTGCCGCGGGTCAGCAGGTCGTCGTAGCCGGCGCTGTTGATGTTGATCTGGCCATATTCGTAACTGCCGTTGCGCAGGCGGCTCTCGCGGCTGAGCCGCGTCTGGTGGCCCATGAGCTGGCCGTGGTCGTTGTAGTCGGTGCTCAGGCGCCAGCGCCAATCCTTGGAAGCGTAACGCGAGCTGGCCGGCAGTTCGGTGAAGCGCCGGTTGACCTGCCAGTGCAGGTAGTTGGTGCTGTTGCGCGACAGGTAACCGGCGTCGTTGATCTCGAGCTCGTTGCCGAAATGCATGGCGATCACCTGCTGGCGCCAGCCGCGATCCATCTCGTAGTCCGCCCAGACCGTGGCGCCCGTGTCACGTGTGTGCTCGCCGGCCTCGTCGATGTCGCTGCCGAACACGCGCGTGCGGATGTTCCAGCGCGAGGTCGGCCGCCAGTCGTGATCGATGCCCGCCGTCGCCGCCTGGCGATCCAGGTACGGACGATCCACCCAGGTCGCCATGAAGCCGAGGTTCTGCCGGCTGAAGTCGCGCACCAGGCGCGCCGCCGCGAACGTGCGTCCGACGTCCTCGGCCTCGTCGGCGGCGAACAATCCGTACTTGGTGGCGCCGATGCTGCCGTTGAGCTTGAGCGCGCCCACGATGTCGCCGGCGCCCTCGCCATCATCGGCCGGGCCGCCCACGCGGCGCGTGTACAGCAACTGGCTGAAATCGGATGGCGTGGTGAACTCGAAGATGCCCTGGTTCTCGGTGAAGAACGGGCGCTTGTCGCTGATGAAGGTTTCCGTGGCGCTGAAGTTCACCACCAGGTCGTCGCTTTCCACCTGGCCGAAATCCGGGTTCACGGTGGCGGTGAGTTGCACCTGGCCGTTCGGCTTCCAGAACACGTCGACGCCCGCGTCGCCGTCGCTGCCCTTGCCGACGGCATCGTAGAGGCCGGAGGCATAGGGCGTGATCGCCAGCAGCGACTGGCTGAAGTTCGGCACTTCGATCACGGCGAAGTCGGAGAGGTACCGGGGCCGCTCGAAGCTCGCGTACGGCCACGCCGTGCGTTCGCCGGTCGAGCCGACCACGCGGTCCAGGTAGATCCCCAGCTTGCGGTTGCCGTTCGCCTGGCGCATCGGCGCGATGTGCCAGGGAATGAGGAACTCGGCCGTCCAGCCTTCCGCGTCCGAGCCGACGGCGTGTTGCCAGTTGCCGTCCCAGTCGTAGTTGAAATTGTTTTCGTTCGTGACGATGGAATCGGCGATGCCGTCGGTGGAGCTGATGATGAAGTGGTAACCGGTGCGATGATCGCCGTCGAAATCGATGACCAGGTTGACGCGATCGACCTGCTCCTGGAAATCGCGCTGCACGCGCTGCAGTGTGCGCGTCACGGAAGCGGGCTGGCTGTTGCGGAACGCCACGGCCAGGCCCTCGGGCGTCGCCAGGATCCACGCCTCGGTGGCGTTCGACGCGGGCTCGCCGTTCAGCGGCTGGGTCTTGCGAAACTCCGTGACGTGTTGCGCATCCTGCCATTCACCGGCATCGAGGCGGCCGTCGATCTGCACGGCCGCGGCGCTGGACGCGGTCGATACCAGCGCCACGAAACATGCCATGCGGGTGCGCAGGCCACCACCGCGTCGAATTCCTCGCCCGTCTCCCGTCACGATTCCGGCCGTCCGAGTTCAAGTCAGATGAACTCAGACGACGGAACCGCGTGATTGGTTGCAACGCGCCAAGCGGGGCGCCGGCTAACGGTCGCGCCGCAATACGCCGATGGGTGTGTTCCCGTTGTCAGTCATGAAGAAGGTGTACACCGAGTTCGCCTGCAGCGTGAGGCTGCCGCGGGTGAGCACCAGCGTCGCCGTCGAGGTATTGGAGATGTCGAATTGTCGGTCGGAGCCGCTGGTGACCTCGATGATGTCCGACACCTCGCCCGTCGGAGTTCCCTCGATGAGGGGTGAGAAGTCCATCGAGAGCGTGAGCGGCGCGCCCAGCGTCGACATGCCGTTCAGCAGGCGCAGCCTGGCGTTGCCGCCCGAGGGCAGCCGGTTGTCGTCGACGATGAGGCTGGTCTGCACCGCGCCGGCGCCGCCCCACACCAGCAGCGTGTAGTCGGCGCCGGCCTGCAGCGAGACGTCGGGCACCTGCGCGGCGACGCCGTTGACGACGATGGTGAGCGGCACGTCGCCCGCATCGAGCAGCGTGTAGCGGCTGCCGATGACGCCCGCGGTGGCCGCGGCGAGCACCGGCTTGCCACCGGCCTGGATCGAGGCGCTGCCCCCGTTGGCGACGCCGATCGCGCCGCGCAACCGCGCCCGGGTGTTGAGCAGCTGCGAGGGTTCGCCTTCCTGGGGTAGATAGACGGCGTTGACCAGCGTTCCGCCCTGGGTCGCGGTGAGGAACAGCGTCACGACGCCGCGATCCGGCAGCGAGAAGTCCGGGATGTCGAGGCGCACGTCGGCATTGTCGCCGTTGGCCGTGACGCGCAGGCGGAACGTGCCGCTGTCCGTGGAAAAGGAGTTGAGCGCGGCTCCCACGCCGGAGAGCACCGGCGTGGTGTCGTCGAGCTCGGTATCGGTGTCGGTGATGTACACGTCGAGCGCGCCGGCCGAAGACACGTTGGCGACGCTCAGCTTGGTTTCTCCGGCGTCGGCCTCGTCCTGGGTATCGTCGAGGCGCAACGCGCCGAAAGCGCCGACTTCGCCGAAGGCCACGTAGGTATTGATGGTGCCTTCGACCAGCTCTTCGCCGGAGAAGGAACGCAGGATGCTGCCCGAGCCGGTGCGCTTGAGCTTGATGGTGTAATCGTCGGGATCCAGCGTCACGTACCCGCTCACGGTGTTCAGCGCCACGGCCTCGGACCGGGTTTCGTCCTCGTCGTCGTCTTCGGCGTCGAGGTTGGTGATGAGGTCGAGCGAGCTGTAGCCGGTGCTGAGGTTCAGCAGGCGGATTTTCGCATCGCCCTGGTCATCGTCATCGCCGGTCTTGCAGGCGCCGAGGATTGCCAGGGCCGTTACGGCCAGGATGCGGGTGAATGTCTGCCACTTCATGAATGCTCGTCTCCGTTGAGGCGTCAGAACGCCTGGCCTACTGAAAACTGGAATCCCTTGAACTCGTCGCCGAACTGGCGCCGCGTCTCCTCCTGCATGCGCAGCGGGAACGCGTACGAGAAGCGGAACAGGCCCATGGGCGACAGCCACTGCACCGCGATGCCGGTGGAGGCGCGCAATTCGGACAGGTCGAAGGGATACTCGACGCGGTCGCCGCGCCTGTTCCGGAACACGGTGTCACCCAGGTAGAAAGACTGGCCGGCGTCGACGAACAGGCTGAGGCGCGCCGAGGTCGAGAATTTCTCGGGCATCGGGATGATGGCGTCGAACTGCACCGAGAAACTGGCGTCGCCGCCGTAGGGATTGCCCAGCGAATCGCGCGGCCCGAGCGTGCCGTCTTCGAAACCCCGCACCGAGTCGCTGCCGCCCGTGAAGAAGTGGCGATGTGGCGGCAGCGCCGTGGTGTCGCCGAAGGCCTTGCCCCAGCCGAGATTCGTGGTGAGCAGCAGCGGCACCTGGTCGAGCAGCGGAACCCCGGCAAACCGGAAGTACTGCTGCGACCGCCAGGTGGCCGTGGCGTATTCCACCGAGCCGCCCGGCGGCGTGATGGTGAACGTGAAGCGGTGCGAACCGCCGCTGGTCGGGAAGAGATAGCGATTGCGGGTGTCGTACAGCCAGGAGGCCGACAGCTCCAGCGTGTCGAGCACCGTGCCCAGCACCGGGTCGCGGCCGACGCGGCGGAAGTAGCTGTCGCCGTTGTTGCGCACCCAGTCGCGCAGCTGCGTCGAGCTGCTGAACACGGTGCTGAGATCCTCGTGGCTGTAGTTGAGCCCGAAGTTGACGAACTGGTTCTCCGACAGCGGATAACCGACGCCGAAGCCCGTGCTCCAGGTTTCGGTGCTGAACTGCGAGAACGACGAGGTGAGCCGCTCGCGCTCGATGTACGACGCGTTCAGCGAGCGCGATATGCCGTCATGGGTGAAATACGGATCGGTGTGCGCCACGCTGAACACCCGGCCGTAGCTGCTGCCATTGAGCTCGAGCGCCAGGCGCTCGCCGCTGCCGAACAGGTTGCTGTCGACGTAGCTGCCGTTGAGCATGAACTCCTGGCGTTCGGAGTAGCCGATGCCGCCCGAGACCACCGACGAGGCCCCCTCCTCCACGGTGAACTCGACGTCGACCAGTTCGTCGCTGCCCGGGACACGGCGGGTTTCGTACTCGGCCTTGTCGATGTAGGGCAGTTTCAGCAGACGCGCTTCCGATCGTTCCAGCGCCACTTTCGACAATGCGCCGCCCTCCAGCTGGCGCAGCTCACGCCGCAACACGTCGTCGCGCGTGCGCTCGACCCCCGAGAAGTCGATGCGCCGCACGTAGGTGCGCGCGTTCGGCTCGACCTGGAAAGTCAGCGCGATCTCGTGCGTCTCGGGATTCGCGCTCGGCACCGCGGCCACGTCGGCAAAGGCATAACCGGCTTCCCCGAGGCGATTGCGCAGCGCCTCCTCGCTGGCCGCGACCAGCCTCTGCGACCAGGTTTCACCGGGCCGGATGAATATGAACTGGCGCAGGATTTCCTCGGGAACGACAAAACGCCCCGCCAGCTTCACGGCGCCGGTCTTCCAGGTGGAACCCTCGAAGACATTGATGGTGACGAACAGGTCTTCCTTCTCCGGCGCCAACGCCACCTGCGTGGACGTGATCTCGAATTCCGCGTAGCCGCGGTCCATGTAGTAAGAGCGGATCTTCTCCAGGTCGCCTTCCAGGGCCTGCTTCGAATACTTGTCGTCGCCGCGGTAGAACGAGAGCCAGTTGGTCTTGCTGATCTCCAGCTGGCCGAGCAACTCCTCGTCGCTGAATGCCTCGTTGCCCGCGATGTTGATCTGGCGGATGCGCGCGACCTTTCCCTCGGTGATGTCGATGTGCACGTCGACCAGGTTGCCGCCGACCTCGTCTACCTGCGCATCGATGCGCGCGTCGTAGTGGCCGCGTGCGAAGTACTGCTCGGTGAGGAACTGGCGCACGTCCTCGAGCGTCGAGCGGTTCAGGATCTTGCCCGGGGCCAGGCCCACCGATTTCAACGACTGGTCGAGATCCTCGGCCCTGACCGCCTTGTTGCCCTTGACCTCGAAACCGCGGATGGAAGGCTGTTCCTGCACCACCACGATCAGCACGCCCGGGTCTTCGCGGCGGAACTCGACGTCGCTGAAGAATCCCATGTCGTACACCGCGCGCAGCGCCTCGCGCACGCGCTGCGACGTGAGCCGGTCGCCGATGTTCACCGGCAGCACGTTGAACAGCGTGCCTTCGGGAATGCGCTGCAGTCCTTCGACGCGGATGTCCGTGACCGTGAACGAGCCGTCGTCGGCGCGCACGGCGCCGGACATCACTAACCACTGCAGCAGCACACAGCTCATTGCAGCGCGCATCGGGTACGACTTCATTGCGCGATCCGACCACGGAAGCCGTGTTCCGGTTCGGCACGAGTTGTTTCAGGTTGTTACCGAACGTAACGATTCTCGCGGATGGAACTTTCGTCCGCGCCCGCGGCAATACCGCCGACAGAACCATGTCCGCACGCATGCCCACATCCCGCCACGTCCTCATCTGCGACGAAGAACGCGAGACGCGCTCGGCGCTGGCCGCGCACCTGGAACACCACGGCTACCGCGTGAGCGTGACGGCGGGAAATGCGCTGACACGGGCGCTGGAGCGCGCACGCATCGACCTCGTGATCCTGGGCGTGCAACTCGGCGAGGACGAGGGACTGCGCGCCTTCCGCGGCATACGCGCCGCCAGCGACGTGCCGCTGGTCATCCTCGCACGCCGCGGCGACGAGGTGGATCGCATCGTCGGCCTGGAAATGGGCGCCGACGACTACCTGGTGAAACCCGTGAATCCGCGCGAATTGCTGGCCCGCCTGCGCAATATCCTGCGCCGCGCGGGCGCCGGGGCTGCGCCGTCGCCGTCGCGCGCGCGGCTGTTCCATTTCGGCGGCTGGCGGCTCGACATCGTCGCGCGGCAGCTGTGGAAACCGGACGGGCAACCCGCGGCGCTGCGCACTTCCGAATACCGCGTGCTGGCATCGTTGCTGGCGCATGGCAACCGCGTGGTATCGCGCCTCAAGCTCATCGAGCTCGCCCGGGGCCGCGATCCCCACCCGTTCGATCGCAGCATCGACGTGCGCATCAGCCGGCTGAGGGAGGTGCTCGGCGACGATGCGCGCGGCCCGCGCATCATCAAGACAGTTCACGGTGAAGGTTATGTCATTGGCGTGCCGGTCGAGCGTGCGTGACCCCTGTTGGTCGCCTGCGACGCGCGCCATGCACGCGCGGCGGAACTTTTCGCGTGCGCGTTGCCCAAATGCGGGGTACGGCCGGGGTGCGGGTTTGAAACACGGCGACGACGAAGAAATCATGACGCGTCTGGCCGCCGGCGATCCCGCCGCGCTGCGCGAGCTCTACGAGCGACACGGGCGTGCATTGCTGCGGTTTTCCGCGGCGATGTGCCGTTCTCGGCAATCCGCCGAAGACCTGGTGCACGACACCTTCGTCGCACTGCTGCGCGGCCCGAGCCTGTTCGATCCCGCCCAGGGCAGCGTGTTCGCCTATCTATGCGGCGTCCTGCGCCATCGCATCAGCCGTCATTATCGCCAGCAGAAACGCTGGGTTGCGCTCGACTCCAGCGACGGCGTGCCGGTGGCGCCGGACCGCGAAAGCCCCGGTCCCGCCGATGAAATCGCGCGTTCGCAGGTCACCGCGGCGTTCCGCCGTGCGCTGCTCGAACTGCCGCTGCAGCACCGCGAAGTCATCGCGCTCTGCGATCTCGAGGAGCTGCCTTACCAGACCGTGGCCGGTATTCTCGACTGTCCCATCGGTACCGTGCGCTCGCGCCTGCATCGCGCGCGTGCGCTGCTCACGCTGCGTCTCGCCTCGCTCGAGCTCGTCGACCTCGAGGCCGAGCCGCCATTGGTCCACGAAGGCCTGTCATGACGGAACCGCTGCATCACGAAGTCGCGGTGCTGCTCGACGAGTATCGCCGCGACCTCAGGGAAACCAGGCCCAGCGAACAGCTGGATGCACGAATCGGCCAGTTGGTCGCAGGCGTGCGAAAAAATATTCCGCCGCCTGCCAGGCGGCGCTGGAGCCGTTTGCAGGTCTTCGCTGCGGCTGCTTGCGTGGCGGTGGTGGCCATCGCCGCCGGCATCCTGATCGGCATGAGCATCTCGCGCGGCACGCCGGGTGCGCACATCGCGCGGGACGCCACGCTGCTGCCGGCGGACTTTTCGTTGTGGCCGGCGGACTCGGTGGCGCTGCAGATCCCGGCCGAGTATTCGGCGCAGGGCAAGCTCGTGGCCGTCGATCCGAATTCGCGCAGCAACGGCAAGCGCTACCGGATCGACGTGGTGGTATCCAACGACGGCACCATTCGCATCGATCGCATCGAGCCCACCGAGAGGAATGATGAGATCACGCTGCAGACTCCGTGACCGTGCGCCGTGGCTCGCGCTGGCACTGTGCTGCGCCGTGGCGCAGGCGGCCGGCTCCGACGAAGTGCCGGTGTGCCCCGCGCCCACCGTCGGCGCACCGGCGGCAGCGTCCAACAACGTGCGGCTGGTCACGGGCGTGCCCTATTCCGCGCTCGGCACCAGCGAGACCATCACGCAT
>DASUGK010000013.1:0-81506 GCA_036274075.1 Steroidobacteraceae bacterium | reverse complement strand
GGGATTGTCGGGATTGTCAGCGCCTTGGCGCCGTAATCCCGACAATCCCTCTCTGACACCACCTCCACTCTCAGCTGGGTTCGCTGGAGAAGAAGCGTTTGACGCCTTCGAGGAAGCTTTCGCCGCGCGGTGCGTGTTTGCGGGAGTCTTTCTTGAGGGACTCGTCGAACTTGCGCAGCAGCTCGCGCTGCTCGCTGTTGAGGCTGACGGGCGTTTCCACCACGACGCGGCAGAACAGGTCGCCGCGCGATCCGCCGCGCACCGGCTTCACGCCCTTGTCGCGCAAGCGGAAAACCCGTCCCGACTGCGTCTCGGACGGGATCTTGAGTGACACGGCGCCGTCGAGCGTCGGCACCTCGACGGTGCCGCCGAGCACCGCCGTCGCGAAGCTGACGGGCACTTCGCAGGAAAGATGCTCGCCGTCGCGCTCGAAGATCTCGTGCTCACGCACGTGGATTTCGACGTAGAGGTCGCCCGGCGGCCCGCCATTGCGGCCCGACTCGCCTTCACCGGACAGGCGAATGCGGTCGCCCGTATCCACGCCCGCCGGGATTTTCACCGCCAGCTTCTTGGAACG
The DNA here is from genome assembly GCA_036274075.1 of Steroidobacteraceae bacterium. Lineage (GTDB taxonomy): Bacteria > Pseudomonadota > Gammaproteobacteria > Steroidobacterales > Steroidobacteraceae > CADEED01. The sequence continues at coordinate 80,929 of DASUGK010000013.1, read as the reverse complement.
GCGCACGCGCCCCTGCCCCAGGCAGGTATCGCAGGGATTCTTGATGATGGTGCCGGCGCCCCGGCACTTCGGGCAGGGCTGCTGCAGCTGGAAGAAGCCCTGCGAGATACGCACCTGGCCGACGCCGTTGCAGGTATCGCAGGTGATGGGCTTGTGTCCCTTGGCGGCGCCGCTGCCGCCGCAGGTGTCGCACTCCATGAGCTTGGCGACGTCGATCTCCACCGAGTGGCCGAACACGGCCTTGTCGAGATCCAGCTCGAGCTCGTACTTGAGGTCCGCGCCGCGGAACACCTGCGAGCGGCCGCCGCCCCGGCGGCCGCCGCCGAAGATGTCGCCGAACATCTCGCCGAACATCTCGCCAAAGGCGTCGGCGCCGGAGAAACCGCCGCGCCCGCCGCCCTGGCGCGAGGCGTCGATGCCCGCATGCCCGTGCTGGTCGTAGATGGCGCGCTTGTCGGGATCGCCGAGGATCTCGGCGGCCTCCTTGGCCTCCTTGAACTTCTCCTCGGCGTCCTTGTCGCCCGGATTGCGGTCCGGGTGATACTTCATCGCCAGCCGGCGGTAGGCCTTTTTGATGTCAGCCTCCGTCGCGGTGCGCGGCAGATCGAGCACCTTGTAGTAGTCGCGTTTGGACATGCGGCGTCGCCCCCTCCCAGGGACGTTCTAACTATCAGGACGCCTTCTTCTTGTCCTTCACTTCCTCGAACTCCGCGTCCACCGCGTCGTCATTGGCCTTGGACTGCGCACCCGCGCCGCCGGACGAACCCGCCTCCGGGCCCGCGCCGCCGCCGGACTGCGCACTCGCCGCCTGCTGCAACACGTTGCTCGCGGCCTGCATGAGCGCCTCGCCCTTCTTGTCGATGGCGGCCTTGTCGTCGCCCTTGAGCACGCCGCGCAGGTCCGACAACGCGGACTCGACCTTGGCGCGTTCGGCGCCGTCGACCTTGTCGCCGAGGTCCTTGAGCGCCTTCTCGGTGGCATGCACCAGCTGGTCGGCGCGGTTCCGCGACTCGACCAGTTCGCGCACCTTCTTGTCTTCTTCCGCGTGCGCCTCGGCGTCGGCCACCATGCGCTTGATCTCGTCCTCGGTGAGGCCCGAAGACGCCTTGATGATGATCTTCTGCTCCTTGCCCGTGGTCTTGTCCTTCGCGGTCACGTGCATGATGCCGTTGGCATCGATGTCGAACGTGACCTCGATCTGCGGCATGCCACGCGGCTGCGGCGGGATCTCGGTGAGATCGAACTTGCCCAGCGACTTGTTGTCGGCGGCGCGCGTACGCTCGCCCTGCAGCACGTGGATGGTCACGGCCGTCTGGTTGTCCGAGGCGGTCGAATAGGTCTTGGTGGCCTTGGTCGGGATCGTGGTGTTCTTCTCGATCACCTTGTCGACCACGCCGCCCTCGGTCTCGATGCCCAGCGACAGCGGCGTCACGTCGAGCAGCAGCACGTCCTTGACGTCGCCCACGAGCACGCCACCCTGGATGGCCGCGCCGGCGGCGACGGCTTCGTCAGGGTTCACGTCCTTGCGCGGCTCCTTGCCGAAGAAGTCCTTCACGTACTTCTGCACCAGCGGCATGCGCGTCTGGCCACCGACGAGGATGACCTCGGCGATGTCCTGCGTGCCCACGCCGGCGTCCTTGAGAGCAATGCGGCAGGGCTCGATGGTCTTCTTGACCAGGTCTTCCACCAGGCTCTCGAGCTTGGCGCGCGTGAGCTTGATGTTGAGATGCTTGGGACCGGACGCGTCGGCCGTGATGTACGGCAGGTTCACGTCGGTCTGCTGGCTCGAGGACAGCTCGATCTTGGCCTTCTCCGCGGCCTCCTTGAGGCGCTGCACGGCGAGCGGGTCCTTGCGCACGTCGACGCCGGACTCCTTCAGGAACTCGTCCGCCAGGAAATTGATGATGCGCAGGTCGAAATCCTCGCCACCCAGGAACGTATCGCCGTTGGTGGACAACACTTCGAACTGGCGCTCGCCGTCGATTTCGGCGATCTCGATGATGGACACGTCGAACGTGCCGCCACCCAGGTCGTACACCGCGATCTTGCGATCCTTGCCGGCCTTGTCGAGGCCGTAGGCCAGGGCCGCCGCGGTGGGCTCGTTGATGATGCGCTTGATCTCCAGGCCCGCGATCTTGCCCGCGTCCTTGGTGGCCTGGCGCTGGGAGTCGTTGAAGTAGGCAGGCACGGTGACCACGGCCTCGGTCACCTCGTGACCCAGGAAGTCTTCCGCGGTCTTCTTCATCTTCATGAGCACGCGCGCGGAGATCTCGGGAGGGGCCATCTTCTTGCCCTGCACTTCGACCCACGCGTCGCCGTTGTCGGCCTTGACGATCTTGTACGGCACCATCTTCACGTCGCGCTGCACGACTTCGTCTTCGAAGCGGCGACCGATGAGGCGCTTGACCGCGAACAGCGTGTTCTGCGGATTGGTGACGGCCTGGCGCTTGGCGGACTGGCCCACCAGGACCTCGTTGTCCTTGGTGAACGCGACGATGGACGGAGTGGTGCGGTCACCCTCGCTGTTCTCGATCACGCGGGCCTTGCCGCCTTCCATGATGGCGACGCAGGAATTGGTCGTTCCCAGGTCGATGCCGATTACCTTAGCCATACAAAAACTCCACTATTTTTTCGTAAAGATCGTGCCCCCCTCTTTGGAGGTAGGAGCCGTCGTTTCAAGGAACCTGTCGTCCCTTTGTCATCCCTCGCTCATCCTTGGCGGGGCGCCGACACCACCACTCGGGCGGGGCGCAGCAGCCGGCCATTGAGCGTGTAGCCGCGCTGGATCACGGAAAGCACGGTATTCGGCGGCGCATCGCTGGGCTGCGTCATCATGGCCTCGTGCAATTCCGGATTGAATGGCTGTCCTTCCGGATTGATTTCCTCGATCTGCGCCTTCTCGAAGGCCTTGGCCAGCAGCCGCAGCGTGGCGTTCTGGCCCTCGACCAGGCTGGCCACGTCGCCCTTGCCGGAATTGCTGATGCCGAGTTCGAGCGAGTCCTTCACCGCGATCAGGTCCTGCGCGAACTTCTCAACCGCGAACTGCCGGGTGCTCTCGAGGTCGCGGGCGGCACGCTTGCGCACGTTGTCGATTTCGGCCAGGGCGCGCAGGTATTGCTCCCAGTGGCTCTTGGCGCGTTCCTCCGCGCCTTTCAGTTCGCCTTGCAGCCGCTCCATCTCGACCAGGGCCACGGCGGTCTCCGGGAGCACCGTGGTCTTTTCATCGGGGCCCGCGACGTGCGACTCAGCATTCGGATCCGTCATCAATAGTCCTCAATAAAATCAATTACTTGCCGCTTGGCGCGCAAAGAGACTGGCGGCGATGTTGGGTCACGCCCCGGGGAATCAAGTCCCGGCGTGGGTGACGAACAGGCGTCGCGCGGCGTTCTCCGACGTTCGTTGGTAGCGGGCGTAGGCACGCGCGGCCGCCGCCCGCACCTGCGTTCCGTCCGCACCCTGGAACCAGGCGTCGAGAACGGCCGCGAGTGTATAGGCTTCGGGCGCCATCAGCCCGGATGTCGTGAGCAGCGGCAGCGAATCCTTCCGCAATAAGTCAGCGAAATAGGATTCGCTCATGCAGGCCAGCACCATGCTGGCGTGCGGATTGGACTCGGTCCTGATTGGCGCCAGCGAGGGCGCATCGAAATCCATCAGGCCGTTGTGCCCCACGAAGGCAATGACATGCGCGGCGCCGCCGGCGTCGAACTCGAGTTCACCGGCCCGCAGGCGCGCGGCATGTTCTCCTCGATTGAGCTCGAGGAAATGTCGAATGGCATCGGCGATGTTCCGGCCGCGCCAGGCTTCGGCCACCAGCAGCATGCGCACCGGCTTGCCGTTGCGCACGATCTCGCGCGAGAACATCACGCGATCGAGCACGCGCGGATCTTTCGACGGCGCCAGGGCCACGGGCTTCCAGCCCGGCTGGCTGCGGAACCAGCCGCGCACGCCATACATGGCGCCCCAGTAGAGGTTCGATTGCGGGGAATCACCGTCACCAAGCCTGGCCGGCACCGGCACGATGCCCTGGGAATCGTTGTCACACAGCGCCACCACGACATGCGCGACCAGCGGCTTGCCGGCGCCGGCATCGGCATCCAGCCGCGCCACGACATCGGCGAGAGTGGCAGCCTGCGAGGTGGAAATCAGCGCGAGCAGCCAGGCGTGGCGCCAGCGCATGGGTTCAACGCCGTGCCAGGGCGGCGCCGAGGATCTTCGCCGTGACGTCGACGATGGGAATCACGCGTTCGTAGGCCATGCGTGTCGGCCCGATGACCCCGATGACGCCCACCACCTCGTTGTCCGCGCTGTAGGGCGCGGTGACCATGCTCACGTCGTCGAGGATCCGGAATCCCGACTCCTGGCCGATGAAGATCTGCACGCCGTCGGCTCGCAGGCTGTGGTCGAGCAGGTTGAGGATGTCGCGCTTCTCGTTGAAGGCCTCGAACAGGCGGCGCAACTTGTCGACCGAGGACAACTCGCCCGCGCCCATGAGATTGGTCTCGCCGGCGATGACGTACTCCATGCGGTTCGACTCGTCCGTCTTGAACACGTGTTCGGCCACCGTGATGGCATCCTTCATGAGCGCGTTCATGGATTCACGCGTCTCGTGCATCTCGCGCAGGATCTCGGCGCGCACCTGCGCCAGTGTCTTGCCGCGGCAGCGCTCGGTGAGGAAATTGGCCGCGCGCCGCAGCTCGTCGCTGGAGTGATACCGCTCCAGCTGGATGATGCGGTTCTGCACTTCGCGGTCGTTGAAGACCATGATCACCAGCGCGCGGTTGTCGGAGAGACCGACGAACTCGATCTGGGTGATCGACGCCTGCTGCGTGCGCGGCAGGGTCACGACGCCGGCCAGGCGGGTGACATTCGACAGCAGCTGCGAGGCGGCGGCGACCAGCGCCTTGGAATCGTCGCGCGAGGCGTCGAGTTGCCGGCGCAGGTCGGCGAATGCCGGATCGTCCTCCGCCGGGGTACGAGCCTTGAGCAGCGAATCGACGAAGAAACGGTAGCCCTTGTCGGTGGGGACACGTCCCGCCGAGGTATGCGGGGAACTAACAAATCCCAGCTGCTCGAGGTCGGCGACGATGTTGCGGACGGTGGCCGACGAGAGGCTGAGCCCCGACTCGCGGGACAACGCGCGGGACCCCACCGGCTGCCCGTCGCGGATATAGCTGCCGACGAGCACCTTCAGGAGCACCTGTTCGCGCTCGGAAAGTACCTCATCCGGAGTTTCGTTCGTCACGGCGGAAAACCTACCTAAGCCTCGTTCTACCCGTCAAGGAACCGACCTGTCACATCATTTCGCGAAATTCAATGTGATTCAGTGCATTGGCCCCCTGTGTGGCCCGTGCTACAAAGAAGCATGGCTCTACCGGCGCAAGCTTGCGCGCTCATAGGCCGATTCAGCGACGCACGGGTCGCCGAGTCCGCGTTGACCCTGCTGCCGCATCTCAAGAAGCGTGGCATCCGCGCGCTATTACCGGAGGACGACCCGCTGCCCGCCTCCGCGGACCTCGTGACGCGCGTGCCGGAGGAGGAAATCGCCGAACGCGCGGACCTGGTCATCGCCATCGGCGGCGACGGCACTCTCTTATATGCCGCGCGCCTGGTAGCCCACCGTGGGGTTCCCCTGATCGGCATCAACCGCGGCCGCCTCGGCTTCCTCACCGACGTGTTGCCCCAGGACATGCTGGCGTCGGTCGACGCGGCCCTCGAGGGCAAGTGCGAGCGCGACGAACGCGCGCTGCTCGAGGCGCGGCTCATCGCCGCGGATGGCAGGTCGAAGCGCACGCTGGCGCTCAACGACGTCGTGGTCCAGAAGTGGGAAACCGGCCGCATGCTGGATTTCGAAACCTGGATCGATGGCGCTTTCGTGAACTCCCACGGCGGCGACGGCCTCGTCATCGCAAGTTCCACCGGTTCCACGGCCTACGCCTTGTCCTGTGGCGGTCCTATCGTCGCGCCGCACCTGGACGTCCTCGTGGTGGCGCCCATCTGCCCGCACACGCTGTCCGACCGGCCCATCGTGGTGTCCAGCCGCTCGGTCATCGCAGTGTCGCTCATCGACCGGCCCGATACGCGCGCGCAGGTGACCTGTGACGGCGTGCCGCTTGGTGAGCTGCTGCCGGGGGAACGGCTCGAGGTGCATCCGACCGAGCGCAAGATCACGCTGCTGCATCCCGGGAAGTTCGAGTACTACCGCCTGCTGCGATCCAAGCTCCACTGGGGCCGCGGCAGCTTCCACAAATCCGAGTGAGCCATGCTGACCCACCTGCAGATTCGTGACTTCGCCATCATCGATCTCATCGAGCTCGAAGTGCGCGCGGGGCTCACCGTGCTCACGGGCGAAACCGGCGCGGGCAAGTCCATCGTGGTCGACGCGCTGGCGCTGCTGGCCGGCGGCAAGGGTGGCGCTGAGGTGGTGCGCGCCGGCGCCGAGCGCGCCGAACTGTCCGCCACTTTCGACATCAGCGACAGCCCGGCCGCATTGCGCGAGCTGCTGGCCGAGCAGTCGGTCGAGGCCGACGACGAGCTCACCGTGCGCCGGGTCGTCGCCACCGACGGCCGCTCGCGCAGCTATCTCAACGGCGTCTCCGTGCCGCTGACGCTGCTGCGTGACGTGGGCGGCATGATCGTCGACATCCACGGCCAGCACGAATTCCAGTCGCTGACGCGCAGCGCCGCGCAGCGCGAACTGCTCGACGACTTCGGCAAGAACACCGAGCTCGCCGCCAGCGTGCGCGAGGCGCACAAGATCTGGATCGCGCTGGTGAACCGCACGGTGGAGCTCGAGGGCAAGGCGCGCGATCGCGATTCACGCATCGAGCTGCTGCGCCACCAGGTCAGCGAATTGAAGGCGCTGGACCTCAAGGAAAACGAAGTCGCGCAGCTCGCCGAGGAGCGCACGCGACACTCCAACCGCGGACGGCTCGCCGAGGCGGCGCAGGCCGCGGTCGGCCTGCTGTACGACTCGGACGAAGGCAATGCGCACGCCACTGCGTCGCGCGCCCTCGCCGGCATCAAGACGCTGTCGAGCGTGGATCCGAGGCTGGCCAAGGTGGTGCCGATGGTCGACGAGGCCACCATCCAGATCCGCGAGGCCGCGCGCGAGCTGTCGCGATACCTCGAGACCCTGGACATCGACCCGGCCCGCCAGGAAGAAGTCGAACGCCGGCTCGCGGCCATCGAGGAGCTGAGCCGCAAGCACCGCGTGTCCAGCAACGAACTCATCGCGCGCGCCGGCGTGCTCGAACAGGAACTGGCCGAGCTCGACAGCGCCGACAACAACCTCAACGCGCTCAAGAAGCAGCAGGCCGAGGCCCTCGACGCCTACCGCAAGCTCGCGATGCAACTGTCCACCGGCCGCCTGACGGCGGCGCGCGCGCTGTCCAAGGACATCACCGCGCGCATGCAGACCCTGGGCATGGCCGGCGGCCGGTTCCTCATCGAAGTCACTCAGCCGAATGGCGAGCCGTCGGCGAACGGCTTCGACGTGGTGGAGTTCCGCGTCACGGCGAACCCTGGCCAGCCGCTGCGCCCGCTGGCGAAGGTGGCCTCGGGTGGCGAGCTCGCACGACTGTCTCTGGCGGTGCAGGTCGCCTGCTCCGCCAAGGACGCGCGCTGCATGGTGTTCGACGAAGTCGACTCGGGCGTGGGCGGCGCCGTCGCCGAGATCGTCGGCCGCGAACTCAAGGCACTGGGTTTCTCGGGCCAGGCCATCTGCGTGACCCACCTGCCCCAGGTGGCGAGCCAGGGACACCATCACCTGCGGGTCGCCAAGCTCACCGATGGCAAGACCACGCGCACCACGCTTTCCGAGCTCACCATGGATGAACGCGCCGAAGAACTGGCGCGCATGCTGGGCGGGCTGGAAGTCACCGGCAAGGCGCGCGAACACGCGCGCGAGATGCTGCAACTCGCTGCGAGTCCCGATCAGAAGTCGCGCGGCGGCAAACGCAAGGCTTGAGGTTCCTTCCGGCCGCGGAGGCCACGCGGCCTCAGCTGTGCTTGGCCTGCTTCGCGCCCTTGGAGGAAGGGCACCCCGGCTTGCGGCAATGGCCGTAGAGGGTCATCGCGTGATCGCGCAATTCATAGCCGAGGCGAGTCGCGATCGCCTCCTGGCGCTCCTCGATCGACTCGTCCACGAACTCTTCGACGCGTCCGCAGTCAAGACACACGATATGGTCGTGATGCGTCCCCTGGTTGAGCTCGAACACCGCCATGCCGTCTTCGAAGTGATGGCGGGACACGAGCCCGGCCGCCTGGAACTGCGTGAGCACCCGGTAGACGGTGGCGAGACCGATGTCCTCGTTGGACTCGATCAGGCGCTTGTAGATGCCCTCGGCGGACATATGCCGGGTCGGACTTCCCTCGAGGATCTCGAGGATCTTGAGTCGCGGCCCGGTGACCTTGAGTCCCGCCTTGCGCAGATCCTTGCTTTCCAAGTCGACGGCCTCCTGAAATCGATGCGGTATGATGCGCCACCATGAAACGCCTTGCACTACCAACCATTTTCCTCGCTTGCGGCGCGATTCTCGCGTCGGGCTGCGTCTACAAGATGAGCATCCAGCAGGGCAACTACCTGGTGACTGACTCGGTTTCGCAACTGAAGGAAGGCATGACCCGCAGCCAGGTGCGCTTCCTGCTCGGCACCCCGATGGTGCCTGACGCCTTCGACGATTCGCGCTGGGACTATTACTACTTCTACAGTTCGCGCAAGTTCGACCAGCCGCTCAAGCGGCGCCTGACTGTCTATTTCGCCGACGAGCGCGTGCAACGCGTCGAGAACCAGGGCGTGCCCACGCAGACCGACCTGGACCAGCTCGAACAGGACCTGCGCAAGGCCATCAACGCCAAGAAACAGGCCAAGAAGCAACAGGGCCAGCCGGAACCCGAGCCCGACGCTAAGACTTCGGACGATGCGGGACAGCCGAATCCCGTTCCTTCCTCGCAGCCTTTACCCGTTCCCTCCGGCTCGTCTTCGGATCGGCCCTGAGCGGTCGATAGACTTCGATCCGGTCGCCGTCGCGCGGTACGGCGTTGCGGCCACACAACGCCCCGAAGATTCCCACCGCCCCCTCCCACGGAACCTCGGCGCCCGCCGCCTGCGCGCGCGCGGCGTCCAGGGCTTCGCCCACGGTGGCGCCGTCGGGCAGCGTCACGCTCCACTGCCACTGGCGGGCGGGCAACGCGTAGACCACCAGGCAGCGTTTCACGAGCTAACTACCGCGCGTTTCGCGGGCGCGGCGCACGAAGGCATCGACCAGCGAAGCCGCCGTGTCCTGGAACATCGGCTCGAACAGCGCGCCGGTCACGCGATTGGCGAATTCGAAGCGCATCTCCAGCTCCACGCGACAGCCGAGCTCGCCCAGGGGCGTCAGGGTCCACAGCCCTTCGAGGACCCGGAACGGCCCGCTCACGAGCTGCATGAGCACGCGCCTGGAGGGTTCCAGCAGGTTGCGCGTGGTGAACTCGGCCTTGAGCGGACCGCGCTTGATCTGCAGGGTGGCCACGACCTCGCCCTCCTTGCGCGATACCACGCGGGCGGCCGTGCACCCCGGCACGAACGACGGGTAGGACTCGATGTCGTTGATGAGTTCGTACATGCGCGCCGGCGACTCCGCGATCAGCGCCGAGCGTTTCACTTCTCGCATGGCCCGCAATCTAAATTAAACCGTGCCCGCGCGGGTACAATCCGCTCCGTGAGCAAACCGGACAAGAAGGATGCCCCGCGCCTGATCGCCGAGAATCGCAAGGCGCGGTACGACTATTTCATCGAGGAAAGACTCGAGGCCGGGCTCGTGCTCGAAGGCTGGGAAGTCAAGTCCATGCGGGCCGGCAAGGCGCAGATCGCCGAGGGTTATGTCTACCTGAAGAATGGCGAGGCCTTCCTGTTCGGGGCCCAGATCACCCCTCTCAACACCACCTCGACGCACGTCGTGGCGGAACCCAAGCGCACGCGCAAACTACTGCTCAGCAAGGCGGAACTTTCGCGCCTGGTCGGCAGCGTGGAGCGCAAGGGGTACACTCTGGTGCCGCTCGACCTGCACTGGAAGAACGGCCGAGCCAAGCTCGAGATCGGGCTGGCCAAGGGCAAGAAACAACACGACAAGCGCGCCACCGAGAAAGAACGCGACTGGCAGCGCGACAAGGCAAGAATTCTCAGGCACGGTTGATCCGGCCAACAGGGAGCCGACAGATGAAACCATCGATTGCGCTGTGCGCGGTGCTGTGGTGCGCCGCTGCCGCGGCGTCGCATGCCGCATTGATCCCGGTCGAAGCCTACGGCCAGGTGGAAGCCGTTTCCCAGGTGAGCATCAACCCCGGCGGCACGCACCTCGCGTGGGCGGCCAACGACGGCAAGGTTACCCAGGTCAGCGTGTTCGAGATCGCGTCGCGCAAGATCGTGCGCAGTTTCAATGTCGAGCCCGGCTTCAAGGTGCGCGAAGTCGACTGGGCCAACGACGACACGCTGTTGTTCGGCATCAGCGCCACGCTCACGTCCACCCGGCGCCGCTGGCCCAGCAGGTTCGAATACCTGCAATGGCTGGCGGCCGACATCTCCACGGGGAAGTCGCGGCTCCTCATGACCGAGGGCAACAAGCGCGTGCTGTCTGGCTCGCAGATCGTCAGGCGGCGCATCGCGGGCGACCCGGCGCTGCTGGTGATGGCGAGCATGGATTTCGCCGTGCAGAAACAGGGCACCGAGATCGGCACGCGCCTCGGCGGCAAACGCAAGGACTCGGGCTTCCAGTACAACGTTTTCGCGATGGACATCAGCACCGGCAAGTCGAAGCTGCTCGAGAGCGGCACGCCTTTCACGGAGCAATGGCTCGCCAATTCGCAGGGCAAACCCGTCGTGCGCAGCGAGTGGAACCCGGAACTCGGCCGCTACAGCGTGCATGCCAAGGATGGGGCCGGCTGGAAGCGCATCTTCGAGACCACTGACAACGGCGACTCCTTCCTGACCGGGATGTCCGCGGACGAAACCGCCGTACTGGTATCCACCAACAACGGCGAGGCCCGCACCACGCTGTGGTCGGTGGCGCTCGACGGTTCGGGAGCGAAGAAACTCATCGACGAGCCGGATCGCGACAGCGAGGACCTGATCGCGGATCCCTACGCCGATGACATCCTGGCGGTGCGCTTCAGCGGCGCCGACCGGCCGTTCCGCTGGTTGGACCCGGCGGCGCAGAGGCGATACACGGCCCTGAGCCGCACCTTTGCCGGCCGCTACGTCGAGGTCGAGAGCCGCTCCGCCGACAACAAGCGCATCGTGGTCAAGGTCGACGGCGCCTCGACTCCGACCACCTACTACCTCGTCGACTATGCCGCGAAGAGCGCGGACATCGTCGGCGAGCAATTCCCGGGGCTGGCGGACACACCCCAGGGCACGGTGCGCCGCTTCGAGTACGCCGCGCGCGACAAGTACGCGTTGTTCGGCTATCTGACGATTCCACCGGGCGCCGAAGAGAAGAACCTGCCGCTCGTGGTGCTGCCGCACGGCGGGCCGGAGTCGGAAGACGAACCCTGGTTCGACTGGTGGTCGCAGTTCCTCGCGTCACGCGGCTACGCGGTATTGCGCCCGCAATTCCGCGGTTCCACCGGCCTGGGCGATGCGCATCGCCTCGCCGGCCGCGGCCAGTGGGGCCTGCGCATGCAGGACGACGTCACCGACGGCGTGAAGGCGCTCATCGACCAGGGCATCGCGGATCCCAAGCGCGTCTGCATCGTCGGTGCGAGTTACGGCGGTTACGCGGCGCTGGCGGGCGCCGCATTCACGCCAGAGCTGTACTCCTGCGCCGTGAGCGTGGGAGGCGTGTCGGACCTGCCGGAGATGCTGGCCTACGACGAGAAGATGGGTGGCGACGAGACCGACAGCTTCCACTACTGGCGCGACTCCATCGGTGACTCGCTGGACGGGCGCATCGCGGAGAGGTCGCCGGCACGATCGGCGCGTACCATCCGTGCTCCCATCCTGCTGATCCACGGCAGCGACGACTCAGTGGTGCCGATCGCGCAATCCGAGATGATGGCCCGGGCCCTCAAGGAAGCCGGCAAACCGTTCCAGTTCGTGACGCTGGACAAAGAGGACCACTGGCTGTCGAACAGCGCCACGCGCGTGCGGCTGCTGTCGGAAATAGAGAAGTTCCTGGCCGCGAACCTCGCCGGCAAGTGAAGTCTTGAAGACGGGCACCGCGGCCCGATGTATGCTGCCGGTGCTTTTACGGGGGCGACCGGTTTCGACGTGGGTTGCGAACCGTGAGAGGCGTACCGAGGGTGTATGGACCTCGTAAATCCTCATGCAAATCATAGTTGCCAACGACGACAACTACGCTCTGGCTGCCTAGTCGCAGCTGACCCCTGGACCAGCTGGTGCCTATGCCACTGAAACCAGGGTCGCGCTCATAGGATCGCGGTTCCGTGTGCTACGGGCGGAACCGTTAAGAGTCACCGTCGCTGGCCGGACGTTTTCCCTGCTCTTCGGGTAGCGGACGGCGAGAAAACAAAGAAGCAGCTACGTACGTAGAGCCTCACGTCTAGTGCTTGCGGACGCGGGTTCAATTGACGCAAACGGTTGCCTTCACTCGTAAGAGTGAAGTGAATAACGGGGCTCATTCGGTGAACCCTTCGCCACGCGAGTGGCATGGCAACGCCGAGCGGTGGGACGAGGCCAACTCTTCCTGCCGTGTAGAGACTCATGGACTGGCTGAGATGCAGAGGCATCGGAGCCGGCCCCAGGATCCGGATCGGGATGGAACGATTCGGATAACACGCCCCGCATCCCACTCGCCGCGAATGCGGTGAAGGATGAAGGCATAGTCCAGCCCGTCTCGAAAGAGATGGAACAGCTGTCCCGCCGCCTCCACCATGAAGTGGACATTCCCCGGAGAAATCCGGGGAGTGTTCTTTTGGCGCGTGTAGGAGAAGGCCCGACGTCAATTCGCGGCGCCGCCGCGCATCCTGCATTCCGACCCCCGCTTAGCATGCTTGCGCCGGTCCACCGGCGCCCCGGAGCAAGCATGAGCACTTTCCAGAAGTACCGTCGCAACGTGTACTCGCAGAATGGCGAAGACGGCGTGATCGCAGAAATCATCCGGCGAATCGGCATCGAGCCGTCGTGGACCTGCGATGTGGGCGCCTGGGACGGCCGTTACGGCAGCAATTGTTATGCGCTGGTGAAGCGCGGCTGGCCCTGCCTGATGATCGAGGCCGATCCGCGCAAGTACGAATACCTGCAGCAGCTGGCGCAGCGATCGAATGGACTCATCCGTCCCGTGCTGGCCCACGTCGACCACGACGGCGGCCCCGACACACTGGATGCGATCATCGAGCGCGCCAGGCTACCCCGCAGGCTCGAGCTGGTTTCCATCGACATCGACAGCTACGACTACCACGTGTGGCGCGGCTTCTCGTCGCGGCCCGGCATCGTGGTCATCGAGATCACCAGTTCCACGCCCCCGGGCGAACACTATGTCTTCGGCACGGATCCCGGCAGCAAGCGCCTGACCACATTCTCCGCGATGCTCGAGCTGGCGCGCCGCAAGCAGTACACGCTGGCCTGCCACACCGGCAACATGATCTTCGTGCGCGACGAAGATGCGCCGAAGCTCGGGCTCTCCGCCGAGGAAATCGCGCACCCCGAAGTCATGTTCCAGCGCGACTGGATCCAGCCCACGCGCAGCCAGGTGTGGAAACGCAAGCTGAAGTTCATGACGCCGCAGCGTGCCTGGGTGAAGTGCGTGAACGCGATCCACGGCAACGGCCCGGCCTGACGCGCGGACGTCCGGGAGCTGGCGCGAGATACCTGCCGGCTAGGAATTTCCGCCGTCGTACGTCGTCAGCACGCCGTAAAGTTCCGGCCGCCGGTCGCGGAACACGAACCAGTTGTTGCGCAGCTCGGCGATGCGCTCGAGATCGAACTTTGCCGTGATCACGGTTTCCTTTTCTTCATCGGCCTCGGCGACCTTGGCGCCGGTGGCATCGGCGATGAAGCTCGATCCGTAGAAGCGGATGAACACGTTGTCCGGATCCTGCAGCGCGCGCTCGGTGCCGATGCGGTTCGAGACCACCACGGGCATCAGGTTCGCAGCGGCGTGGCCCTGCTGTGTTCGCTGCCAGTGGTCGCGCGAGTTCACCGGCAGCGCCGGCGGCGGCTCGCTGCCGATGGCCGTCGGGTAGAACAGCATCTCGGCACCCTTCAATGCCATGGCACGCGCGCACTCTGGGAACCACTGGTCCCAGCAGATCGCGACGCCGATGCGCGCGAATCGCGTGTCGAAAACCATGAAGCCGGTGTCGCCCGGGCTGAAGTAGTTCTTCTCCTGGTAGCCTGGGCCGTTGGGGATGTGCGCCTTGCGGTAGACGCCGAGGTTGGTCCCGTCGGCATCGAGGATCGCGATGGAATTGAAGTAGGCGTTGTTGGCCTTCTCGAAGAAGCTGATCGGCAGCACCACCCCCAGCTCGCGCGCGATCGGCGTGAAATGCCGGATGGCGCGATTCTCCGCCACGGTGGTGGCGACCCGGAGGTGGCGCGAGTCCTGCTCGATGCAGAAGTACGGCGTCTCGAACAGCTCCTGGATGAGTATGATCTGCGCGCCGCGTTTCGCCGCTTCGCGCACCAGCCGCTCGGCCGTGGCGATGTTCGCGTCGATGTCCCAGCTGCAGGCGAATTGCATCGCCGCCACCGTGACTTCACGCTTGCCGCGGTTCAGATGCGCGGGCTGGGTCATGCGAATACCTTCCCTGGATTGAGGATGCCCCTGGGATCGAGCGCCTGCTTGAGCAGGCGCATGGTGGAGATCTCGGCGGGCGTGCGCGACAGCGGCAGGTAGGCTCGTTTCTCGAGGCCGATGCCGTGTTCCGCCGACACCGAGCCTCCGATCGCGGCCAGCGGCCGGTAGACCATGTCCTCGACGCGCGCGCGCGTCGCCGCGTCGTCGCCACCGGCCACGACGATGTGCAGGTTGCCGTCGGCCATGTGGCCGAACACGAAGCAACGGTTGTCGCCGGCGAAGGCGCGCACCGACTCGCACACCTCCTCCGCGTAGGCCTTCATGTTCTCGATGGGCAGGCTCACGTCGAAGGTGAGCAAGGGTCCGATATTGCGCACCTGCCACACGTCTTCGCGGATCGCCCAGATGGCGCGGCGTTCGGTTTCCGAATTGGCGATGGTGACGTCGCTCAACACGCCCGCGTCGAGCGCCTCGCCCAGCACCGCCTCGAGGCGGGCCCGGTCTGCCTCCGGATCGCCGCCCATGGATTCGGCGATGGCGTAGAACGGCGCCCCGCGCGCCAGCGGCGCCACGTTGGTCGCCGGCGGCGTTGTGTTGTAGTCGTAGTAGTTGCCCCACAGGGCCTCGAACGCGGCGAGCTGCCCGCCCAGCCCCGAGTCCAGCCGGCCTAACAACTCCACCATGGCATCGAAGCCGGGCAGCGCCGCGAGCAGCGTCTCCTGGCTGCGCGTGCGCGACACCAGCCGCAGTTCCGCGCGGGTCACCACGCCCAGCGTTCCCTCGCTGCCGATGAACAGCTGCTTGAGGTCGTAGCCGGCGTTGTTCTTGAGCATGCGATTCAGCGAGGTCAGCACCGTCCCGTCGGCGAGCACCGCCTCGATGCCGAGCACGAGGTTGCGCATCATGCCGTAGCGCAGGACGCGCAGGCCCCCGGCATTGGTCGAGATATTGCCGCCGACCGTACAACTGTCGCGCGCGCCCAGGTCCAGCGGAAACACCATGCCGTGCTCCTCGGCTTCGCGCTGCACGCGCCCGAGCTGCACGCCGGCCTGGGCCCGCAGGCTGCGGCCCGGCACGTCGACGCGTTCGATGGCGTTCATCGACTCCAGCGACAGGATGATCTCGCTGCTGCCGGCATCGGCGCCCTGGACGAGACCAGTGAGGCCGCCGTGGGTGACCACGGCCTGGCCGCGCGCATGGCAAAGCGTCAGGACGGCGGACACCTGTTCGGTGCTGCGCGGTCGGACCAGCAGGTCCGCATCCACGTGCCCGTGGAAAATGGCGCTGCCGCGCTCGCGCACCGCCGCGCCTTCGAGCATGCCCTGCTCACCGACGATGGCCCGGAGATCCGACCTGAGATTGGCCTGCGACATGCGGCGCTAAGGTAGCGCCTCCGGCAGGCTGCCGCCAGAAGCGCAACCGTGGACGACCCACCGAGGTCGGCTAGTGAAGCGTCGGCTTCTCCTGCGCTTCTTCTTCGCTCGACGGGAACAAAGCCTGGTCGAGCGCGAGCACGTAGGTGTCGACGTTCACGGTACCGGGTACCAGGACGCGGCCACCGAACAGCAGGTTCGGCACATTGCGCACACCGAAGCCGCGCAACCTCTCCTCGCTGCCTACCAGCGCAGCATCACCTTCCCGCGTCTCGCGGAATGCCTGCAGCGTCTTCTGCGAGAGGCCGGCCTCGCGGCCGATCTGCGTCAGCACTTCGATGTCGCCGATGTCGGCGCCGCGCTCGAAATACGCGCGGAAGATGCCGGCGGCCACGTTCGGTTGGCGGCCCTCGTTCACCGCGAGCTGCACCAGGCGATGCGCCTCGGAAGTGCTCGGCAATGCGCCCAGCTTCTCGAAGTGGAACTCGATGCCGAGTTCACGGCCGGCCTCGGTCAGGCTCTTCTCGGCAAAGGGCACGCTGATGCCGGCCGGCAGGCGTTCGGCGAGATAGTCATGGAAGGTGCGCGGTGCCGCGTTGTTGGCCAGCGGCGCCATCCGGAACGGATGCCAGCGCAGCCGGGTTTCGACATCACCCGAAAGGCTGCCGAGCGCACGCGTGAGCTGCGCCATTCCCAGCCATGACCAGGGGCAGGTGAAATCCGCAACCAGGTCGATGTCCAGTGTCCGACGCACGTCAGTCAGCGGTCTGATGAGTGTGTTCATGCGGCATATGTAGTAGCGCCGCGCGGACGTTCAAGCCGGTTTCCGACCCCCGGGCAGGTTCGCATGCACCTGTTCGGTGATACGGATCGCGGTCTCCAGCGCGCGCAGCCCATCCTCACCTGACACGATCGGCCGGCGGTCGTTCCGTATGCAGTCGAGAAAGGACTCGATTTCGCTCTTCAGCGCGTCGCCCTGCTCGAGGTTCGCCTCCTCGATGCTCACGGGCAGGTGCCCGGGCTGCGGCGGCTCGGTGCGCTTGCGGATCAGCGTCAGAATCTTCTGCTGCAGGTCGAGGGAAATGTAGGCGGCGTCTTCGAAGATCCTCAGCTTGCGTTCAGTTTTCAGGCTGACGCGGCTCGCCGTCGTGTTGGCGACACAGCCGTTCGCGAAGCGGATGCGCGCGTTGGCGATGTCGATTTCGCCGGAGAATACGGGGCTGCCGACGGCATCGATGCTGACGATCTCGCTGCCGGTCAGCGACTGCACCAGGTCGATGTCGTGGATCATGAGGTCGAGCACCACGTTCACGTCGGTGCCGCGCTCCTTGAAGGGCGCGAGCCGGTGGCATTCCATGAACCGCGGCGAACTGATGTGCGGCTCGGCGGCGAGGATCGCCGAGTTGAAGCGCTCGAGGTGGCCGACCTGCAGGATTCGCTTGCGCTCGGCGGCGCACGCGATGAGCTTGCGGGCCTGTTCCGGCGTCTCCGTGATCGGTTTCTCGACCAGCACGTGCGCGCCCGCGGTGAGGAAGGCCTCCGCGATCTCGAAGTGCGCCGGCGTGGGCGTGACCACGCTGACGGCATCGACTTTGCCGAGCAATTCGCGGTAGTCGCCGAACGCCCGCGAGCCGACCTCCGCGGCGACCGCGTTGCGCACCTCGTCCCGGCCATCGACCACGCCGACCAGCTCGCATCCAGGGATCTGCGCGTACTTCTGCGCATGGAAGCGTCCTAGATAGCCGACGCCGATGACTGCCGCCCTGATTTTGTCCATGCGCTATTATGCCCGCGCTTGCCCGCTGTACGGCGGGGCCACGGGGGCCTGGACGGAATTGTTCAACTGGTTCGTACTCGCGCGCGATCGCTACTACTCGCAGCCGCGACCCATATTCGAGGCGATCACGCTGGGGCTGGCAGTGCTCTTCGGCCTGCTGGTCATGCCCGCATTGATCTACGCCGCCGGCCGGCTCACGCTGCGGGAGTACGCCAACGGCGGCTTCTTCGCGCTGTACTTCGATTTCTTCAAGGGCCTGTTCCAGCTGCGTCCGAGCTGCTGGATCGTGGTCGCCGGACCCTTCGTCTTCCTCACGCTGTACCGGGTTTTCCGGTTCATCCTCCGCAAGATATAAGTTAAAGCCGCCGGGGCGAATCGTGAACCGGTTCACGATTTTCCGGCCGCCGGCCTCCACCTGCGTGCGATTGTGTGACGCATTTCAGCGACACTGGAGCTGTGAAGTGTCGCGAGACCTTTGCGGTTACACCAGAAGAAGAAAGAAGAAATGAGCGAATACTATCTTGCCGACCGGCGGGCCGAGGAACGTGCGCGCGAACGCGCCGAGCAGAAGGAACGCAAGGCGCCCGTCGAGAGCCAGGACGTGAAGGTCACCTTGTTAGGCGACTTCATGTTCCCGGCGGGTGAGTCCCAGGGTTTCGATCCGTACAACAGCATCAATGGCCGACCACTGTCGCGCGACGCCTGGCGCGGCACACGGCATCGCCGCTGACGCGGCATCGCGGCACACTCTTCACCGCCAGCCGGCCGGCGTCGGCGGACCCTCTCTGCCCCGGGGCTTACCCTTCGGGGACACCCTGCCCCGGCGCACACTGCCCCCAAGCCCCTTCCGGAACCAACGCGCTCCTCGGCGGCTCGAAACTTCCATGCGGGTGCGCATCATTTACGCGGCCAATACGTCCAAAGCGTCACGGTCAGCGCCAGCGCCAGGGACACGTGGGCCACGTAGCGCCAGGCCCGCAACCGCAATTCCCCGTAGAAACTGGTAATCGCGATTGCCGCCAGCGCCACCGACAACAGGCATGCCAGAACCAGCGATCCGCGCTCATCGGCCAGGCGGCTGCCGTACTCCGGCAGCAGCAGGAAAACCACGCCCGTCAGCACGAGCGCCAAGGCAATGGAGACTGTCGAGCCCATCACGATTCCAAGGAGAACGACCAATGGACGCAAGGATTAAGCTCCGTTTGGGTAGATGCCACTTGAAGCAGGCCAGCACACGGCCTTAAGTTCCATTGTACGGACCCCTCTCAGCACTGAGACTTCATCCCGCATGAATCCATCGATTTCACGGTCTTCCCGCTGGCTTGCCCCCTCGATGCTGGCCGCCTTGCTGGTGCTCACGGGGTCCGCCCAGGCACCCGCCAATACCCAGCTCCCGGCCGGGTCCGTCGTTCCCAGCGAACGGCACCGCTCCGTGGCGCGCCGCGTCGGCTCGATGCTCGAGGGCATGCACTACAGCGGCTCCAAGCTCGACGACCGCCTCTCGGCCATCGTCTACTCGCGCTACCTCGACAGCATCGACGGCCAGCGGTCCAGCCTGCTCGCCTCCGACGTGTCGGAGTTCGACCAGTACAAGCTGCGCTTCGACGACATGATCCGCAGCGGCGACGTGGATCCCGCCTTCGCGATCTTCGCGCGCTTCCAGCAGCGCAACCGCGAGCGCATCAAGTTCGCCATCGCCCAGCTCGACAAGGAACCGGACTGGACGCTCAACGAAACCTTCGAGTTCGACCGCGAGAAGGCGCCCTGGGCCGCTTCGCAGGCCGAGCTCGACGAATGGTGGCGCAAGCGCGTCAAGAACGACGCCCTGTCGCTGCTGCTCACGGGCAAGAACTGGGACGAGGCCTCCAAGCTGCTCAAGAAGCGCTACGAGACCACGCTCAAGCGCATCGACCAGGTGAGCGCCGACGACGTGTTCGAGTCGCTGATGAATTCCTACGCGCGCGCCTACGATCCGCATTCGAGCTACTTCTCGCCGCGCAGCTCCGAGGAGTACCGCATCCAGATGAGCCTCAACTACGACGGCATCGGCGCGTCGCTCCAGCTCGTGGATGACTACGTGACCATCATGAACGTGATCGAAGGCGGACCGGCGGCGATCGCCGGGACCATTTCGGTCAAGGACCGAATCACCGGCGTTGGCCAGGGCAAGGAAGGCCCGATCACCGACGTGCTCGGCTGGCGCATCGATGACGTGGTACAGCTGATCCGCGGACGCGCCGGCACGCAGGTGCGCCTGCAGGTGCTGCCCGCGGGTGCCGCGCCGGGTTCGCCGGAGAAGGTGCTCGAATTCACGCGCAACAAGGTTACGCTCGAAGCGCAGGCTGCGCAGAAAGAACTGCGCACCATCAAGCGCGGCGACAAGGAAATCCGCGTCGGCATCATCAACGTGCCAGCCTTCTACCAGGACGTCGAAGCCCAGAACGCGGGTGAGAAGGACTTCCGCTCGACCACGCGCGACGTACGCCGCCTGATCAGCGAACTGAAGGCCGAGAAGATCGACGGCCTGGTGCTCGACCTGCGCGGCAACGGCGGCGGATACCTGCCCGAGGCCACGGCGCTCACCGGCCTGTTCGTCGACAAGGGCCCGGTGGTGCAGCTCAAGGTCACCACCGGCGACCTCGAAGTGCAGGACGATCCGGAACCCGGCGTCGCCTATTCCGGCCCGCTGGCAGTGCTCGTGGATCGCTTCAGCGCCTCGGCGTCGGAGATCTTCGCCGGCGCGCTGCAGGACTACCACCGCGCCACGATCCTCGGCCAACGCACCTTCGGCAAGGGCACGGTGCAGAACCTGGTGCCGCTCGATCGCTGGTCACCGCGTCCGGTGAACGGCCAGCTCACGGTCACCATCGGCAAGTTCTATCGCATCACGGGTGAGAGCACGCAGCACCGCGGCGTCGAGCCCGACGTCACGCTGCCCTCGCAGATCGACACCAACGAATTCGGCGAGAGCGCACTCGAAGGCGCCCTGCCGTGGGATCGCATCCCCGGCGTGCCCTTCCGCAGCGAAGCCAAGGCATTGCAGCCGAACATCGCCGCGTTGTCGGCCGAAGAAAAGGCGCGCGCCGACCGCGATCCCGATTACCGCTGGCTGGTGGCCGACCTGGCCGCCAACGACGCCGTGCGCAAGCAGACCTCGCTGTCGCTCAACCTGCAGCAGCGCAAGGCCGAACGCGAGCGCATCGACAAGGATCGGCTGGCGCGTGAAAACGCGCGCCGCGCCGCGCAGGGACTGCCGGAGCTCAAGAGCTCCGAGGAACTCGCCGACGCGAAATTCCCGGACACCGTGCTCGACCAGGCCGCAGAGGTCATGACGGACATGGTGACCGGCATCCGTCCCACCCATTCGGCCCCTACGAGGACCGTGCGGAGCGACAGCAAGAAGCCTGAATAGCCCGATTCAGGTTGCCTTGGGCGAATGCCTAAGGCACAAATGGTGTTGTAGTTGACTACAACACCATAGTTCCCTAGACTCCCGCCCCAATCGCAACCAATGCGGTGGCTGCGTCGTCAAAAACGCAACCACCAGGGGACGGGCCATGGAAAAAATCATTCTTCGCGCGGGCATCGTGGCCCTCGCTCTCGCGCTCAGCGCCTGTGCCAAGGACGGCGTCGCGGCCGACAACTCCACCCAGGACAAGGACGAAAAGGCCAAGGCCGAAGCCGCCATCCCGGTCGAGGTTGCACAGCCCACGCGCGGCGAAATGCTGGCCATGTACAGCGGCACCGCGACGCTCGAGGCCGAAGCCGATGCCGAGGTCATCGCCAAGGTCGGCGGCGAAGTGCGCCGCATCCTCGTCGAGGAAGGCGACCGCGTGCAGGCCGGGCAGATCCTCGCGCAGCTCGACGATCGCCAGCTGCGCCTGCAGGCCGCGCAGACCCGCGCCGCGCGCGCCAAGGCCGAGCGTGACTTCAACCGCCAGGTCGAACTGCACGCCAAGGGACTGGTCTCCGCCGGCGCCTTCGAGAATCTCAAGTACGACCTCGACAACCAGGTGGCCGCGGACGATCTCGCGCAGCTCAATTTGTCGTACAGCACGATCCGCGCGCCGTTCGCCGGCATCGTCTCCACGCGCCACATCAAGCTCGGCCAGGAGATCGCGGTGGGCACCAGCCTGTTCCGCGTCACCGACCCGACGCCGCTCAAGGCTAACGTCTTCGTGCCCGAGCGCGAGCTCGCGCGCCTCAAGCCCGGCCAGGCGGCGACCATCGCCGTCGACGCCCTCGCCGGCCGCCAGTTCCCTGCCACGGTGCGCCTGGTGTCGCCGGTGGTCGATGCGGCCACGGCGACGTTCAAGGTCACGCTCGAGGTCGACGACCCCAGGGGGGACCTCAAGCCCGGCATGTTCTCGCGCGTCGGCATCGTGTTCGAGCGGCGCGCCGAGGCGCTCAGTGTCCCGCGCGTCGCGCTGCTCGACACCGACGGCTCGTCGAACCTGTTCATCGTGTCCGGCGGCAAGGCCGAGCAACGCGCCGTCAAGGTCGGGCTCAGCAATGCGGGCCGCATCGAGGTGGTCGAGGGACTCACGGGCAGCGAACAGGTCGTGATCGTCGGTCAGAACGGGCTCAAGGATGGAAACCCGGTACGCGTAGTGACCCTGGACCAGACCGCGCAGGCGGTCAGCAAATCCGGTAGTTAGTCATGACGCTCGTGGACTTCGCGATTCGCCGGCGCGTCACCATCGCCATGGCGACGGTGGCGATCACCCTGCTCGGGTTCATTTCGCTGTCGCGGCTCAAGGTCAACCTGCTGCCGGACCT
Organism: Steroidobacteraceae bacterium; assembly: GCA_036274075.1. Classification (GTDB taxonomy): domain Bacteria; phylum Pseudomonadota; class Gammaproteobacteria; order Steroidobacterales; family Steroidobacteraceae; genus CADEED01. The sequence goes on along the minus strand of DASUGK010000013.1, from coordinate 58,265 downwards.
GTCGTACCCGACGCTCACCATCCGCACCGAGCTGCCGGGGGCCGCGCCCACCGAGGTCGAGAACCTGATCTCGCGGCCCGTCGAGGAAGCCGCGGGCGTGGTGCGCAACGTGCGCTCGGTGCGCTCGGTGTCGCGCTCCGGCCAGTCCGACGTGATCGTCGAATTCACCTGGGGCACGGACATGGACTTCGCCGGCATCGAGGTGCGCGAGCGCCTCGACGTGCTGTGGCTGCCCACCGAGGCCACGCGCCCGCTGCTGCTGCGCTTCGATCCGTCCAGCGAGCCCGTCATGCGCGTGGCGCTGGTCGACGAAACGGCCCTGCTTACAGACGACGGGGGCGCCAGCCACGAGGAACGGCTCAAGTTCCTGCGGCGCTTCGCCGACGACCGCATCAAGCCCGAGATCGAATCCGTGGAAGGTTCCGCCGCCGTCAAGGTCAGCGGCGGCTTCGAAGACGAGGTACAGATCTATGTCGACCAGCAACGACTGGCGCAGCTGCGGCTTTCCATCGAACAGGTGGCCCGGCGCATCGGCGCAGAAAACGTCAATCTCTCCGGCGGCCGTCTGGAACAGGGCACGCAGCGTTTCCTGGTACGCACCGTCAATGAATTCGACACGCTCGAGGACATGGCCAACGCCGTCATCGCCAACGTCGACGGCCAGCCGGTCTACCTCAAGGACGTGGCACGCGTCGAACGCGGCTACAAGGATCGTACTGCCATCACCCGCCTGAACGGCGCGGAGTGCATCGAGCTCGCCATCTACAAGGAAGGCGACGCCAACACGGTGCAGCTGGCGCATGGCATCGCCGACAAGCTCGAGTCTCTCGGCAAAACCCTGCCCGCCGGTACCAAGCTCGTGCCGGTCTACGACCAGTCGAAATTCATCGCCAGCGCCGTGAGCGACGTGAAGGATGCCGCCATCCTCGGCGGCCTGCTCTCGATCCTGGTGCTGTATTTCTTCCTGCGCGACGCGTGGGCCACCATCGTCACCGGCGTGGTGATCCCGGTCACGGTGGTCGGCATCTTCGTCATGATGTATGCCTTCGACCTCACGCTGAACGTGATGTCGCTGGGAGGCATCGCGCTGTCGGTGGGCATGCTGATCGACAACTCGGTGGTCATCCTCGAGGCCATCGCCAGGCGCAAGGAAGCCGGGCTGTCCACCATCGACGCGGCGCGCGAAGGCACCGCGGAAGTCGCGACGGCCGTGACCGCCTCGACGCTGACTTCCGTGGCCGTGTTCTTCCCCATGGTGTTCGTGAGCGGCATCGCCGGGCAGCTGTTCCGCGACCAGGCCCTCACCGTCACGTTCGCGCAGCTCATCTCGCTGATGGTCGGCATCACGCTGGTGCCCATGATGACGGCGTGGCGCGCGCGCCTCGGCGACAAGGAAGAACCGCTGGCGGAGGACGCCGGCGAGCCGCGCGAGACCCTGGGCGCGCTGCGCCGCTACGTCCGCGCCATGTGGAGCAATCTCAACGTCGGCGGCATCGTGCGCGGCCCGGAGTCCGTGCAGAGGAGTTCGCGCGGCTGGCGCGCCGTCACTGCCACCGCGCGCGGCGCGCGCACCGGCCTGCGCTGGTGCGGCTTCCTGTTCCGCCTCGTGTTCACCTGGATGGTGCGCGTGTTGCGCGTGGTCTTCGGTTTCCTCGGCAAGGTGTTCGCGGTCGTGCTTTCGCCCTGCGTCTGGGTCACGCAGAAGTGTTTCAGTTTCCTGGAGCGCCATTACCCGGCGCTGCTCGAATGGGCGCTGGCGCGCCGCGCCGCCGTGCTGTTCAGCGCGTTCGGCATCCTCGCCGTCACGGCGCTGATCCTGCCGCGGCTCGGCACCGAGCTCATCCCGCAGCTGTCGCAGGGCGAGTTCACGGTGAAGATGCGGCTGCCGGCGGGCTCGCCGCTCGAAACCACCGATCGCCAGGTGCAGTACATCCACGAGGCCGCGCGCACGCTGCGGAACATCGACAGCGCCTACGCGGTGGCGGGCACCGGCAATCGCCTCGATGCCAACCCGGTCGACTCGGGCGAGAACACCGGCAACCTGGACGTGAAGCTGAAGGCGCCCATCGACCACGACGGCGAGGAGCTCGCCATGCAGCAGCTGCGCGAGCAGCTGGGCGGCATCCCCGGTGCGCAGTACGAATTCACGCGCCCCTCGCTGCTGACGCTCGCGACGCCGGTGGAAGTGGTCCTGGCGGGCTACGACCTCGACCGGTTGTCCACGGCCGCGAACATCGTTCGCGAGCGCATGGAGCGGTCGGGGAAATTCCGCGACATCCGTTCCAGCATCGAGGGCGGTCATCCGGAGATCCAGATCCTCTTCGACCAGGAGCGCGCCTCGCAGCTCGGGCTCGCGGTGCGCGACATCGCCGACCGCGTCGTGTCGAACGTGCGCGGCAGCGTGGCCACGCGCTACCGCCTGCAGGAAAAGAAGATCGACGTGCTGGTGCGCAGCGTGGATACGCGCGCCGCATCCATCGAGGAAGTCCGCAACCTGGTGGTGAATCCGGGCTCGGAACACCCGGTGCCGCTGTCGGCCGTGGCCGAGGTGCGCCTCGCCACCGGGCCCGCCGAAATCCGGCGCGCCAACCAGGAACGCGTCGCGGTGATTTCCGCGGCGCCGGCTGCCGGCGATCTCGGCGAAGCCACGCGCGAAGCGCAGGCGATTCTCGCCGCCACGACGCTGCCGGTCGGCATCCTGGGTTCGGTCTCGGGCCAGAGCGAGGAGATGACGCAGAGCTTCCGTTCGCTGGCGCTGGCCTTCGCGCTGGCGGTGTTCCTGGTCTACCTGGTCATGGCCTCGCAGTTCGAATCGCTGCTGCACCCCTTCGTCATCCTGTTCACCATCCCGATGGGATTGATCGGTTCGATCTGGGGCCTGTACATCACCGGCACCACCATCAACTCGGTGGCGCTGATCGGACTCATCATGCTGGCGGGCATCGTGGTCAACAACGCCATCGTGCTCATCGATGCCATCAACCAGGCGCGCGAGCGCGGGCTCGAACGCATCGAGGCCATCAAGCTCGCGGGCCGCACGCGCCTGCGGCCCATCCTGATCACCAGCGTGAGCACCATCATCGGCCTGATTCCCATGGCCATCGGCATCGGTGAAGGCGCCGAGATCCGCCGGCCCATGGCGATCACGGTCATCGCCGGCAACCTCGTGGCCACCTTCCTGACGCTGGTGGTGATCCCGGTGCTGTACGCCGTGCTGGATCGCAAGGCCTTCGCCAGGTCCGGCGCGAGTGCGGCCGCCGGCGGCACCGTCCTGGCTACCCCGGCGCCGCACGCGGCCCCGGCCCACAGCCCGGAACCCTAGGACACCGCCATGGTGCACACCGACTTCGCGCTGCGCCGCCCGGTCACCACGCTCATGGTGTTCGCCGCGGTGGCCGTCATCGGCCTGGTGTCGTCGCGGCTGCTGCCGCTCGAGCAATATCCTGACGTGAGTTTTCCGTTCATGGGTGCCGGCGTGCCCTATCCCGGCTCGACGCCCGAGGAGACCGAGGAGCTGGTCACGCGCCCCATCGAGGATGCGCTCGCCACGCTGCCCGGCATCGAGGAAATCCGCTCGACGTCGAGCGACCAGGACGCACGCTTCGAGATCCGCTTCGCCTGGGGCACGGACATCAACACCGCCGGCTTCGAGGTGCGCAACAAACTCGACTCGGTGCGCTCGCAGCTGCCGAAAACCGCCGACCGCATGTGGATGTGGATGGCGTCGACCGCCGACTCACCCATGCTCACGGTGCGTTTCTCGGCGGACCAGGATCTCTCCTCGCAGTACGACCTCCTGGATCGCTACTTCAAGAAGCCCATCGAGCGGCTCGACGGCGTGGCGCGCGTGGAACTGGCGGGCGTCGAGGCGCGTGAAGTGCGCATCCTGGTCGACCCGGGCCGCCTCGCGGCGCATGGCGTCGACATCCGCCAGCTCGTGCAACTGCTGGAGAAGAGCAACTTCTCGGTCGGCGCCGGCCAGATCACCGGCTTCGGCGAACGGCTCATGGTGCGTCCGATCGGTGAATTCCGTTCGCTCGACGAGATCCGCAACCTGACCATCCGGGGCAATGTCCGCGTGGGCGACGTGGCCAGCGTGGAACTGGTGAGTCCCGAGATCCTGCGTCGCCGGCATCTCGATGGCCGGCCCGCGGTGGGCCTGGACGTGTTCAAGTCCACGCAGGCCAACGTCGTCGAAGTCGTCGACCACGTGCTGGCCGTCATCGAGAAGAACAAGGCCCTGCCGCAGATGCAGGGCATCACCGTGTTCATCGTCGACAACCAGGCCGAAGCCATCCGCAGCTCGCTGGCGGATCTCACCGAGGCCGGGCTGATCGGCGCCGCCCTCGCCTTCCTCGTGCTGTTCATGTTCCTGCGCCACTGGCCGACTACGCTCATCGTCAGCGCGGCCGTGCCGCTGTCGCTGCTGGCCACGCTGGCGGTGATGTACTTCCTCGGGCTCACCATCAACGTGATGTCGATGATGGGCATGATGCTGGCCATCGGCATGCTGGTGGACAACGCCGTCGTGGTCACCGAAAGCGTGTACCGCCACCGCCAGCTCGATCCCGGCAACCCGCAAGCCGCGACACTCGCGGGCGTCAGGGAAGTCGGCGTGGCGACCCTGGCCGGCACTTCCACCTGCGTGGTCGTGTTCCTGCCCATCCTGTTCGGCTCCAACAACCAGATCTCGATCTGGCTGACTCATGCCGCCATCCCGATCTGCGTCGCGATGGTGGCGTCGCTGATCGTCGCGCAAACCCTGATCCCCATGGCCACCTCTCGGTTCGCCGCGCCGCCGCCGCCCGACAGCTCGAGCTGGATCTCGAAGCTGCAGGACCGTTACACGCGCGCGCTCGACTGGAGCATCCATCACCGCGGCTGGACGCTGCTCGCGCTGGTGGCGGTATTGCTGCTCACCGTCGGGCTCATCGTCATCTCCTCGATGTTCCCCGGAAAATTCCTCAAGTTCGATCCGGGCGCGCAGGACGGCGGCAACCAGGTCTTCCTCGGTTACAACATCAAGGGCTCGCATCCCATCGACCGCGTGGAAGCGGCGGTGAGCACGGTCGAAAAGCATTTCGAAGCGCGCCGCGAAGAACTCGGCATCAAGAGTTTCTACTCGGTGTACGACCAGACCGAGGCCTTCTCGATCGTCGTGCTCAAGCCGCGCGACGAAGGCGGCCCCAGGGCGCAGGAGTTCATCGCCAAGGCGCAGGAAGGCATCCCCGAGATCATCATCGGCAAGCCCAGCTTCAAGTGGGATGACGCCAACTCGATGGGCGGACAGCGCTTCAGCGTGCAGCTCACCGGCGAGTCGACCGAGAAACTCGCGGAGCTCGCCGACGAGGTGGCGCGCGTCATGTCGACCGTGAAAGGCCTCGAGGCCGTGCGCTCCGAGGCGCGCGAAGGCGACGAGGAAGTGCAGGTCGTGGTGAATCGCCAGCGCGCGGCCGCCCTCGGCCTGACCTCGGGCGACGTGGCCCAGGCCGTGGCGGCCGGCATGCGCGGTGACCGCCTGCGCGAGTTCCGCGGCACCGAGCGCGAGCTCACGCTGCGGCTGGCATTCCGCGAATCCGACCGCCAGAGCATCGACAACCTGGCGGAGTTCCCCATCTACCTGCCCAGCGGCACGCGCGTGCCGCTGTCCGCGGTCGCCGATTTCCGCATCGCCAAGGGCCCGCGCTCCATCGAGCGGCTCGACCGGCTGACCTCGGTGGCGATCACGGGCAACGTGAAGGAAGACGCCACGCTCGACGCCGTCGGCAAGGAAGTCGAGGCGCTCATGAACAATTACCAGCTGCCGGCCGGCTACTCGTGGAAACTCGGCAAGGGCTTCGACCAGCAGGACGAGAACACGCAAACCATGCTGTTCAACCTGCTGCTGGCCATCGCCATGATCTACCTGGTCATGGCCGCGGTGTTCGAGAGCACCGTGTACCCGATGTCCATCATCACCTCCATCTTCATGGCCATCGTGGGGGTGATCTGGCTGCTGTTCGTCACGCGCACCACGATCACGCTGATGGCCTTCATCGGCGTGCAGATCCTGATCGGCGTGGTGGTGAACATCGGCATCGTGCTGGTGGCGCACATCAACGAGTTGCGCAATGCCGGCATGGAACGCATGGCGGCCATCGTGCAGGCCGGCCGGGACCGGCTGCGCCCCATCCTCATGACGACGCTGACCGCTTCCCTCGGGCTGCTGCCGCTCGCGGCCGGCGACGCTTCACTGGCGGTGGGCGGTGGCGGGCCATCGTACGCGCCCATGGCCCGCTCCATCATGGGCGGGCTGATGGCCGGCGCGGTCATGTCGCTGTTCGTGGTGCCGGCGTTCTACGTGTGGATAGACAATGGCGCCGAGCGGGTCAAGCGCTTCATGCGGCGCACGCGCGTCGTGGAGACGGCGCCCGGGGCGGCAACGGTCAACGCAACAGGACCTTGAACAGGTCCCAGGTATCCTCGGCCAGCACGTTCGGTAGTTTGGCCGCGCTCACGCCCTGCGAGCCGTGCGCGAGCACGTCGCCTTCCGACACCGCGCACGATTCGGGGATGGGCACGGTCTCGAATTCACCGAGGTAGGTAGCCGAGCCGCGCAGGCGTTCGCTGCGTTGCGCGACTTCCTGCGTGAGGCCGGCACGCTGCTTGAGCAGGTTACGCGCCTTCACGATGTCGCTCATGATGGACACGCAGGCGGCGAGATCGCCGTAGTGTTCGCTGGGTTCGCGCCGCGACATCGCGGTGCGCGCCGCGGCCACCATGTTGGTGCGTGCCAGGCGCAGGCACAGCACTTCGGCGCAGGCAATCGCGGCGATGTTGATGGCGCGTTTCGCCTCGACGGAGATGCCGGGAAAATCCCCCGCGCCGGCCTTCTCGACCTGCTCGCAGCGCGCACGTGCGCCCTGCAGTGCACGCTCCGCCGCCTCCAGCGCGGCCTGCAGCGCGGGCCGCTGCGCCGCGACCTTCGGCCGCTCCCAGCGATGCCACCACTTGTCGAGTTTCGCGATGCGCGCATCCAGCGCCGCGAGCTCCTGGCGCGCGGCGACGATCTGGGATTCCGCCTGGCGCAGCTGCTGCTCGCTGTCCTTGCGCAACTGGAACTGACGGCGGTTGCCCTCGAGCGCGAAGGCCTTGCGCTCGCGTTCGTCCTGCTTGGCCGCCAGGTCCTGGACCAGCGCGGCGATGATCTCGCGCCCGTCGCCCCACAAGGCGCGCAGGTGATAGAAGACCAGGGTGGACAGCCCGGTGTCGGCCGACTCGAGGCGCGATTCGAGCGCCGCGTACATTTCCTGGGTGCGGACCGTGGCCGCTTCCTGCTGCTTGAGGCGGTCGCGCAGGCGCTGCAGCTCCTGTCCCAGCTCTTCGTGTTGCTTGCGCAGTTCGGCCCGGCTGCGGAAAAGCTCGACGACACGCCCGTCTTCGGGCGTGTCTGCAGTGGTGGATTCGTTACCGCCGAACAGGCCGAACGGCTTCAACGCTTTCATAGACCCCTGCGCGGAGCGGGTTCATGAGGCGCGAAACCCGTGGCCGCGATCGATGCAGTACTCCAGCCACTTATTTAACATCGTATTGCGGGCCCAACGCTGATCCAGTTCACGCTCCGCCACGCCGCGCAGGCGCCGCAGGGCTTCGTGGTCGTGCTGCGTCGCCCATTCCTGCGCCTCGACCAGCCGCGCATCGTGGTAGATGCGCACCCGCATGTCCGGGTAGGTAGTGATGCCGGACTCCGCCGCGAACAGGTAGGTGAGATCGAAGCTCGTCGTGTAGGGCGATCGCTCGGTGACGCTGAGACGCAGGTCACAGTCGTCGGGCACGCGCGACACGCAGGTATCCGGCAGGCGGCGCAGGTCGCCGGCCAGCGACGCGAGCCGCAGGTAATTGCTCTCGTACAGCGACATCAGCGCGACGAAACTGCGCGGCCGCGAGCGCCAGGAGACGATGGATAACGTGTCACTGATCATCTGTCCCGAATATAACGGACCAAGACGATGATTCAAGACGCAAATCTCAAGCCAATCGGGCGTGATGCAGTTCGCGCGCCGCTATTTTTTTTGCTCGCATTGAAAAACGTCTTCGAGGTTGCGCTCGAGTGCGAATGCGAGTTTGAATGCGAGTTCCAGCGACGGTGAATACTTGCCCGCTTCGAGCGCGATGATGGTCTGGCGAGTCACCGTGCACGCCGCCGCCAGCTGTTCCTGGGTCACCCCGCGCGCCTGGCGCAGGGCGCGAATCCGGTTGCTGATGACGACGTCGCTCATCGCCGCGCCCACGCGTAGCCGGCCACCAGCGCGACGTGTTCCACCAGCGACCTGATGATGAGGAAGCCGATCAGCGCGTGGGCGAGGATCAGCGGCGCGAGCCACCACTGCAGCAGCACCGCGGGAAACAGCGCGAGCACCATGATGCACTGGAAAATCGCCGCGATCAGCGCCCAGTCGCCCACGCGGTTGGCCCGGACCTGCATGCGCAGGTCGCGCTCGTCGAGTTCGACGGGGCCGGCGCCGCGGCCCAGCAGCTGCGAAATCACCAGCCAGACGATGTAGATCAGCACCAGCTCGCGCAGGAAATGCCCCGCGGGCACGTCTGACAGACGCGTCGGTACTTCAGGCAGCAGCCACAGGTTCCAGAGCAGCTTGGCGAAGGCCAGCAGGATCATGGTCATGAAGGCCAGGCCCAACCAGGCTCTCCCCTCCGCCAATGACCAGGTCTCCGGGAGCACGTCGCGTCGCCTGATCCCGACCAGGATCGCCGAGCCGATCAGCGCCAGGTGGAACACCGCCGCCGCCGTGGCACCAATGTCCACGCCCCACCAGCGCCCGGCAGGGCCGAAAAGGTCGCCGATGAAGGAGACGACCGCCAAACCGAGCAGGACCGCCCAGATACGCCGAGATGACCACATACACGAACCTCCGAGATGTAAGGTATACATTACATCTCGAGGAAGGTGGATGTAAAGTATTTTTTACGTTTCTGGACAATCGCCTCGCAGGAAGGGGCAGAGCCCCAGGTCCACGTTTCCGCCCGACAGCACGATGCCAACGCGCGCGCCCGGGGCACCCAGGCGGCCCGCGAGTGCCGCGGCCACCGGCACGGCCGAGGATGGCTCGATGAGCAGCTTCAAGTCGTCGAGCACCACGCGCATGGCCGCGACGATTTCCGCCTCGCCGACCGTCACGACTTCGTCCACGTGGCTGCGCAGCAGCTCGAAATTGCGCACGCCGATGGACCCGCGCAGGCCGTCGGCGATGGTCTGCGGCGCGTTTACTGCGCAGCGCTTGCCGCTGCGCCAGGACTGGAAGGCATCGTCCGCCTGTGCCGGCTCGGCGCCGACCACGCGGATGCCCGGCGACATCGCCTTGGCCGCGAGTGCCGTACCGCCGATGAGTCCGCCGCCGCCGACCGGCGTGCTGATCACGTCGAGGCCGGACACCTCGGTCAGCATTTCGAGTGCCGCGGTGCCCTGCCCCGCGATGATCCGGTCGTCGTCGAAGGGGTGCACGAGCTCGGCGGGTTCCTGCGCCAGTATTTCCGCCAGGCGTTTTTCACGCGCCGGCAGGCCCGGCTCGCAGAGCTCGACGCGCGCACCGGCCGCCTGGATCGCCGCGATCTTGGAGCGCGCCGAATCGCGCGGCACGATCACGATGGCCTCGATGCCGCGGGCGCGCGCCGCCAGCGCCAGCGCATTGCCGTGGTTGCCCGATGAATGCGTGATGACGCGCGGCGTGCGCGCGGGGTCGAGCTGCAGCATCACGTTCATGGCGCCGCGGTACTTGAATGCGCCGCCGGTCTGCAGGTTCTCGCACTTGAAGAACACCTGGCGCCCGGCGCGGGCATCGAAGGCCGCCGAGTGCATCACCGGCGTGCGCACCACGTGCGGTCCCACGCGCGAGGCCGCGGCCACCACGTCGGCGAAATCGGGGATACGCAGGTTCACGGCCGTGAACAGGCCGGCGCGAAGAAGTGCTGGCGGTAGTACGCGAGCTCGCGGATCGATTCCTGGATGTCGTCCAGCGCCTTGTGCGTGCCCTGCTTGGAAAAGCCCGGGATGATGCCCGGCGCCCAGCGGCGCGCCAGTTCCTTCACCGTGCTCACGTCGAGGTTGCGGTAGTGGAAGAACTTCTCGAGCGTGGGCATGTGGCGCGCGAGGAAACGGCGGTCCTGGCAGATACTGTTGCCGCACATCGGCGAGGAATTCGGCTCCACCAGCACCCTGAGGACCTCGAGCGTGCGTTGCTCGGCGCTGGCCATGGTGTACTTGCTCTCGCGCACGCGCGTGAGCAGCCCGGAGGCGCCGTGGGTGCGCTTGTTCCAGTCGTCCATGGCGTCCAGCACCTCGTCCGGCTGGTGGATCGCGATGACCGGCCCCTCGGCGACGGTGTTGAGGTTGGCGTCGGTGACGATGGTGGCCATTTCGATGATCACGTCGGTGTCGGGCTTGAGTCCCGTCATCTCGAGATCTATCCAGACCAGATAGTCGCTGCTCGGCATATGGAATGACGCGATACTACACGAATGACCAGTGCCGACGAATTCGACGCGGAAGTCATCGCTTCCTTCGGCCGTCACCTGCTGGTGCGCGATGCGGCCGGCGGGCAGCGCCGCGCACGGCCGTCGGGGCGCAAGCTGAACATCGTCTGCGGCGATCGCGTGCGCTGCGAGTTCGATCGCGCGCATGACGAAGTGCTGGTCGTCGAGGTCCTGCCCCGTCGCACCCTGCTCGCACGAGCGAACCTGCGCGGCGCCAGCGAAGCCGTGGTCGCCAACATCACCCAGCTGGTCGTCGTGGTCGCGCCGCTGCCGCAGCCGGATTTCTTCATCGTCGATCGCTACCTGTGCGCGGCCACGTCCGCGGGACTGCGCGGCGCGATCGCGGTGAACAAGGCGGATCTCGGCGATGCCGTCGACGCGGCGGAACTCGAGGCCTTCGGCAAGGCGGGGTATCGCCACGTCGCCTGCTCGGCGAAGTCCGGCAGCGGCCTCGCGGAGCTCGAGGGACTGCTCGCGAATTCGGTGAGCGTGCTGGTCGGGCAGTCGGGCGTGGGCAAATCCTCGCTGGTCAGCGCGCTGCTGCCGGACGCCGAAGTGCAGACCGGCGAGCTCATGCGCGAAGAGGAAGGCCGGCACACCACCACCGCGTCGCGCGCCTACGCCCTGCGTTGCGGCGGCACGCTCATCGATTCCCCCGGCGTGCGCGATTTCGCGCCGGCCATCGACCATCTCGATGCGAAAACGCTGGGCTTCCCCGAGGCCATGCGGCTCGCCCCGGGCTGCCGGTTCCTCGATTGCCGGCACATGCAGGAGCCGGGCTGCGCGTTGATCCAGGCCGTGGAAACCGGCGAAGTATCGGCGCGCCGTTATGAGAGTTACCGCCGGCTGCGGCGACTGTATTCGGATCTCGTCGAGGCCCGCGGGCCGGGGCCGCGCCATCGGCGGAGCTGACGGCCCGAGACCGCCGCGCAACGATCGCCAGCCCGAGTCTCTTCAGACCGAGTGCCGCCCCGCCAGTGCGTGTGCAAGCGTGCCGCCGTCCACGTATTCGAGCTCGCCCCCGATGGGCACGCCGTGCGCGATGCGGCTAGCCTGGATCTTGCGCGCGGCCGCGCGCTCGCCGAGGAAATGCGCGGTGGCTTCACCTTCGACCGTGGGGTTGGTGGCGAGGATGACTTCGCGCACCTCGCCCGAGTCGAGCAGCGCTTCGAATTCGCGCGCGCCGATCTGCTCGGGCCCGACGCCGTCGAGCGGTGAGAGATGCCCATGCAGCACGAAATAGCGTCCGCGGTAACTGCCCGAGAGCTCCACCGCGACTACGTCGGCGGGTGATTCGACCACGCACAACAATGCGGTGTCGCGGCCGGGCGCGGCGCAGATCGAACACAATTCGCCGTCGGTGAGCATGCGGCAGCGCCTGCAACGGTGGATGGACGCGAGCCCTTCGGTCAGTGCCGTCGCCAGGGTGCGCGCGCCGTCGCGCCCGCCCTGCAGCAGGTGGAAGGCCATGCGCTGGGCGGTCTTCGGGCCGACTCCAGGCAGCGCACGCAGCGCGTCGATTAGCCGGGCCAGCGGTGCGGCGTGCTGCATCTGTTTTCTAGAAAGGCAGCTTGAAGCCGGGCGGCAGGTTGACGCCAGACATCACGCTCGACATGCGCGCCTGGGACGCGGCGTCGGCCTTGTTGACGGCGTCGTTGAACGCCGCGGCGATCAGGTCCTCGAGCATCTCGCGGTCTTCCGAGACCACCTGCGGCTCGATCTGCACGCGTTTCACCTCGTGCTTGCCATTCATGGTCACCTTGACCATGCCGCCACCCGACTCGCCGACGATTTCCATGGCGGCGATCTCGTCCTGGGCCTTCTTCATGTTGGCCTGCAGCGCCATGGCCTGCTTCATCATGTTTCCGCCACCACGCATCATCGTCTCCTCATTGTTCCGTGGGCCGCACCGATTCCGGATGCAGCGTTGCGCCGAAGCGCGATTTCATTTCGCGCACCGTCGGATCTTCCTCGAGTGCGCGGCGCGCGGCATCGAGCGCCTCCGCGCTGCGCCGCTCGCCGTGCTGGCTGGGCGTCTCGACCGGCGGCGCGCCATCCGCGAACTCGAGTTTCACCGCGGGCACACCCAGGTACTTGGCCAGCGCCTGCGCGAGCCTTTCCACCTGCGGCGGCGTGCGCGGCACTTTCGGATCGATGGCCAGCCGCAGCACGTTGCCGCGATGCTCGAGCAGTGCGCAATTGCTCGCGAGCTGGCGCGCGGCGCCGGTGACGTCGAGGTCACCGATGACACGTGCCCACTGTACCGGATCGATGGGCCCGGCCGACGACGGCCGGACTATCGGGGCGCTGCCCGTCGACGCCGGTACTGCACCGGCGGCACGCGTCCCCGTGGCGCCGGCCGAAGCAGTCGCACCTCCGGCGGGACGGAATGCCAGCATGCGCACCAGCGTCATCTGGAATCCGCTGCGCGGATCCGGGGCCAGCGCCAGGTCGCGCCGCCCGAGGATCGCCGTCTGGTAATAGAGCTGCACGTCTTCGCTGCCGATGGCTGACGCGAGTTCCGCGACCACCGCGGGATCGAACAACTCGTCGCCCTCGTAGTCCGGCACGATCTGCCGCAGGGCCACGCGCGTCAGCAACGCGGCGATCTCGTCGAGCAACTGGCCGTAGTCCGGCGCGAACTCCTCGAGCCCGTCGCTGATCTCGAGCATCCGGGCGGAATCCGCGGCGGCCAGTGCGCGCATCAGCGGCACCACGTGCGCGCGGTCGATGGTGCCGAGCATGGCGCGGGCACTGGCCTCTTCGACCTTGCCGCCGCCGAAGGCGATGAGCTGGTCGAGCAGCGACAGCGCGTCGCGCATGCTGCCGTCGGCGGCCTGCGCGACCAGGCGGATGGCCGCAGGCTCGGCCGCGATCTGCTCCGCTTCCAGCACCTTGCCCAGGTGCTCGCCGATCAGCGTGATCGGCAGGCGCTTGAGGTTGAACTGCAGGCAGCGCGATAGCACCGTGACCGGCAGCTTCTGCGGGTCCGTGGTGGCCAGCAGGAACTTGACGTGCGGCGGCGGCTCTTCGAGCGTCTTGAGCAGTGCGTTGAAGGAGTGCGTCGACAACATGTGCACTTCGTCGACGAGGTAGACCTTGTAGCGGCCGCGGGTCGGCGAGTACTGCACGTTCTCGAGCAGTTCGCGCGTGTCGTCGACCTTGGTGCGCGAGGCCGCGTCGACTTCGATGAGGTCGACGAAGCGGCCTTCGTCGATCTCGCGGCAGGCAGCGCACTTGCCGCAGGGCGTCGCGGTCACGCCGGTCTCGCAGTTGAGGCACTTGGCGAGGATGCGCGCGATGGTGGTCTTGCCCACGCCGCGCGTCCCGGTGAACAGGAAGGCGTGGTGCACGCGGTTCTGGGTGAGCGCGTTGCCGAGCGCGACGCGCACGTGCTCCTGCCCAACGAGTTCCGCGAATGTGCGTGGCCGCCATTTCCTCGCGAGCGCGAGATAGCTCATCGGCAAGATCCTCCGGGAAGTCCTTTGGAGGCAGCCCGCACCAGCCGGACTTCGGCGCCCGACATCGAAGCTACCGCTGCTCCCTTCCGGGCCTGACGGGGTTTACAACTAGTCGTCGCGAAGGAGCCGATACGGACTGCCATGGTAAAGAATTGGCGGACAGGCAGGGATTCGAACCCTGGAACACCGGTTAGATGTTACTTGCTTTCCAAGCAAGCGCCTTCGACCGCTCGGCCACCTGTCCGCAACCCGCTGCTTCCCTTGAATCCGCAGGACTTCACGGGGGCGCAATGATAACAACTTGTTACTGAGGCTTCTGCGGTTCCGCGGCCTTGGGCGTCGTGGCGAACGGCGGCGGAGCGTCCAGGCAGGGTTCGTCCTTGCCGCGGGGGCGCTCGGGGGTGTTCAGGGGCGGAATCTTCAGGGCATTCCGGGTATCCGGCTTGTCCAGCCCCGGCGGCGCCTGCAGCGGCGGGACTTCCTCCGCGCCGGCGTAGTCCTTGTCGGTGGCATTGCAGCTCACGAGCCGGCTTTTGCATCCCGACAACAGGGCAACGCCGAGGACGATGGCCAGGACAGCTGGGGCAATTCGCATAGATCGTGCGACCTTTTCAGACTTCAGGAGTTCACCGGCGCGACCGGGATGCCGGCCGCGAACAGCGCTTCGCTCACGGCGGCATGGTACTCGGCCGACAACTCGGTGAGCGGCAGCCGCAGCGTACCGCCGATGAGGCCCATGCGGGCCAGCGCCCATTTCACCGGGATGGGATTCGATTCGACGAACAGGTTCCGATGCAGCGCCACCAGGCGCTGGTCGATCTGGGTCGCCCCGGCGCGATCGCCGCGCAGGGCGGCGGCCACCATGTCGGCCATCGCCCGCGGCGCGACGTTGGCGGTCACGGAGATGATGCCGCTCGCGCCGACGCCGATGACCTCGCGCGCCGTGAGATCGTCGCCGCTCAGGACCTTGAAACCTTCCGCGCAGCTGCCCACGAGTTCGCGCACGCGCGCAATCTCACCCACCGCTTCCTTGATGCCCACGATGCGCGGCACGCGCGACAGGCGCGCCACCGTCGGCGGCGACAGGTCGACGGCCGTGCGGCTCGGCACGTTGTACAGCAGCACGGGAACCCGCGAGGCATCGGCGATCGCAGCGTAGTGCCGGAACAGTCCTTCCTGCGTCGGTCGAACGTAGGCCGGTGTCGCCACCAGCAAGGCGTCGATGTCGAAACCGGCCGCGGAGAAATGCCGCGCACGGGCGCAGGAACTCGCGGTGTCGCTGGTGCCGGTGTTCGCGATCAGCGCGGCACGGCGGCCGATGACCTTGCGCGCCTGCAGCAGGAGTTTGCCGATCTCGTCGTCGCTGACGGAGGCCGACTCACCGGTCGATCCGGCCACGACAATTCCCGAGGTGCCATTGGCGAGATGAAACTCGAGGAGTCGAGTCCAGGCGTCGTAGTCGATGCCGCCTGTGGGCTGCATCGGGGTCACGAGCGCCACCAGGCTGCCGGCGAACATGCGTTGAATCCGAGGGTCGTTTTGAACGGTCGGGCATGGTAAGGGCACCCCCTCGCCTCCGCAAGGCTGGGGTACACTCGCCGGCAGATGAAGCAGCACCTCGCCGTATCCGCCATTGGCAGCGATCGAACCGGAATGGTTCACGACCTGACCCGAGTGATTTCAGACTGCGGCGGGTCCATCAGCGAGAGCCGCATGGCCAGCCTGGGCAACGAATTCGCCATGCTGGTGCTGGTGTCCGGCAACTGGCACTCGCTCGCGAAGCTGGAGAGCGAACTGCAGCGCCTCGGCGAGACCACCGGGCTGTCGCTGCACATGAAGCGCACCGAGCCGCGCGCGCCGCGCACGGAACTGTTGCCATATTCCATCGACGTGGTGTGCCTGGACCAGTCCGGTATCGTTGCGGGCCTGTCCGGCTTCTGCGCCAGCCGCGGCATCGACATCGCCGAGGTCTCCACGCGCACCTACCCCGCGGCGCACACCGGCGCGCAGATGTTCGCCGTGCAGATGATCATCAACGTACCCAAGCGCCTGCAGCTCGCGCACCTGCGCGAGGAGTTCATGGACTATTGCGACGCGCAAAACCTCGACGCCATCCTGGAGCCCGTCAAGTCGTAATGATCGCGGTTGGAAAGAAGCTCCCTGCCTTCGCGCTGCCGCGCTCGGACGGCAGCACCTGGAAATCGTCCGATGCAGCCGGCGGCAAACTCGTGCTCTTCTTCTATCCCAAGGCGATGACGCCGGGATGTACGCTCGAGGGCCAGGACTTCCGCGACCTGCACGCGGCCTTCAAGCGCGCGAAGACCACGGTGCTGGGCATCTCCAGGGACAGCTGCGAACGGCAGGCGAAATTCCGCACGAAGGAGAAATTCCCCTTCGAGCTGCTGTCCGACGAGGACGGGAAGGTGTGCCGGCTGTTCGACGTGATCCGGGAAAAATCCCTGTACGGAAGAAAATTCATGGGCATAGAGCGCAGCACGTTCCTGTTCGACGTCGACGGCAAGCTGGCCCGCGAATGGCGCAAGGTGCGCGTCAACGGCCACGCCGCCGAAGTCCTCGAAGCGGCCGGAAAGCTGTGACCGCCGCCAAGCGCACCGCCGGCAGGCCGGCCAAGGAACAGCGCCGGCTGTTCGTGCTCGACACCAACGTGCTGATGCACGACCCGACCTCGATCTTCCGGTTCCAGGAGCACGACGTCTATCTACCCATGGTGGTGCTCGAGGAGCTCGACGCCAACAAGAAGGGCCTGTCGGAAGCCTCGCGCAACGTGCGCCAGGTGAGCCGCTTCCTCGACGACCTGATGCGCGAGGCGAGCAAGGACCAGATCGACGCGGGCCTGCCCCTGCCCCCGGCGCAGGGCCTGGGTGCCGGCGAACCCGCCTCGGGCGCGGGCAGGACCGGCGGCACCGGCCGCCTGTTCTTCCAGACGCGACAGCTGTCCTCCGCGCTGCCGGACTATCTACCAGGGCACGGCGCCGACAACGCCATCCTGTCGCAGACCCTGGCGCTGCAGGCGCTGCACCACGAGGCGCGGGTCACGCTGGTGTCGAAGGACATCAACCTGCGCATCAAGGCGGCGGTGGTCGGCGTCCACGCCGAGGACTACTACAGCGACAAGACCATCGAGGACGCCGACGTCCTGTACACCGGGCTCACCGCCCTGCCGGCCAACTTCTGGGAATCGCACGGCAAGGACATGCGCTCCTGGAAGGAAGCCGAGCGCACCTTCTACGAGATCTCCGGCCCGGCGGTGACCGACCTGCAGGTCAACCAGTTCGTGCACGAGGATTCACCCTCGGGCATCGACGCCATCGTGCGGCGCATCGAGGGCGGCAAGGCCACGCTCGAGCTGGCGCGCGACTACCGCACCGAGCGGCACAGCGTCTGGGGCGTGAACGCGCGCAACCGCGAGCAGAACTTCGCGCTCAACCTGCTCATGGATCCCGAGATCGACTTCGTGACCATCCTCGGGCCCGCAGGCACGGGCAAGACCCTGCTCACGCTCGCCGCCGGCCTCATGCAGACGCTGGAATCCAACCGCTTCGTCGAGATCATCATGACGCGCGTCACGATCCCGCTCGGCGAGGACATCGGTTTCCTGCCCGGCACCGAGGAAGAGAAGATGGAGCCGTGGATGGGCGCGCTCATGGACAACCTCGAGGTCCTGACGCGCAGCGGCGAAGGCGGCAACTGGGGCCGCGCCGCGACCAACGACCTGCTGCGCAATCGCATCAAGATCCGCTCGCTGAATTTCATGCGCGGCCGCACCTTCCTCAACCGCTTCGTGATCCTCGACGAGGCACAGAACCTCACGCCCAAGCAGATGAAGGCGCTGGTCACGCGCGCGGGGCCGGGAACCAAGATCGTCTGCCTGGGCAACATCGCGCAGATCGACACCCCCTATCTCACCGAGACCACTTCCGGCCTGACCTACGTCGTCAACCGGTTCCGCGGCTGGGCGCATTCCGGTCACATCACGCTGGTGCGCGGCGAGCGCTCCCGGCTGGCGGATTTCGCCTCGGACACGCTCTGAGCGGCCGGCATCGAACTCTGGTGCAAGCGCGATGGTCCAAGCCCAGATGCTCCAATCCGCACGAGAGATCCTGAGGAACCTGCTGATCGGCGTCGTGGTCGCGATGCTGGCCCTGCCGTCCCGGTCCTGGGCGCAGGATGTCGGCAGCGACCTGCCCGACATCGGCAGCCCGGCCTCGTCGGTGTTGTCCCTCGACGACGAGTACCGCATCGGCCTGCAGATCGTCCGCCAGCTGCGCGACGAAGGCCAGGTCATCGACGACCCGGAGTCCACCGAGTACCTGCAGGCGCTCGGCTCGCGCATCGTGGCGCAGGCCACGGGCGATTCCGCGCAACGCTTCCAGTTCTTCTTCGTGCGCGACGACACCATCAATGCCTTCGCGCTGCCGGGCGGATTCATCGGCGTGAACTACGGGCTGGTGCTCGCCACGCGCAACGAGGCGCAGCTCGCCGGCGTGCTGGCGCACGAAATCGCGCACGTCACGCAGCGGCACATCGCGCGGCGCGTGCGCTCGCAGGGCCGGCAGAGCATCGCGACCATGGCCGCGATCCTCGCCTCCATCCTGCTCGGCGCGGCCACCGGCTCCAGCGACGCGGCGATGGGCGGCATCTCCATGGCCCAGGGCGCGGCCATGCAGCAGCAGATCAATTTCACGCGCGCCAACGAGAACGAGGCGGACCGCGTTGGCATGGGATTCCTCGCCGCGGCGGGCTTCGATCCGTACGGCATGCCCGATTTCTTCGAGACCATGGGCCGCCGCACCAGCCTCTCGGCCGGCAACCGCAACCTGCTGCCCGAGATCCTGCAGTCGCACCCGGTGACCACCAACCGCATCGCCGAATCGCGTTCGCGCGCGGCGCAGTTCAAGGACATCAGGCAGGTTCCCGAGAGCGTGAGTTATTCGCTGACCCGCGAGCGGCTGCGCGTGCTCACCGCCAGCCCGGAGGACAACGTGCGGCGTTATTACGCCGACCGCCGCGACCAGCAGGCGCAGACCGTCGGCGAACGCTACGGCGAGGCGCTGGCTAACTACCAGGCCGGGAGCCCGCCGGCCGCGCTCGACACGCTGACCGAGCTGGCGCGCGCCTACCCGCAGGTGCCGATGCTGCAGTCGACGCTCGGCCAGGCGCTCATGGCCGCCGGCGCCACCGACGAGGCGCTGGACACCTTCCGGCGCGCGCTCACGCTGTCACCGCGCAACATTCCGCTGACCATGCGCTACGCCGAGGCGCTGCTCAAGGCGGGACAGGCCAAGACGGCGCATGCCGTGCTGCTGGATCTCTTCAACAACGTCGCCCCGACGCCGGCGCAGATCCGCTTCACCGCCCTGGCCGCGAGCACCGCGGGCGACAACGCCGACGCGGCGTATTACATGAGCGAGTACCACATCTCCACCGGCAACCTGCCCCTGTCCGTGGCCCAGCTGGAGATGGCCCTGGCGGTACCCAACATCACGGCCGTGCAGCGCAGCCGCTTCCAGGCACGCCTCGACGAGGTGCGTGAAGTACTGTTCGCGGACCGCAAGAAACGCCCGCCGCCCAAGCAGCAGCAATCCCGGGAACCGCAACTCTCGGCCCAGGACCGCACTGGTACAATTCCGCGATGAAATCCCTGGCGATACTTCTCGCCGGTCTGGCGCTGACCGGTTGTGCAACGCTGCCCTCGGGCAAACCCGATCCCCGCGACCCCTGGGAGCGGATGAACCGCAGCACGCACGCCTTCAACGACGCCATCGACCGCGCGGTCGCCAGGCCGGTGGCCAAGGCGTACGTCAAGGTGACGCCGCGCTTCGTGCGCACCGGCATCAGCAACGTGTTCAACAACCTCAACACGCTGAACACCATCGTCAACGACGTCCTGCAGGGAAAGATGAAGCAGGCCGGAAACGATTCGGCCCGCTTCCTGCTCAACACCACCTTCGGCATCGGCGGTCTCTACGACGCCGCCTCCAAGGCAGGACTCGAGTACAACGACGAAGACTTTGGCCAGACCTTCGGCAAGTGGGGCATGAAATCGGGCCCCTACCTGGTGCTGCCCTTCCTGGGGCCGTCCACCACGCGTGACACCTTCGGAAAACTGGTGGACCAGTTCACCTACCCGGTGACCTATCTCGAGGACGACAGCACGCGCATCTGGATCCGGCTCGTGAGCCTGCTCGACACGCGCGCCGAGCTGCTCGACCTGGACGAGCAGATCGACCGCAGCTACGACCGCTACGCCTTCATTCGCAATGCCTGGCTGCAGCGGCGCGAGTTCCAGGTCACCGACGGCAATGTCGAAGACCCGTCCCTCGAGCTCGAGCAGGGCATCGAGGAGGACATGCCTCCGGACGAAACCGCGCCGGAGCAGCAGCCCGAGGCACCGCCGGGTGAAGCGGCCGTACCGGACGCTGCCACCGGGGCGACCCCCGAAGCCGCCACGGAGGCCGGGCCCGAAGCCGCCCCCGAAGCCGGCCAGCCCGCAGCACCCGTGACCACGCCCCCGAACCCCCAGGAAGCACCTCCCGAGACCCCGCCCCGTAGCTAGAATGCCACCGGGGACACGAGATGACTGGAAACGGAACCGGGAGCGGCAAACTGCCGCCATTGCTGCTGCTGCATCCCGACGACAATATCCTGGTGGCGAGGCGCGACATCGCCGCCGGGGAACGCGTGGAGCTCGACGGTGAAAGCTTCGTGATCCCGGCTGCGGTGGAGCTGGGCCACAAGCTCGCGAGGCGTGCTCTTGCAGCCAACGAACGCGTCCTCAAGTACGGTGCTCCCATCGGATCGATGAAGACGGGCGTGTCACGCGGAGAACACGTCCACATGCACAACCTGCGCAGCGATTACATTCCCTCGACCACGCGCGAAGGAACGGACGGACATTGATGACCCCTGCCTCGAATACCGCGATGCGCGGCTATCTGCGCAAGGACGGCCGCAAGGGCATCCGCAACGTCGTCGCGGTGGCCTATCTCGTCGAGTGCGCGCACCACGTCTCGCGCATGATCGTGCAGCGCTCGGGTTTCGACGACGTGCATCTGATCGGCTTTCCGGGCTGTTACCCGAACAAGTACGCGCTCGAAATGATGAAGCGCCTGTGCACGCATCCGAACGTCGGCGCGGTGCTGCTGGTGTCGCTGGGTTGCGAGAGTTTCAATCGCGAGGAACTCCGCCGGCACGTCCATGCCAGCGGCCGGCCGGTGGACCTGCTGGTCATCCAGCAGGCCGGCGGCACCACGCGCACGCTGAATGCCGGCATCGAGGCCGTGAAGAAGATGCGCGCCCGGATCACGCAGCAGCAGACGGTACCCATGGTGGTGAACGAGCTCGTGGTCGGCACGGTGTGCGGCGGCTCCGATGGCACCAGCGGCATCACCGCGAACCCGGCCGTGGGCCGCTGCTTCGACTGGCTCATCGAGAACGACGCGGCCTGCATCTTCGAAGAGACCGGCGAGCTCATCGGCTGCGAACGCATCATGGCTTCGCGTGCCGTGACACCCGAACTCGGGCGCGAAATCGAGGCCTGCGTCGGCAAGGCGGCCAACTACTACCGCATCATGGGTTACGGCAGCTTCGCGCCCGGAAATGCCGAGGGCGGGCTCACCACGCTCGAGGAGAAGTCCATGGGCGCGTACTCCAAGTCCGGCTCGTCGCCGATCTCGGGCTTGATCAAGCCGGGGGACATACCGCCGCGCGGCGGGCTGTACCTGCTCGACGTGGTCCCGGACGGCGAACCGCGCTTCGGTTTTCCGAACATCTCCGACAATGCAGAGATCGTCGAGCTCATCGCCTGCGGCTCGCATCTCATTCTCTTCACCACCGGCCGTGGCTCGGTGGTGGGCTCGGCCATTTCGCCCGTCATCAAGGTCTGCGCCAACCCCGACACCTACGAGCGCATGGCCGATGACATGGACGTGAACGCCGGACGCATCCTGCACGGCGCCGGGCTCGATGACGTGGGCCGCGAGATCTACGGTCTCGTGCAGCGCGTCGCGGCCGGCGAGCCCTCGAAGTCCGAGGCGCTCGGCCACCAGGAATTCATCCTGACCTACAAACAATTCGAACCCATCGGACCCGCCTGCCTGCCGGCAGCCTGATCTTTCGGAGACGCCATTGAAACTCGTACGTTTTGGTGCCGCGGGCGCGGAGCGCCCCGGCCTCGTCAATGCGGATGGCAGCATTTCGGATCTTTCGGGTGTCATCCCCGATGTCGCCGGCGCCGCGCTCTCACCGGACTCGCTGAAGAAGCTGGCGGCGCTGGATGCCGCCAAACTACCCAGGGCGCCCGCCGGTGCTCGCCTCGGTGCCTGCGTCGCGGGCGTGGGCAAGTTCATTGCCATCGGCCTCAACTACGCCGACCACGCCGCCGAGACCGGCGCCAGGATCCCGGCCGAGCCCATCGTGTTCATGAAGGCCACGAGCTGCATCGTCGGCCCCAACGACACCGTGCTGAAGCCCCGCGGCTCGCTCAAGATGGACTGGGAAGTCGAGCTCGGCGTGGTCATCGGCAGCGTGACGCGCTACGTGAGCGAGGCCGACGCGCCGAAGCACGTCGCCGGCTATTGCGTGGTCAACGACATTTCCGAGCGCCACTTCCAGCTCGAACGCGGCGGCCAGTGGGACAAGGGCAAGGGTTGCGATACCTTCGGGCCCATCGGGCCCTGGCTCGTGACGCCCGACGAAGTCGGCGATCCCGCGAACCTCTCGATGTGGCTGGACGTCAACGGCACGCGCCGGCAGAACGGATCGACGCGCACCATGATCTTCAAGCCGGCGTTCCTGGTGCACTACCTCAGCCAGTTCATGAGCTTGCATCCCGGTGACGTCATCACCACCGGCACACCTCCCGGCGTAGGCATGGGCATCAAGCCGACCCCGATCTTCCTCGACGTCGGCGACGTCATGGAACTCGGCATCGAAAAACTCGGCACCCAACGCCAACCCGTCGCCTCCGCCTAACCCCGAAAAGTGGTGTCAGAGAGGGATTGTCGGGGTTACGCAGCGGCGCACCGCGCTCATCGCCTCCCGCGCGGCGGCGTAATCCCGACAATCCCTCTCTGACACCACCATGATCGTGGTCAACAGCATTGCCGACCTGCGCGCTCTCGCGCAGCGGCGCCTGCCGCGCGCGCTGTTCGACTACATCGAACGCGGCTCGTACGACGAGCTCACCTGGGCGCGCAACCGCGACGACTTTCGTGCCATCTCGCTGAGACAGCGTGTGTTGGTCGACGTGTCGCAGCTCGACACGACTGTCACCGTGCTCGGCGAGCCCTGGAAGATGCCCCTCTGCCCCGCACCCACCGGCCTCACCGGCCTGTTCTGGCGCGACGGCGAGATCCAGGCTGCGCGCGCCGCGCATCGCGCCGGCGTGCCCTTCTGCCTCAGCACCATGTCCATCTGTTCCATCGAGGACGTGCGCTCGGGGTTCGAAGGCACCCTGTGGTTCCAGCTCTACGTGATGCGCGACCGCGCCTTCAACGAGATGCTCATCGCGCGCGCACTCGAGGCGCGCTGCGCCGCACTCGTCGTGACACTCGACCTGCCCCTGCAGGCGCTGCGCCGCCGCGATCCCAAGAACGGCCTCGCGGTACCGCCACGCCTCACGTTCGCCAGCGCGCGCGATTTCGCGCGCCGGCCCGGCTGGGTGTTCGGCGTGTTACGCAGCCGGCGCCGCACCTTCGGCAACCTCTCCACGTTCTTCCCGCGCAAGGGCACGGCGGAGTTGTCCGAGTGGATGGGCAGCCAGCTCGGTCCGCTGACCGCGCGGGATCTCGCCTGGGTGCGCGAGCGCTGGCCGGGCAAGCTGATCTTCAAGGGCATCACCGAACCTGCCGATGCGCGCCAGGCCGCCGACATCGGCGCGGACGCTATTGTCGTTTCCAACCACGGCGGCCGGCAGCTCGACGGCAGCCACTCGACCATCTCCGCGTTGCCGCGAGTCGTCGAGGCAGTGGCGGGCCGATGCGAAGTGCTGCTCGACGGCGGCATCGGCTGTGGCCAGGACGTGCTGAAGGCGCTGGCGCTGGGCGCCAACGCCTGTCTCGTCGGCAGGAGTTACCTCTACGGCCTGTCGGCACGCGGTGAAAGCGGCGTGATCCTGGCGCTCGACATCATGCGTCGCGAGTTCGAGATATCGATGGCATTGACCGGAGTCTCCAGCGCACGCCAGCTGGGGCGCCACGTCCTGTCGTGATGCTGCAGCGCTAGCCGGCAGCCGTCAGCAGTTCGTCGACTTCCGAGATCCGCGCGATCGCGACCAGCGACGCGGGCAGATTCTGCAGCGACACCGCGCGCGAACGGCGCCTGCCCCATGCCAGCCAGTCGAGCAACACGGCGAGACCGGCGCTGTCGCCGCGCGTCACGCCGGAACAATCGACTTCGATGGGATTCTCGCGGGTGCCTTCGAGCATCAGCACGCCGAGCTCACGGGCGTGACGGGCGGTGGCAAACGTGAGCTCGCCTTTCACCGCGAGGCGTCCCGGGGCAGTCTCGCTGATCTCGACGCGCAGGTTCCTGGCCGCCTCCCTCTTCATGCGCTCAGCCTGTCTTCACTTTCGCGGCCCTGGCGCTCGCGGCCTTGGCCTCGAGGCGCGCGATGACCGCGTCCAGGCCCTTCTGCGCGACTTCCGCGCCGTAGTCTTCGCGGTAACTCTTCACGTAGCTGATGCCGTCGATGACCACGTCCCAGGCCTTCCACTCGCCGTTGACCTTGCGCATGGTGTAGTTGACGGCCACCTTGGTGCCGTTGGAACGCTTGACCTCGGTGCGCACGGTCGCGCGCGTATCCTGCGGCCCCACCTTCGTCGGAAACACCTTGAGGCGATCCGCGGTGAAATCGACCATGGCATCGCCGTAGGTGTAGAGCAGCGACTTGTAGAACGCCTCGACGAAGCGCTTGCGCTGCTCGGGCGTGGCATTGCGCCAGTGCTGGCCGAGCACCAGCTGCGCGGCATAAGGCGTGTCGAAATGCGGCAGCAAAGTGTTCTCGACCAGCTCGTACAGCCCGGTCGGGTCCTTGCGGAACTCGTCGCGGCGCGAATCGATGCCCGAGAGAATGACGTTCGCCGAGCTCTCGATGAGCTGCGAGGGGCCGCTGGTGTCGACGGCCGTCGACGCGGGCTTGCCGGCCGCCTGCGGATCGGCGCCGAACGCGCTGCCCGCGGCTAACAAACCGGCGATGAACCCGACCTGAACGAGTGTCTTCACTGACTGCATCATTTCTGCTCCTGTGCATCCTCCGCTGGCGGCGCATCGCTCTTCTGATCGTCGGAACCCTTGCTCGCCATGTTGGCGAAGAATTTGTTGACCAGGCTCTCGAGCACGATGGCCGACTGCGTGAATTCGATTTGACCGCCATCCTGGAGGAAGGTTTCAGACCCACCGGGGCCGATGCCGATGTACTTGCCGCCGAGCAGGCCCGCCGTCTGGATGCTGGCGTCGCTGTCCTCGGGTATCTCCGAGTATTGCTTTTCGATACGCAGCACGACGGCCGCCTTGAAGTCCTTCGGATCGAAGCGGATGGATTCGACCCGGCCGATGGTCACGCCCGCCATGGTCACCGGCGATCCCACCTTGAGGTCGCCGATGTTGTCGAACTTGGCCGTCACCGCGTAGGTCGGCGGGCCGCCACCGAGCTTGAGCGACGTGCCCGGCAGCTGCGTGGTCAGGAACGCGAGCGCCGCGAAGCCCAGCAACACGAACAGGCCGGTTCCGATTTCCAGGGAGCGTGTGTTTTTCATGGCTTTCCGATCACTTCGTAGTTAGGAACGCGGCCGTCAGCAGGTAGTTCAACAGCAGCACGAGCACGGACGAGATCACCACGGTGCGCGTGGTGGCCAGTCCTACACCCTCCGGGGTCGGCTCGGCGTGGTAACCCTCGTACACGGCCACGAGATTGACGGCGACGCCGAACACCAGGCTCTTGACCACGCCTTCCCAGACGTCGTGCAGGTCCACGGCATTCTGCGTCTGCGACCAGTAGGCGCCCGCGTCCACGCCCATCTGCTGCACGCCGATGAGCTGCGCGCCGTACAGCGCGATCACCGTGAACGTGGCGGCCAGCAACGGCATGGCGATGAAACCGCCGAGGAAGCGCGGCACCACCACGTAGCGCACCGGGTCCACCGCCATCATCTGCATGGCCGTGAGCTGCTCGGTGGACTTCATGAGCCCGATTTCCGAGGTCAGCGACGTGCCGGCGCGGCCCGCGAACAACAGCGCCGTCAACACCGGGCCCAGCACCTTGAGATTGCCGAGCGCGGCGAGCACGCCGACGTAGTCCTCCGAGCCGAAGCGCTGGAAGACATCGAAACCCAGCAGGCCGAGCACCATGCCGACGAACATGCCGGACAACATGATGATGACCAGCGAGCGGGCGCCGGCGTTGTAGATCTGCCGCACGATGAGGCCCGGACGCGTCAACGCAGGACCGATGCGCGCCAGGATCTGCACGAAGAACAGCGATACCGCGCCCACGCGGCGCACGGCCATGACCGGCAGCGAGTCGGTGGCGGCGTTCATCGCGAAACCTCGGCGTCGCCCAACAACTCGGCGCGGTAGTCGGAGGCCGGGAAGTGGAACGGCACCGGGCCGTCGGCCAGGCCTTCCATGAACTGCCGCACCTCGGGGATCTCGCTGTGGTGCAACTCCTCGGGCGTACCCGAGGCCACCACCCTGCCCTGCGACAGCAGGAAGCTGTCGTGCGCGATGGTCGCCAGTTCCTGCACGTCGTGCGACACCACGATGCTGGTGATGCCCAGCGCCTCGTTCATCTGCTTGATCAGGCGGCAGATCACGCCCATGGAAATCGGGTCGAGCCCGACGAAGGGCTCGTCGTAGATCAGGATGTCGGGATCCATGACGATGGCCCGGGCCAGGGCCACGCGCCGCGCCATGCCGCCCGACAGCTCCGACGGCATGAGCCGCGCCGCGCCGCGCAGCCCGACGGCATGCAGCTTCGTCAGCACCAATTGGCGCACCAGCGACTCCGGCAGGTCGGTGTGCGCGCGCAGCGGAAACGCGACGTTCTCGTACACGTCGAGGTCGGTCAGCAACGCGCCGTTCTGGAACAACATGCCCATGCGCCGGCGCATGGCGAACAGTTCCTTGCTCGAGAGTGTCGCGACTTCGCGCCCGAATACCTGCACGCTGCCGCGCTCGGCATACACCTGGCCGGTGATGAGCCTGAGCAGCGTCGTCTTGCCCGTTCCCGACGGGCCCATGAAGGCCGTGATCCGCCCGCGGCGCGCGGTGATGTGGAGGCCGTCGAAAATGGCGCGACCGCCGACGGCATAACGTACGTCGCGGACCTCAATAACGGCATCGCCGGCTTGCGCCGGCGATGGGCTGTTTGCTGACGCTGCGGGTTCGTTCAAGCGGACACGCCTGGGCTCGGAAAGGCGGCGAAGAATAGCAAAAGGCGCTCCCTGCGGCTTTCTGCCGAATTGAATCCGTACTAAAATGGTCCCACTTAAAGGCGAGGCTGCAAACATGCTTCGAATCGGAAAACTGACGGACTACGCCACGGTCATCCTGGCCACCCTGGCCGCGGACCGTTCTCGCCTGCTCAATGCCGGGACTTTGTCGGAGCGCACGCACATCGCGGCGCCCACCGTCGCGAAATTGCTGAAACAGATGCACCGCGCCGGCCTGGTGAATTCGACCCGCGGGACGCACGGCGGATACCAGCTGGCGCGCGATCCGGAACACATCAGTGCGGCGGCCATTCTCGACGCCCTGGAAGGACCCATCGCCCTCACCGAATGCTCCGCGGGCAGCGGGCAATGCGGCATCGAGCACACCTGCTCGGTGGGACGCACCTGGCAGCGCATGAGCTTCGCGATCCGGCGCGCGCTCAGCGACATCACGCTCGCGCAGCTCGCCGGCCTCGACAGCAAGACTGCCGCCACGCCCTTCGAACGCGAGCTCAAGTACATGGCGCGCGCCAAGGTGGCTCCATGAGCAGCGATCCCAGGCCGGTAGAGACCGACATCGACGCGCTGCTGGCGAAGACCTACCGCCACGGCTTCGTGACCGACATCGATTCGGACACGCTGCCGCCGGGCCTGGATGAAGACGTGGTGCGCTTCATCTCGCGCAAGAAGAAGGAGCCCGAGTTCCTGACGAACTGGCGGCTCAAGGCATTTCGCCACTGGCTCACGATGAAGGAACCGCATTGGGCGCACCTTCGAGTGAACCCCATCGACTACCAGGCCATCTCCTATTTCTCGGCGCCGAAATCCAAGGCCAATGCGCCGCAGTCACTGGACGAGGTCGACCCCAAGCTGCTCGAGACCTACGAGAAGCTGGGTGTGCCGCTGCACGAACGCGCGCGACTGGCGGGCGTGGCCGTGGACGCGGTGTTCGACAGCGTGTCGGTGGCCACCACGTTCAAGGAGCGGCTGGCCGAAGCCGGCGTGATCTTCTGCTCCTTCTCCGATGCCGTGCAGAACCATCCCGCGCTGGTCGAGCAGTATCTCGGCACCGTGGTACCGCACACCGACAACTTCTTCGCGGCCCTCAATTCCGCGGTGTTCTCCGACGGCTCGTTCGTGTACGTGCCCAAGGGAGTGCGCTGCCCCATGGAGCTGTCCACCTACTTCCGCATCAATGCCGCGAAGACCGGCCAGTTCGAGCGCACGCTGATCATCGCCGCGCCGGGCTCGCACGTGAGTTACCTCGAAGGCTGCACCGCGCCGATGCGCGACGAGAACCAGCTGCACGCCGCCGTGGTGGAGCTCATCGCCGAGGACGACGCCGAGATCAAGTACTCTACCGTGCAGAACTGGTATCCCGGCGACGAGAACGGAGTCGGCGGCATCTACAACTTCGTCACCAAGCGCGGCGAGTGCCGCGGCCGGAATTCCAGGATTTCCTGGACGCAGGTGGAAACCGGATCGGCCATCACCTGGAAATATCCGTCCTGCGTGCTCAAGGGCGAGAACTCCATCGGCGAGTTCTACTCGGTGGCCACGGCCAACAACTACCAGCAGGCCGACACCGGCACCAAGATGATCCACATCGGCGCCAACACCAGGAGCACCATCGTCTCGAAGGGCATCTCCGCCGGCCACGGGCAGAACAGCTACCGCGGCCTGGTGAAGATCCTCCCGGGCGCGCACGGCGCGCGCAACTTCACGCAATGCGACTCGCTGCTCATCGGCGGCAACTGCGGCGCGCACACCTTCCCGTACATCGAGACGCGCAACCCCAGCGCCACGGTGGAGCACGAGGCCTCGACCTCGAAGATCAGCGAAGACCAGCTGTTCTACTGCCTGCAGCGCGGCATCGGCGAGGAAGACGCCGTGAACATGATCGTGAGCGGCTTCTGCAAGACCGTTCTCAAGGAATTGCCCATGGAGTTCGCCGTGGAGGCGCAGAACCTGCTGGCCGTGAGCCTGGAAGGTGCCGTCGGATGAAATCGTTGTTGAAGATCGAAAACCTGTCCGCCACCGTCGGTGGCAAGAAAGTCCTCAATGGCCTGTCGCTCGAAATCAACGCGGGCGAAGTCCACGCCATCATGGGGCCGAACGGCTCTGGCAAGAGCACGCTGTCTTACATCCTGGCGGGCCGCCCCGGCTACGAGATCACCGGCGGCAGCGTCAGCTTCCAAGGCTGCGATCTCACCACGCTCGCGCCCGAGGAACGCGCGCGCGCCGGTTTGTTCCTCGGCTTCCAGTACCCGGTGGAAATCCCCGGCGTGAACAACGTCTACCTGCTGAAGGCCGCGGTGAACGCGCGCCGCAAGGCGCTCGGCCAGCCCGAGGTCGATGCCTACGAATTCCTGCAGCTGGTGCGCGCCAAGATGAAGCTCATGCAGATGGACGAAAGCTTCCTGTCGCGCGGCGTGAACGAAGGCTTCTCCGGCGGCGAGAAGAAGCGCAACGAAATCCTGCAGATGCTCGTCATCGAGCCCACGCTCGCGGTGCTCGACGAAACCGACTCCGGCCTCGACATCGACGCGCTCAAGGTCGTCGCCCGGGGCGTCAATACGCTGCGCTCCGCCGACCGCGGCGTGCTGCTGATCACCCACTACCAGCGCCTGCTCGACCACGTGGTGCCCGACCAGGTGCACGTGCTGGCGCGCGGCCGCATCGCGAAGTCCGGCGACAAGTCGCTGGCGCTGGAGCTCGAGAAGCGCGGCTACGACTGGGTGCTCGAGGTGGCCTGATGACCTCGCCCGCCCTGCCCAGCAACCGCGACGAGAACTGGCGCTACGCGAACCTGCGTCCGCTCGCCAAGGCACGGCCGGAGGCCGTGAGCGCGGCGGCGCCGCCTGCCGCCCTGGCGCTGCCGCCGGTGTTGCCGGGTTATGAGCGCTGGGTGTTCATCGATGGCCACGTCGTTCCGGCCCTGTCCGCGCCGCCCGGCCCGGTGGTCTCACTGCTGGATTTCCGCGATGCCGGGCAGGAACTGGCGCGCGTGCTCGATTTCGATCTCGCGCAGGCCGGCGCGGATTTCTCGCTGGCCCGGATCAACCTGCAACGCGAAGGCAAGGTACTGCACGTCACCGTGCCCGATGGCGGCGAGGCGCGCCTCGAGCTGAACTTCGTGGCCGCCGCCGCGGCTTCTGCCGGCACTTCGTATCCCCGCGTGCAGATCCACGCCGGCCGCGGCGCGCGGTTGCGCCTGGTCGAACGTCACCTGGCTGCCGGAGCCGCGGATCCGGCCATCAACGCCGCTTTCGACCTGGCGCTGGCGAGCGACGCCACGATCGACCACTGCCGCCTGCAGAACTGCGCCGACGCCGCCAGCGTGTTCGACACCCTCACCGCGCATGTCGGCGAACGTGCCACCTATCGCCTGCGCACCGTGACGTTGGGCGGCCTCACCTCGCGCTCGACGCTGTTCGTGAAGCTGGCCGGCCGCGCCGCCCGCTGCGAGTTGGTCGCCGCCAGTATTGCCAACGGCATCCAGACGCATGACATCTTCGCGCAGGTCGATCACGTCGGTCCCGCCACCACGACGCGCGAATTGTTCCGCGGCATCGCCACCGAACGCGGCAAGCTGGCCTTCAACGGCAAGATGATCGTGCGCGAGAGCGCGCACGACGCAGACTCCGACCAATCTTTGAAAACGCTGCTGAACGGCAGCGGCGCGGAAGCCGCCGCCCGGCCGCAACTCGAGATCTACACCGACAAGGTGCGCGCCAGGCACGGCGCCACCACGGGCAAGCTCGACGAGCAGATGCTGTTCTACCTGCTGTCCCGCGGCATCGATCGCCCGCAGGCGCAAGCCCTGCTGCAATGGGCATTCATCGAAGACGCGGTCTCGCAGGTGGAGCTGGCGCCGCTGCGCCAGGAAATCGAGCAGCTGATCGCGGCGCAGCTCAACGAAGTGTCCGCCCTGGACGGACTGGTGGCGCGCACATGAGCGCAAATCCGAAAACGGTCGGTACCTACGACGTGGAGCGAGTTTGGCGCGACTTCCCCATCCTGGCGCGCCAGGTGCACGGCAAACCGCTGGTGTTCCTCGACAGCGCGGCATCGTCGCAGCGCCCGCGCTCCGTGATCGAGGCCGTCGATGCCTACGAGAAGCTGCACCACGCCAACGTGCATCGCGGCGTGCACCAGCTGAGCCAGGAAGCCACCGCGATGTTCGAGCACGCGCGCGAACGCGTGCGCGCGTTCGTGAACGCGGCCTCAACGCGCGAGGTGATTTTCACGCGCGGCACCACCGAGGCCATCAACCTGGTGGCACAATCGTATGCGCGCAATCGGCTCGAGCCCGGCGACGAGATCCTGCTCACCGCGCTCGAGCATCATGCCAACATCGTCCCGTGGCAGCTGGTGGCCGAACAGACCGGCGCCGTGATCCGCGTGGCTCCCATGGATCGCCGCGGCGTGGTCGAGCTCGACGCCGTCGCCGCGCAGATGAGTGACCGGACCCGCATCGTGGCCTGCGCGCAGGTCTCCAATGCACTCGGCACGGTATTGCCGGTGCGCGAGATCACCAAGCTCGCGCACGCGCGCGGCGCCGTGGTACTGGTCGACGGCGCTCAGGCCGTACCGCACCAGCGCGTGGATCTCCAGGCGCTGGGCTGCGACTTCTACGCATTCTCGGCGCACAAGATGTACGGGCCCACCGGCATCGGCGTGCTGGTCGGCCGCGAGTCGCTGCTCGAGGCCATGCCGCCGTGGCAGGGCGGCGGGGACATGATCCTCACGGTTTCCTTCGAGAAGACCACGTACAACGAACTGCCATTCAAGTTCGAGGCGGGAACGCCCAACATCTCCGGCGCCGTCGGCCTGGCCGCGGCCGTCGACTACATCGACTCGCTGGGCATCGACAACATCCATGCGCACGAGCAGCGCCTGCTGTCGATCGCCACGGACAAGCTCGCGCGCGTGCCCGGCCTCACCATCATCGGCACCGCGCCGCACAAGGCCTCGGTGATTTCGTTCACGCTCGACGGCATCCATCCGCACGATCTCGGCACCATCCTCGATGCGGAAGGAGTCGCGGTGCGCACCGGCCACCACTGCGCCATGCCCGTCATGGAATTCTTCGGCGTGCCCGCGACCGCGCGCGCTTCGTTCGCCTGTTACTCGCGGGATCCGGACATCGACGCGCTGGTGGCGGCGCTCGGCAAGGCACGAGAGGTCTTTTTCTGATGGAAGTGGGCTGATGGATCTCAAGGACCTGTATCGCGAGGTCATCCTCGATCACAACAAGAGCCCGCGCATGTTTGGCCGGCTCGATCCGGCGGACAGCTCCGCCGATGGCCACAACCCGCTCTGCGGCGATCGCCTGCACGTGACGTTGCGGCTCGACGGCGACCGCCTCAGCGACCTGCGCTTCGAAGGCAAGGGCTGCGCCATCTCGGTGGCCTCGGCGTCGCTGATGTGCGAGGCCGTCAAGGGCAGAAGCCGCGACGAGATCGCGCACCTGTTCGGCGAAATCCACGACGTGCTCACGCGGCACGATGCACCGGTGCCCGAGGACCTGGGCAAACTCGCCGCCCTGTCCGGCGTGCGGGAATTCCCGGTGCGCGTCAAGTGCGCCAGCCTGGCCTGGCACACGCTCAATGCCGCCCTCGAGCGCAGCGACCAGACGGTGAAGACCGAATAATGCGTACGCACGACAACGAACCTTTCGTCCTCAGCCGCGACGTGAAAGCGGTGATGGTGCCGGCCGGCCTGGAGATCGAGCTCAAGGCCGGCCAGTCCGGGTTCATCACCCAGGCGCTGGGCGGCAGCTTCACGCTGTACATGGAAGGCAACCTGTTCCGCCTGGCCGGGAGCGACGCCGACGCCATCGGCAAGGAAGTGGTCAAGGGTCCGGAGCTGCCGCCCAATGCCACCGAGGACGACGTGCTGGCCGCCGCCTGGGAGCAGCTGCGCACCTGCTACGACCCGGAAATTCCGATCAATATCGTGGACCTAGGTCTCATCTACGAATGTACCGTCAGCGCGCAAGCTGACGGCCAGCGAGTCATCAATGTCCGCCTCACGCTGACCGCGCCGGGCTGTGGCATGGGCGACGTACTGGTACAGGACATCAGGCAGAAGCTGGAGATCATCCCCACCGTGGCATGCGCAAACGTCGAACTGGTGTTCGATCCGCCGTGGAACCAATCGATGATGACCGAGGCCGCCCGCCTGCAGACCGGCATGTTCTGATTCGCCAGATCCCTGTACCCATGTCCGAGTGGACCGACATCGGCAGCGCTGCCGACCTGGCCGCCTCACAACGTCTGGACGCGGACGTGGACGGGTATCGCGTGCGCGCCACGCGTGTTGGTGGCACGCTTTACGCCTTCGAGGACCGCTGCACGCACGATGATTCTCCGTTCGAAGACGCTCCCATCGAAGACTGCGAGATCGTCTGCCCGCGGCATGGCGCGCGCTTTTCGCTGCGCACGGGCGAGGCGCTCAGCCCACCCGCGTACGAGCCGCTGCGCATCTTCGAGGTTCGCGAGGTGGACGGACGCATCCAGGTGCGCACGTGAAGGCTGACAAGCTCAAGCGCCTCACGCTGGTTCGCCACGCCTCCGCCGACCAGGATGCGGGCGTGCGCGACTTCGAACGCCCGTTGAGCCGCAAGGGTCACAACGAAGCGCAGGAGATGGCGAAGCGGCTCAACGAACGCGGCCTGGTTCCCGACCTGATCCTGGTCAGCTCCGCCACGCGCACGCGCGAGACCGCCGATGACTTCGCCAAGGTGCTGGGTGTCGCCACCCGCCTGCTGCAGGCCGACGATTCGCTGTACCTCGCCGACGGCGAGCACATCCTCAGCACCATTCGCGCCGTGGGGCCGCGTGTCGGCCACCTCATGGTGATCGGCCACAACCCGGGCATTTCCGCGGCGGCGATCGCCCTCGCGCCCGAGATTGTGAGCTCCGACCTGCCCACCTGCGGCGCCCTCACCATGATGGTGAGCTGCAGCGCGTGGAGCCTGGTCGACCGCCGCTGCGTGCGCGACGCCGAGCGCGACGCCCCCCGCAAGTTCTTCGACTTCGGATAAGACGGTGCCGGGCCGGCATTTCGGCATTACTTCCACCAGCACCGCAGATCGAGTCGAGCCAGCAGTAATGCCGAAATGCCGGCCCGGCACCGTCTCATCGCACCGTCTTACCCGTCTAACCGCGTGCGACCTGGGTGATGTCGACCACGGCGCCCTGGTCGCGCTCGCGGCGCGGGCCGAGGTTCGCGACCTGCTGGGGATCGGCGATGCTGCAGCGGTCGCGTCCCGCCTGCTTCGAACGATACAACGCTTCGTCGGCGAGCCGGATGATGGTTTCGCGATCGCGCGCCATGCTCGAGTCCGCGATGCCGAAGCTCGCGGTGAAGATGGGCGTGTTCGACGTGAGATGCGCCTGCGCCAGCGCCGCCCGCAGGCGGTCGACCACTTCCGCCGCCCGCTCCGCCGTGATCGCCGGCAGCAGCAGCGCGAACTCCTCGCCGCCCCAGCGGATCACGTGATCGCGATCGCGCACCACGCCGCGGGCCGTGTCGGCGAATAACTTGAGCGCACGGTCACCCGCGTCGTGCCCCATGGTGTCGTTGAGCCGCTTGAAAAAGTCGAGGTCGGCCATGACCACCGAGAACACCGTGTCCACCGACATGAGGTTCGCGAGCACTTCCTCGCCCACGCGGCGATTCGTGAGACCGGTGAGGCTGTCGGTGCTGGCCTGCAACTGCGAACGTTCGAAGGCGCGCAACGTGCCGATGCGGTTGCCGGCGTGCACTCCCAGCGCCGTGAGCTGCGCGATCTGCTCCGGGTTCGGTGGTTTGCCCTTGGCGCCGGCCACGTGCAACACGCCGAGCGCGCGGCCCATGAAGTTGACCGGCACGCAGGCCGCCGACATCGCACCGCCCATGCGGCCCAACAACTTGGGACAGGCGTTGAGCGCCTCGGCGTCGGGGAAGATCTGCGGGTAGCCGCGCCGCACGGCGATGCAGCTGTAAGGCGAATCCACCGAGCAATTGGGCGAGCCCGTCTTGGGATGCACGCAGGCGCGTTCCAGGTGCGCCCGCGAGGAGTCCGCCAGCAGCAGTTCCATGGGATGCACGTCCGAGATGTTGCCCATGGCCCGGGCGATCACGCGGTCGGCCTCGGCCTCGGAATCGGCCATTTCCAGCGCTTCGACCAGCTGGTTGCTGAAGCTGCTGCGGTTCGCCTCGGAACGCAGCCGCGTGAGCATGCCCTGCATGGTGTCGGCCAGCAGGTTGATCATGCGCGCCAGCGCACTCACCTCGTCCGTGCCATGCGGCTCGCAACGATTGTCCATGTCGCCCGCCGCCAGCGCCTGCGCGACCTCGCCCACGTCGTGGATGGATTGCTGGATGGAGCGCGCGATGGCCCACAGCATCAGCGCCGCGATCACGGCCACCAGCAGGCCACCGCCGATCAGCCAGGTGTTCGCGAACCTGGCTCCGTCGGCTTCGGCCACCACCCGCGATTCGACGCGTTGCAGTACGGCCTGCAGGCGCGTCTCGGCGTCGCGCAAACCGTTCTCCAGCGCGGCGCGGCGCGGTTCGAGATCGGCGAACACCCACGCCGAGGCGTTGTTGCCACCCGCGGAGTCACGCAGGTAGTTGTCGATGCCCTGCAGGTACTGCGCAGCCGGCTGCCGCAGGCTGTCGGTAATGGCGGCCACTTCCATCGTCGCGGGCAGGGTCCAGAGCGATTCGAGTTGTGCGCGCAGTCCTTTCGCCAGGTTCTGCGAACCCGCCGCGGACCCCGTGCCCGGCGCCTGCATTTGCGAGGTGATGCTCGCCTGCAGGTCGAGCGCACGGTCGAGCGCGCGATGCACGACGGCCACGCGCGCCAGGTCGGCACTGGCGTCCGACTGTGCGTGGATGGCGCGCAGCGCGCCGAACACGATGCCTGCCAGGGACAGCAGCAGGATCGCGAACATTATGTAGAAACGGCCGGTGATCGGAATCGCGGTGAACCACCGGCGCGTGTGTCGAGCGGACATGGGTTCCCGTCTTCGCCGAATCGCGTCATCCCGGTATCGGCGGCGCCGGGGAATACGTTAGGGGCGCACCCAACGCAGCGGCGCCGCGACCCGCGACGCAGTGCTCAGTTTCGGCACGGCAGCAGTGCCGTTCGCGCGTTACGCGTTCGTGCCGGTCAGCGCGCCGCCAGCGACAGCAGCCCCGCATTGCCGCCGATGGCCGCGGTATTCGTGGTGATGGTCTGCTCCGTGGCCATGCGATGCAGGTAGTGAGGGCCGCCGGCCTTGGGCCCCGTACCCGACAGGCCCATGCCACCGAAGGGTTGCACGCCCACCACCGCGCCGATCATGTTGCGGTTGATGTACACGTTGCCCACGCGCAGCGAACGCGCCACGCGTTGCGCCAATCCGTCGATTCGCGTGTGGATGCCGAGCGTCAGGCCGTACCCGAGCTGGTTGATGGCAGCGACCACCGAGTCGAGATCGCGCGCGCGGTAGCGCACCAGGTGCACGATGGGACCGAACACCTCGCGCTCGAGCGCACCCAGGGAATCGACCTCGACGGCCAGCGGCGCGAAGAACCGGCCATGGGTACCCGTCGGCGCCGGCGCGCGGTGGCTCCAGCGCGCCTTCTTCACCACGGCGGCACGATAGTTCTCCAGCATCTGCAGCGCCTCGTCGTCGATCACCGGGCCCACGTCGGTGGAAAGTCGCGCCGGATCGCCGACGGCTATTTCGTCCATGCAACCGGCCAGCAGCTCCTGCACGCGATCCGCGATCTCCTCCTGCACCAGCAGGATGCGCAGCGCCGAGCAGCGCTGCCCTGCGCTGTTGAAGCCGGACTGCACCACGTCGAGCACCAGCTGCTCGGCCAGCGCCGAGCTGTCGGCCAGCATGACGTTGAGCCCGCCGGTCTCGGCGATCAGCGTGCCGATGGCGCCGGGACGCGCGGCCATGGAGCGTTCGATGATGCGCGCGGTGTCCGTCGAGCCCGTGAACACCACGCCCGCGAGCCGCGGATCGCGCGTCAATGCCGCGCCGACTTCACCGCCCTCGCCCGGCACGAATTGCAACGCCGCCGGCGGCACTCCGGCCTGCAGCAACAGCCCCGTGGCGTAGGCTGCCGTGAGCGGCGTCTGCTCGGCGGGCTTGGCGACCACGGTGTTGCCGGCGGCGAGCGCCGCGGCCACCTGCCCGGTGAAAATCGCCAGCGGGAAATTCCACGGACTGATGCAGGCAAACACACCCTTGCCGCGCAGGCGCAGCAGGTTGCGTTCGCCAGTCGGACCGGGAAGGGCCGATTCGTGCGAGAAATCGCGTCGCGCGCGCGCGGCGTAGTAGCGGAGAAAATCGACCGCCTCGCGCACTTCACCGATCGCATCGGGCAGGGTCTTGCCCGCCTCGCGCACGCAACGCGCCGTGAAGGCCGCGGTGTGCCCTTCGAACAGTTGCGCCGCGCGTTCCAGCACCGCGGCGCGTTGTTCGCCGCCGGCGGCATCCCAGTCTTCCTGCGCGGCGACGGCCTCTGAAATGGCGGCCTCCACCGTCGCTGCGTCCGCGTTCACCACCACGCCGATCTGTTCCTCGGTGTTGGCGGGATTGCGCACCGGCACCGTGGCGCCGCTGCGCGTCTTGCCGGAGATCACCGGCGCCGCGCTCCAGGGCTGTTGCGAAGATCGTTCGCAATCGCGCAGCAATGCGTCCACCGCCTGGCCGTCCGCGAAATTGAACCCGGCGGAATTCAGGCGTTCTGGAGCGAACAGGTTCACCGGCAGCGGGATACGCGGGTGCGCCACGCGTTCGAGCGCGTCGACTTCCGCGATGGGATCCGCCACCACTTCCTCGGCCGGCAGGCTGGCATCCACGATGCGGTTGACGAACGAAGTGTTGGCGCCGTTCTCGAGCAGGCGGCGCACCAGGTAGGGCAGCAGGTCCTCGTGCGCGCCCACGGGTGCATAGACGCGGCAGGGGAACCGTCCCCACGGCCCGCGCACCACGCTGTCGTAGAGTTCGGCGCCCATGCCGTGCAGGCGCTGGAACTCGAAACGGTTGGCGTCGCCACCGAACACTTCGGCGACGTGCGCGATGGTGTGCGCATTGTGCGTGGCGAACTGCGGGTAGATGCGTTCGCCGGCGCTTTCCAGTAGTTTGGCGCAGGCCAGGTAGGACACGTCGGTGTTCGCCTTGCGCGTGAACACCGGGTAACCCGCAAGCCCGCGCTCCTGGGCGCGCTTGATCTCGCTGTCCCAGTAGGCGCCCTTGACCAGCCGCATCGTGATGCGCCGGTCGGTGGCCTTGAGGCGGCCGATCAGCCACTCGATGGTGGAGTACGCCCGCTTCTGGTAGGCCTGCACCGCGAGGCCGAAGCCCGCGTAGCCGCGTGTGACATCGCTCGACAGCAGCTTGTCGACCAGCAGCAGCGACAGCTCGAGCCGGTCCGCCTCCTCGGCATCCAGCGTCACTCCGATGCCCGCGGCGCGCGATTCGGCCACCAGCCGCTCGACGACGGGATACAGCTCGCCCATCACCCGCCCGGCCTGCGCGAACTCGTAGCGCGGATGCAGCGCCGATAGTTTGATCGAGATGCCGTGCCGCGCGGTGATCGATTCCCGTGTCTCGACGGCGCGGCCCACGGCGGCGATCGCGGCGGAATATTTCTCGCGGTAGCGTTCGGCGTCGGCCCTGGTCAGCGCGGCTTCGCCCAGCATGTCGAAGGAGTAACGATAGTCGCGCTCCTCCTTGCCGGCGGCACGCGACAGCGCCGATTCGATGTCGCGGCCCATGACGAACTGGTGGCCGAGGATGCGCATGGCCTGCTTGAGCGCCGCGCGCGCCACGGGTTCGCCGAGGCGCGCGGCGAGCTTGCCGTACCAGGAACGCGCCTCGCCGAGCTCATTGCGGTCCATGGCCACTACGCGGCCCGTGAGCATGAGCCCCCACGTCGAGGCATTGACCAGCAGCGAATCGCTGTCGCCGAGATGCTCGTCCCAGGCGCCGCTCGGGATCTTGTCGGCGATGAGCCGGTCGGCCGTCTCGCCATCCGGGATACGCAGCAGTGCCTCGGCGAGGCACATGAGGATCACTCCTTCGCGGGAGGCCAGGCTGTATTCGCGCAGGAAAGCATCGAGCGCGCCGCCGCCGCTGCGCGCATTGCGCACGGCCTGCACCAATGCGAGCGAACGCGTGGCCACGGAGCGAGTCTGTGTTTCGGCGAGGCGCGCGTGGTCGGCGAGCTCACGCACAAGTGACTGTTCCTCGGCGAGATATCGGGAGTTGATGGCCCGGGCGATGGCGTCGGGACGATCGAGCAGGGGAAAATGTGTCATGGTTGAAATTCTATTGAATTGGCTTCTTCCCGTCCCAATAGCCTGACGCATGAACTCAACCGTGAAAGCCGTTACCACCGCCAGCTTCCCCGCCGAGGTCATCGACGCTTCGGCCTCACAACCCGTCCTCGTCGACTTCTGGGCACCCTGGTGCGGGCCGTGCCGCGCGCTGGGCCCGGTGCTGGAACAGCTCGCCGACGAACACCCCGGGAAGGTCAAGGTCGTCAAGGTGAACACCGACGAGAACCAGGACCTCGCGCAGCAATTTCAGATTCGCAGCATTCCGGCGGTCAAACTGTTCCGTGGCGGCCGCGTGGTCGACGAGTTCGTCGGCGCCCTGCCCCTGGCCCACGTGCGCCGCTTCCTCGAGCCGCACCTGCCGCGGGCGTCCGAGGGTGAACACCAGGCGGCGCGCGACCTCGCGGCCACCGGAAACTACGCCGCCGCAATCGAAAAACTCCAGGACATCACGGCGACCGACACCTCCAACCTGGACGCCCGCCGCGACCTCGCGCGTTACCTGGCGCTGTCCGGTGACGTCGAATCCGCGTCGAAGGTGCTCGGCCAACTGCCGCCGCAGGCTCAGGCCGACCCGGCGTCGAACAGCGTGCGTGCGCTGATCCACTTCGCGGCGCTCGCGACCGACGAGGCGGCGCGCACCGACAGCCTGCGCGCCGGCGCGGCACGATCGATCCTCGGCGGCAGCCCCGATGCCGCCGTCGAAACCCTGCTGGGCCGCATGCAGGGCGATCGCGCCTTTGCCATTCGCGCCGGACGGGAAGACCTGCTGCAGGCGTTTGCTCTCCTGCCGCCCGACGACGCGCGGGTTCCCGCGTGGCGACGCCGTCTCGCCGCCCTGCTGAATTGATGAAATTCTGAACTGATGAACGACGACATCACGACCGCGGTGAAAGTGCTCGGCGCGCTCGCCGCCGCGGCGATGCTCACTTGGTTGGCCGTCGTGATGGTGAAGGCCGCGAAGCGCGGCGGCGGCATGCGCGGCGTCGGCGCCATGCTGCTGTTGTCCGGCTGGGCACACTTGCGTGACCCGGCCAACAACCCGGTCGCTGAAGCCAGCGAAGGACGCGCCCGCAAGGGCACGGAATCGGGCGATCCGCCTCCCGAAGATCTTCGGTAGCTCGCTAGTCCGAGGCCGCTTCCCTGCGCAGGCGCTCGGCCTCCGCATGCCCGAGGTAGCGCTCGATGAGCCCGCGCGCGATGTACAGCAGCGGGATCAGCACGATGGCGGCACTCATCTTGTAGAAGTAGTTCACTGTGCCCACCGCGAGGAACTGCGGGATGGACCAGTGCTGCGGCCCGATCACGAAGGCGATGTACAACACGATGAAGCTGTCGAGCAGCTGCGACACGGCCGTCGACGCCGTGGCGCGCAGCCACACGAAGCGGTCGCCGGTGATCTTCAGGATGCGGTGGAAGATCACCACGTCGATGAGTTGTCCCACGAGGAACGCGACAATCGAACCGCAGATGGTCCACAGGCCCTGCCCGAAGATCAGCGCGTAGGCCACCTGGATGTCCGGCACACCCATGTCCTTGTTGATGTCCACCCAGAACGTCGCGGGCGCCAGCGAGATTGCGGCGTACGCGGCCAGGAAGGCATAGGCGATCAGGCCGACGGCGATCCACGAGATCAGGCGCACGCCGCGCACGCCGAAGTATTCGTTGATGACGTCCGTCATGATGAACACGAACGGCCACACCAGGACGCCCGCGGTGAAATTGAGCGTGCCGTTGATGCCGAACAGCGACCAGTTGAATGGCGGCGCCCCGAGCGTCGCCTCGAGCGCAAAGATCTTCACGCCGACGAACTCGCCGATCAGCGCGTTGGTCAGGAAGAATCCGGCCAGGAAGATGAACAGCCGGTTGGCGCGGGAATCGGTGGTTCTCATGGACTCAGTCGCGTCCGCGCAGGCGGCGCAATTCCCGCCGCGCATGTTTGTCAGGACGTTCCAGGCTGGGTTGCGCGAACGCCGAAGCCAGGCGCGCGTTCTCCGCGTGCTTTTCGCGCGCCGCGCGCGCGGCATCGGTCTCGGCGTAACAAGCCTGCGCCAGCGGCGCGGAGCCGCGCCGGTCCGGGAGCTCCAGGACCTCGCACTCGAAAGTGAACCCGGTCCGCGAAATCGACACCTTGTCGCCGACTCCCACGGCGTGCGCCGGCTTGACGCGCCGCCCATTGACGTGGACCTTGCCGCCGCCCACCGCTTCGGCCGCCAGCGTCCGCGACTTGTAGAGCCGCGTGCACCATAACCACCGGTCGATCCGCAGGCGGGTTCCCCCGCCCTCGCCACCCTCGGAGCCTTCGCTTTCGTGCGCATGTGACATGACGGGCGCCAGTATAATGCGCCCCATTCCCTTTATTCCGGTGTCGCGTGGACAACGCCTTTTACCAAAGATTCGACTTGCAGCTCGAAGAGCTGCGCCAGCAGGGACTCTTCAAATCCGAACGCGTGATCGCCAGCCCGCAGGCCGGGCAGATCCGCGCCAACGATGCGGACGTCATCAATCTCTGCGCTAACAACTATCTCGGCCTCGCCAGCCACCCGTCGATCCGCGAGGCCGCCCACCGCGCCATCGACCGCTTCGGTTATGGCATGGCCTCGGTGCGCTTCATCTGCGGCACGCAGACCGTGCACAAGCAGCTCGAGGCGGCGCTGTCGAAGTTCCTCGGCACCGAGGACACCATCCTGTATTCCTCGTGCTGGGATGCCAACGGCGGGTTGTTCGAAACCGTGCTGGGCGAGCAGGACGCCGTCATCTCCGACGCGCTGAACCACGCGTCCATCATCGACGGCATCCGGCTGTGCAAGGCGCGGCGCCTGCGATACGCCAACCGCAACCTGGCCGAGCTCGAGCAGCACCTCAAGGACACGCAGGACTGCCGCACCCGCCTCATCGCCACCGACGGCGTGTTCTCGATGGACGGCAGCATCGCGCCACTGCGCGAGATCTGCGACCTCGCCGACAAGTACGGCGCCCTCGTCATGGTCGACGATTCGCACGCCACGGGCTTCATGGGCGCGGGCGGCCGCGGCACGCCCGAGCATTGCGGCGTCGCGGGACGCATCGATTTCCTCACCGGCACCTTCGGCAAGGCCCTGGGCGGCGGCAGCGGCGGCTACACCAGCGGCAAGGCGAACGCGATCTCCTGGCTGCGCCAGCGTTCGCGTCCCTACCTCTTCTCGAACAGCATCCCGCCCGTGGTGGCGGCCGTCACCCTGCGCGCGCTCGACATGGTCGAACACACGCCCGCGCTGCGCGATACCTTGTTCGCCCACGCCAGGAAGTTCCGCGCCGGCATGGAGCGCGCGGGCTTCAAACTACTGCCCGGCGAGCATCCCATCATCCCGGTGATGATCGGCGACGCGGCGCTCGCGGCCCGCTTCGCCGACCGGCTGCTCGCCGAAGGTGTTTACGTCATCGGATTCTCATTCCCCGTGGTGCCGAGGGGCGAAGCCCGCATCCGCACGCAGATGTCCGCCGGCCTCGGCGACGCGCAGCTCGAGCGCGCGCTGGCGGCGTTCATCAAGGTGGGCAAGGAACTGGAGTTGATCAAATGAAGGCACTGGTCAAGAGCGAAGCCAGACCCGGCATCTGGATGAAGGACATCGACGTGCCGAAGGTCGGCCCCAACGACGTGCTCATCAAGATCGGCAAGACCGCCATCTGCGGCACCGACATGCACATCTACAACTGGGACGCCTGGGCGCAGAAGACCATCCCCGTGCCCATGGCCGTGGGCCACGAGTATTTCGGCCGCATCGTCGACATGGGCAGCGAAGTGCGCGGCTTCGCGGTCGGCGACCGCGTGTCGGGCGAAGGCCATCTCACCTGCGGTTATTGTCGCAACTGCCGCGCCGGCCGCCGGCACCTGTGCATCCACACCGTGGGCGTCGGCGTCGACCGCCAGGGCTGCTTCGCGGAATACCTGTCCATCCCGGCCAGCAACGCCTTCAAGCTGCCGGATGCGATCACCGACGATATCGCCAGCATCCTCGACCCCTTCGGCAACGCCACGCACACTGCCCTCGCCTTCAACATGGTCGGC
Organism: Steroidobacteraceae bacterium; assembly: GCA_036274075.1. Lineage (GTDB taxonomy): Bacteria > Pseudomonadota > Gammaproteobacteria > Steroidobacterales > Steroidobacteraceae > CADEED01. The sequence continues at coordinate 14,444 of DASUGK010000013.1, read as the reverse complement.
GAGGACGTGCTCATCACCGGCGCCGGGCCCATCGGCATCATGGCCGTCGCGATCAGCAAGCGCGTCGGCGCCCGCAACGTGGTCATCACCGACGTGAACGACTATCGCCTGGGCCTCGCGCGCAAGATGGGCGCCACGCGCGCAGTCAACGTCACGAAAGAGAAACTCGACAACGTGATGAAGGACCTCGGCATGCAGGAAGGCTTCGACGTGGGCCTGGAGATGTCGGGCAACCCGACCGCGTTCCGCGACATGCTGCGCACCATGCATCACGGCGGCAGCGTGGCGCTGCTCGGCATCCCGCCCGGCGACACGGCCATCGACTGGAACCAGGTCATCTTCAAGGGCCTCAACATGCGCGGCATCTACGGCCGCGAAATGTTCGAAACCTGGTACAAGATGGCCGCGCTGCTGCAGGCCGGGCTCGACATCACGCCCGTGATCACGCACCACTTCCCCGTCCAGGAATTCCAGAAGGGATTCGAGACCATGGGATCGGGGCAGTCGGGAAAGGTGATCCTCGACTGGAGCACACTGAACTAGCTACGCCATCCTGGCTGCATGCACGGCGCCGCTGCGGCGCCGTTTGACGGTGGCGCGTGCACGCCTGGCAAGTTCAGCGCACGTCGCAGAAGCAGTAGGCGTAGCGATTGTCGCGCGAGCTCATGCGCGACCAGCGTTCGAGCTCGCGTTGCACGGGCCCGAGCTGCCGCGAGACCTCGGCCAGGGGACTGTGGCCGACGATGTCGCCGAAGAAGTTCTTCGCGAACCACACCTTGATCTGCAGGGCCAACGACTCGGCCCACGACAGCCGCGGCTCGATGCGCTCGACGGCGTAATCACCCTTGATCTTCGCCCGCACCGCAGCCGCCTTGACGGCCTCGTCGAACAGGCCGAGGTGATCCACGAGACCGTGGTCCTTGGCATCCGAACCGATCCACACGCGGCCCTGCGCGATGGCGTGGATCTCGTCGCGGCTCTTCTTGCGGCCGTCGGACACCCGCGCGAGGAAGGTCTCGTAGCCGTGTTCGATGGCCGACTGCAGCATCTTCTTCGCGTCTTCGCCGAGCGCTCGGTCGATGCGCAGCTGGCCCGAGAGATTGGTGGTGCCCACGCCGTCCACGTTCACGCCGATCTTCGACAGCGTGTTCTGGAAAGTGGGGATGGCGCCGTAGATGCCGATCGAGCCGGTGATGGTCGCCGGATGCGCCCAGATCTCGTCGGCCGACGCGGAGATGTAGTAGCCGCCCGACGCGGCCAGGTCGCCCATGGAGACGATGACCGGCGTGCCATTGCGCTGCGCGGCGCGCACTTCGCGGTAGATCTCCTCGGAAGCCAGCACGCTGCCGCCGGGGCTGTCGACTCGCAGCACGATGGCCTTCACGTCCTCGTCGCGCCGCGCCTGGCGGATCAGCTCCGAGGTGCTGTCGCCGCCGATCGTTCCGGGGGCCTGCGAGCCATCGAGGATTTCGCCCGAGGCCACGATGACGCCGATCTTCGGCTTGCCGGCTCCGCGCACTTCCTTCTCGGCATGGACGACGCGCAGGTAATCCTCCAGTGAAGTCGAATTGAACGACTCACCCGCGTCGCTTTCGTCTGCTTCGACTTTCTCCTTGCTCTTGCGGGGAGTGTCGACGCCCACCAGCTCGACCATGCGGCGTTCGACTTCGAGCGAGGACTTGAGCCCCGTCACCAGCTTCGCGTCCAGCGCCACCTTGGCCGAGTCACCCTTGGCGGCCAGCAGCGCAGGCACGGAGTTCGCCACGTAGGCGCTGATGTCGTCGGGCGTGAGGCCGCGCGAGCCGGCGACCGCGGCGCGGTAGCTGGACCACAGCGCGTTCAGGTACGCGAGGCTCTCCTCGCGATCCTCGGGAGACATGTCGTTGCGGACGTAGACCTCGGCGGCGCTCTTGTAGGCGCCGACACGGAACAGGTTGACCTCGACGCCGAGCTTGTCGAAGAGGTCCTTGTAATAGGTGCGGTAGCGGTCGAAACCGTCAATGGCCACGAAACCCAGCGGATCGAGGTAGATCTCGTCGGCCGCCGCGGCGACGTAGTACTGCTCCTGCCCGTAATAGGTGGCGTGCGCGATGACTTTCTTGCCGGAGCTGCGGAAGTCCTTGATGGCCGCGCTGAGCTCGGCCAGCGTCGGCTGTCCGCCTGACGTCATGTTGTCGAGGTCGAGGACCACGGCCTTGATGCGCGCGTCCTTCTTCGCCGCCTGCAGGGCGTCGACCAGGTCCCAGAGCAGGGTTTCGGCCTTGCGCGTGCCCTGCACGCGCTCGATGGCCTGTTCGAGGGGATCGCCGGAAAGTTGCTCGACGATTTCACCGCGCGGGGCGATGACCAGCGCGGAGCCATCCTCGATACGCGGTATCGAGGTACGCAGGGCTCCGACGACGAATCCGAAGATGATCAGCAGCAGTACCAGGTGCAGGAACTTGCGCAGCCCGTCGAGGCCGAGCCACAGACCCGCGAGGATACGGCCGATCATGTCGTCGAAGCCCCCACTGCGTCGTCAGACCTTCTCTTCGATGCGGGCAGCCTTGCCCGAGAGGTCGCGCAGGTAGTACAGCTTGGCGCGGCGCACGCTGCCGCGGCGCTTCACTTCGATCTCGCTGATGGCCGGGCTGTACGTCTGGAACACACGCTCCACGCCCTCGCCGTGCGACACCTTGCGCACCGTGAACGAGGAGTTGAGGCCGCGGTTGCTCTTGGCGATGACCACGCCTTCGTAGGCCTGGGCACGCTCGCGGTCGCCTTCCTTCACCTTGACCTGCACGACCACGGTGTCGCCGGGATTGAAATCCGGCACCTTGCGCGTCATGCGCGCCTTTTCGATTTCCTGAATGATGTTAGCCATGTTCTTCACCTTCGCGTTCAGCGAGAAACTCATCGAGCAGCGCCGCCGCATCTTCCGGCAGCCCTCCTCGCGCAATCAAATCCGGCCGGCGCAACCAGGTGCGCGCGACCGCCTGCTTCAACCGCCAGCGCTGTATGTCAGCGTGGTGCCCGCCCTGCAGTACGTCGGGCACCTTCCGGCCTTCGAACTCCACCGGCCGCGTGTAATGCGGCCAGTCGAGCAATCCTGAGTCGAAAGACTCCTCCACCGCCGAGCGATCGTCGCCCAGCACTCCCGGCAGCAACCTCGCCACCGCGTCGAGCACCACGAGCGCGGGGAATTCACCCCCCGACAGCACGTAGTCGCCTATCGACACCTCTCGGTCGATCCGCGATTCGATGACCCGCTCGTCGAGTCCCTCGTATCGCCCCGCCACCAGCAACAAGCCAGGCAGCATCGAGAATTCCTTCGCCAGCGCCTGCGTGAAGGGCACGCCCTGCGCCGACAGGTAGATGCGCGGCGTTCCGGCCGGCAGCCGTCCCGTCGCCGCGTCGATCGCCGCCGACATCGGTTCGGGCTTGAGCACCATGCCCGGCCCGCCGCCGTACGGCCGATCGTCCACCGTGCGGTGCACGTCGCGTGTGTGTGCGCGCGGGTCCTCGCAACCCAGCTTCACGATGCCGCGCTCGATCGCGCGGCCCAACACGCCGAACTTCACCGCGTCGCGGACCAGCTCGGGGAACAGTGTCACGACTTCGATGTGCATGTCGTGTCAAAAATCCCCGTCAAAAATCTTCTGGCCAATCCACCACGATCGCTCGCGCGACCGGATCCACGCTGCGCAGGTGCTGCGCACTCACCGGAACCCAGTGTTCGCGCCCACCCTTGATCACCATCACCGCGTTGCCCGGCGTGTCGACGAAATGGTCGATCACTCCCAGCAGCGCGCCTTCCAAATTCCTCGCCTCGAACCCGACCAGGTCGGCGCGGTAATGCTCGCGCCCCGTGGTCTGCGGCAACTCCTCGCGGTCGACCATCACCAGGTGCCCGGCCAACTTGCTCGCGGCATCGCGTTCTTCGATGCCTTCGAGCCGCGCGATCCACCCGTTGACCCCTTCTTTGTTACCCAGGGGTCGCGCTTCCAGCAATTTCACCTCGCGCACTGCGCCGGGCTTTGCATCGCCCTGCGGCTGCAGGCGCCACACCTTCCACTCGAACAGTCGTTGCGGCGGGTCGGTGAACGACTGCACGCGCAACCAGCCGCGCACTCCATGCGCCGCTCCCAATCTGCCTACCTCGACACGGCGGGGCTCACTCATCGTGCCACCGCGCGCAGGAATTTCGATCAGGCGTTCGCTTTGCGGAACGTCGTCACCAGGTGCTTCACACGCTCGGACTGCTGTGCGCCCTTGGACAGCCAGTAGTCGATGCGCGCGATGTCGAGCTTGAGGCCAACTTCGTTCTTCACCGGCTTCGGGTTGAAGAATCCGACCTGCTCGAGGCTCTTGCCACCCTGACGCTTGCGGCTGTCCGTTACCACCACGTGGTAGAACGGCGTGTTGGTGGTGCCGCGGCGAGTCAGACGAATAGTCACCATGTCTTTGAACCTTCAATTACCTGTGGCCCCGGGGCGGAAACGCCCGTCCCGGCCGGCCAAAAAAGAGCGCGGATTCTACGCAAATCAGTGGGTTGGTGGAAGCGCCAGATGGTGCCGGGCCGGCATTTCGGCATTCGGGCCGAAAACCGTCCAAATCCCCGCCACTTGGCCGGCCTGAGGCCGAAATGCCGGCCCGGCACCACTGCCGAAATGCCGGCCCGGCACCACTGCCGGGCACCACTGCCGAAATGCCGGCCCGGCACCGCCTCTATCGGGGGAAACCTGGGGGGACGCCGCCTTTGAAGGCCTGCATCATGCGTTTGAGCTTCCCGCCCGAGAAGCTCTTCATCATTTTCTGCATCTCCATGAATTGCTTCATGAGGCGGTTGACGTCCTGCACCTGGACGCCGGCCCCGGCCGCGATACGCCGGCGGCGCGAGCCGTCCAGCAGCCCGGGGTTGCGGCGTTCCTTCTTGGTCATGGAATTGATGATGGCGATCTGGCGGCGCACGTCCTTGTCGCCCTGGTCCGGCGCCACGGCGCCGCCTTTCATGGCGGCCTGGGGCAGCTTGTCCATCAGCGAGGCCACGCCGCCCATTTTCTGCAACTGCTCGAGCTGGCTCTTGAGATCGACCAGGTCGAACCCCTTGCCCTTGGCCACCTTCTTGGCGAGCTTCTGGGCCTCGTCGACGTCGACCTGTTTCTGCACCTGCTCGACCAGGGCGACCACGTCGCCCATGCCGAGGACGCGGCCGGCCATGCGCTCGGCGTCGAACGGCTCGAGCGCCTCGAGCTTCTCGCCCATGCCCACCAGCACGATGGGCTTGCCGGTGATCTCGCGCACCGAGAGCGCGGCGCCGCCACGCGCGTCGCCGTCCGCCTTGGTGAGCACGATACCGGTGAGATCCAGCGCCGCACCGAAGGCGCGCGCCGCGTTCACGGCGTCCTGTCCCGCCATGGCATCGATGACGAACAGGCGCTCGTGCGTCTCGACCGCGCGCTCGATCTGCTTCACTTCGTCCATGAGCTCGGCATCGACGTGCAGCCGGCCCGCGGTGTCGACGATCAGCGCGTCATAGACGCCCTTGCGCGCGGCATCGAGCGCTGCGGCCGCGATGCGCGCCGGGTCCTGCTTCACGTCCGTCGGGAAGAAACCCGCGCCCACCTGTTCGGCCAGGCGCTGCAGCTGCAGCACCGCGGCGGGACGGCGGATGTCGGTGCTGACTAACAAAACACGCTTCTTCTGCTCGATCAGCCAGCGCGCGAGTTTGCCCGCGGTGGTGGTCTTGCCCGCGCCCTGCAGGCCGGCCAGCAGGACGACGACGGGCGGCTGCGCGCGCAGCTCGAATCGCGGTCGGTCGCCCTGCATCAGGGCAATCAGCTCCTTGTGCAGGATGCCGACGAACGCCTGTCCAGGCGTGAGGCTGGCGGTGACTTCGGCGCCGAGCGCCTTCTGCTTGACCCGCTCGATGAAGGTCTTGACCACCGGCAGGGCCACGTCGGCTTCGAGCAGCGCCATGCGCACGTCGCGCAGGGCTTCCCCGACGTTTTCCTCGGTGATGCGGCCGCGGCCGCGCAGGGTGTCCACGGTGCGGGAGAGCCGCGCCGTGAGGTTTTCGAAAAGGGCCATGGGTGCGGATTATCCTATGGCGCATATGCAAAACGCACCCACGTCCGTCCTGGTCGTCGCGCTCGTAGTGCTGCTCCTACTGATCGCGTTTTCCTCGGGCACCGAAGTCGCCATGCTCTCGGCGAACCGCTACAAGATCCGCACCGCGGCCAAATCCGGCAAGCGCACCGCCAGGGCGCTCGACGCGCTGCTCAGCAGGCCCGACAGCTGGCTGGGCGCGAACCTCGTGATCCTGGCGCTGGCCAGCGTCGCGGCCTCGTCGATCGTGACCCTGCTGGCGCAGCGTACGGGCTACGAACACGCCATCCCGATCGCCGGCGGCGCGCTGGCGGTGTTCATGATCGTGTTCTGCGAGCTCGCGCCGAAGATCTACGCGGCGTTGAAGCCGGACCCCGTCGCGCTGTCGTCCACCTACATCTACAAGGTGCTGGTGTTCCTGATGACGCCGTTCAGCTGGTTCGCCAACAAGGCCGCGTACGGTTTCCTGCGGTTGTTCGGCGTCAAGCCCGTGACCCCGGACGGCGGCGCCATGTCGGCCGAGGAGCTGCGCACCGTGGTGGCCGAAGCCGGCCCCATGATCCCGACGCGCCACCGCCAGATGCTGCTGTCCATACTCGATCTCGAGCACATCACGGTGAACGACATCATGGTGCCGCGCCAGGAAATCGCCTCGATAAACGTCGAGGACAGCTGGGAAGACATCCTCGACCAGCTGCGCCAGACGCCGCACACGCGCCTGCCGCTGCACGACGGCGAGCTCGACAACCTCATCGGCATCATCCACATGAAACGCGTGGCGCAGGAACTGGCGCGCGACACGCTGACGCGCGAGCGCCTGGTGGAGCTGGCGCGGGCGCGCGAGCCGTACTTCGTGCCGGAGGGCACGCCGCTCAACACGCAGCTGAATGCCTTCCAGCGCAACCGCCGCCGCATGGCCTTCGTGGTCGACGAATACGGCGACATCCAGGGCTTCGTCACGCTCGAGGACATCCTCGAGGAGATCGTCGGCGAATTCACCACCGACCCCGCGACCATCACGCACAAGCACGTGCATCGCGAAGCTCCCGGGGTGTTCGTCATCAATGCCAGCGCCACGATCCGCGCACTCAACCGCTCGCTCGGATGGCAACTGCCCACCGACGGACCGAAGACGCTCAACGGCCTGCTGGTCGAGAAACTCGAGACGCTGCCCGAGGCCGGTGACCGCGTGGAGATCGGCGAGTACCAGTTCGAGGTGCTGCAGATCGGCGAGAACACCGTGCGCACCGTGCGCGCCCGGCGCGCGGCGGCCGCGGCCGCCTAGCCCAGCGCGGCGCGCAGCGCCTGGTCGAGCCGCTCGAAGGCGAGCACCCGCAGTCCCTCGATGGGCGCACGCGGCGCGTTGTCCCTGGGCACCATGGCGCTGGTGAATCCCTGGCGCGCGGCTTCGCGCAACCGCTCCTCGCCATAGGCCACCGGCCGCAATTCACCCGTCAGTCCCAGTTCGCCGAAGGCCACCACGCTCTGGGCGATGGGTTTGTCGGCGAGGCTGCCGGCGAGCGCCAGGGCCACGGGCAGGTCGCAGGCCGTCTCCGACACCTCGAGGCCACCCACCAGGTTCACGAACACGTCGTGTTCCTGCAGCGAAACACCACCGTGGCGGTTGAGCACGGCCAGCAACATGGCGACGCGTTGCGCGTCGAGTCCCTGCGCCACGCGGCGCGGCGCGCCGAAGCGCATGCGGTCGACCAGCGCCTGCAGCTCCACCAGCAGCGGACGACGCCCGTCTCGCGTCACGGTGACGATGCTGCCCGGCGCGGGCGCTCCCGAGCGCGCCAGGAAAATGGCCGAAGGATTGCGCACCTCGCGCAGGCCCTGCTCGCTCATGTGGAAGAACGCCAGCTCACCCACCGAACCGAAGCGGTTCTTGGTGGCGCGCACGTTGCGGAAGCGGCTCGAAGCATCGCTCTCGAAGTACAGCACCGTGTCGACCAGGTGCTCGAGCACGCGCGGCCCGGCGATGGCGCCGTCCTTGGTCACGTGCCCGACGATCACGATGCTGACGTCCTCGGCCTTGGCGAAGCGCACCAGCTGCGCCGTGCATTCGCGCAATTGCGTGACCGCACCCGCGGCCGTGCCGACACTGGCGAGCTGCACGGTCTGGATGGAATCGACGATCAGCAGCTTCACGCGTTCGTCGCGGGCGCGCGCCAGCACCGCGTCCAGGTCCGTGTCCGCGACCACGCGCAGGTTCGATCCGCCCACACCCAGCCGCCGCGCGCGCACGCCGATCTGCGCCGCGGATTCTTCGGCGGACAGGTACAGGGTCGGCGTCGAGGCGGCGGCGTGATGGGCCAGTTGCAGCAACAGCGTGGACTTGCCGATGCCCGGCTCGCCGCCTAGCAAGGTCACGGACCCCGGGATCAGGCCTCCGCCCAGCACCGCGTCGAGTTCGCCCATGCCAGTGCCGAGGCGCACGGGATTCCCGGCGGCCAGTTCCGCCAGGCCCGCGGCCGGGGTCGAGGGGCCGGGTTGGGCCGCCGGGCGGCGCGCGACGGAGCTCTGTTCGAGGCTGTTCCAGGCCGAACATTGCGGGCATTGACCCTGCCATTTGAGGGTCTCGGCGCCGCAGTCCGCGCAAACGAAAACCAGTGCCGGCTTTGCCATGTTGTAGACCCATTCCTCCAGCGGCAGCGCCGCAAAGCGTGACGAAGTTCAAGGGGCCGACACCTGCCCGCCCGGTGAGGCACCTAGTGTGCAGTAGTCCGGTGCACTGCAAGGCGGTTGGCCTTAGCATTGCGGCCCTAGATCGTTGATTTTGGCGGTGCGCTCGGGGTGAAGTGTGACTTATTGCCCCAGCACCCGGTCGCACTGCTGGTAGGTTATGGCAGGTGCGGGGAATGATGCGGCGGCTTTTCGCGCCGCAAAGGGCACTTTTTGAGTGTTGGGCACAGGTGTGATCGAAAACAGCGCTGAAATTCGCCGACTCATATGCCCCAGCCTATGAGTTTGAAGGGCAAGCTCACATTCGTCGGCCAGACCGACACGGGGCGAGTCCGCGAACACAACGAAGACACCATTGCCACCGATCCGGATGTGGGCCTCCTGGTGCTTGCCGATGGAATGGGCGGCTATAACGCCGGCGAAGTCGCCAGCGGCATCGCGGTAAAGACCATCACCAACCTGGTCCGTGAAGGCCTGGCCCGCGAGGACCTGGACGCCGTGGATCGCAACACGGGTTTGTCGCGCCCCTCTATCGTGCTGCGCGACGCCATCACGCGCGCCAACAAGATCATCTACCAGACCGCCCGCTCGCAGGCCGAATGCGAAGGCATGGGCACGACGGTCGTGGCCGCCCTGTTCTACGACAACCGCATTTCCATCGCGCATGTCGGGGATTCGCGGTTATATCGGCAGCGCGGCAGCCAGATTTCCCAGGTCACCATGGACCACTCGCTGCTCCAGGAGCTGGTGGACCGCGGTTTCTACTCGCCCGAGGAAGCGCAGCGGGCAGCCAACAAGAACTACGTGACACGCGCTCTGGGCGTCGAACCCCAGGTCGAGGTCGAGGTGCAGGAGCACCCGGTCGACAAGGGCGACATCTTCATCCTGTGCTCGGACGGTCTCTCCGACATGGTCGAAGACGAAGACATCCGTTTAACTATAAGTACCTTTGGTGCTAATCTAGATACGGTTGCTAAGCAGTTGATTCAGCTAGCCAACGAGAACGGTGGTCGTGACAACGTCTCGGTGGTGCTCGCGCAGGCGGTGGAAGCATTCCCCGCCAGCCGCGGTGTGATGGACAAACTTCTGGGTTGGTTCAGTTAAGGGAAGGCGATAACGATGGCACGTCTGGTACTGAGCCTGGATAACCAGGTACTCGCCGAATACAACATGAACAAGGAGCGGTACACCATTGGCCGCCTCCCGGACAATGACATCCGCATCGACAACTCCGCGGTGTCGGGCCATCACTCGCTGATCATCAACATCCTCAACGATTCGTTCCTCGAGGACCTGAACAGCACCAACGGCACGTACGTCAACGGCAAGCTCATCAAGAAACATGCGCTGCAACACGGCGACGTCGTGACGGTCGGCCATCACCAGCTGCGCTTCGTCGAAGACGACGAGGCCCAGGACGAATTCGAGAAGACGATGGTCATCCAGCCCTCGTCGCGCCCCGCCGCCGAGAAGATGCGCGCCGCGAAGGACGTGGCCGAGAAAGTCTCCGCGGATCTTTCCGCGAGCGGTGCCCGCAAGGGCCTCGACGGCAAGGTGCCGGTCAAGAAGGCCAAGCTGCAGGTGCTCTCCGGTTCGTTCGCGGGCCGTGAGCTCGAGCTCAACAAGGCACTCACCACGCTCGGGCGCCCCGGCATCCAGGTCGCCGCGATCACCCGCCGCCAGGACGGCTACTTCATCGTGCACGTGGACGCCGACAAGCCCGACAACTACCCGCTGGTGAACGGCACCGCCATCGGCAGCCAGGCACGCAAGCTCACCGACAACGACGTGATCCAGCTCGCCGGCGTAAAAATGGGCTTCTTCGAAGCCTGACAAATGGGGACATTCCTCGTTTCCTAGCAAACGGGGACGGACCTGAAAGGGTCCGTCCCCGTTTGCGTCTCAGGAAGCGAATCGCAGGAACTACTCGAGTTCCAGCGGGACGCGCTGGCTCACTCCGCACAGCAGTTCATAGGGAATGGTGCCCGCGTGCGTGGCCACTTCCTCGACCGGCAGGCCCTCGCCCCAGATGACCGCCTTGGTGCCGGTGGCCACCTTGGGCACGCCGGTCACGTCCACCGCGATCATGTCCATCGACACGCGCCCTACCAGCGGGTGGCGCGAGCCGCCGATCAGCACGGGCGTGCCGTTCTCGAGATGCCGCGGCAGGCCGTCGCCGTAGCCGGCGGCGAGGATGGCGATGGAGCAGTCGCGCTCGGCGCGCCAGGCGCCGGCGTAACCCACGGTCTCGCCGCGTTTCACGTCGCGCACGGTCAGCACCGTGGTTTCGAGAGTCATCGCCGGCTTCAAGCCGTGCTTGTCGGCGGTCTCACCGCCGAACGGCGAGACGCCATACAGCGCGAGCCCGGGACGCACCCAGTCGCCCTGCGCGCGCGGCCAGCCCAGCGTGCCGGCCGAATTGCCGATGCTGGTGGCCGGCCGATGCGCGCCGGCCAGCCCTGCCGCGGCCATCGTGGATTCGAAGCGCTCGATCTGTTCGGTCGTCATGGACTCGCTGCGCTCGTCGGCGCGCGCCAGGTGCGTCATGACGCGCAGCTCCAGGGCCGGAACCGTGAGCGCCCTGAGCCTGGCCAGCGCGGGCGCGAAGGCCTCGGGCCGGAAGCCCAGCCGGTTCATGCCCGTGTCCATCTTGATCCAGACCACGAAGCGGCGCGCGTCGCGGTGCGCCTCGAGTAGTTTGATCTGCAGAGGATCGTGCACCACGAGCTCGAAACGGTGGTGCGCGGCCTCGGCCAGTTGTTCGGCGTTGAAGATGCCCTCGAGCAGCACGATGGGCGCCTGCACGCCGGCGCTGCGCAAGGCGATGCCCTCTTCGAGCCGTGCCACCGCGAAGCTGTCGGCATCGGCCAGCGCCAGCGCCGTCGACACCAGGCCATGCCCATAGGCATTGGCCTTCACCACGGCCATGACCTTGGAGCGCGGCGCGTAGGCGCGGATGGCGCCGAGGTTGTGGCGTAACGCGGCGCTGTCGATCAGCGCGCGAAGCAGGCGGATCAACGCATGATTCCTTCGCCGTAGGCGGGATCCACGTAGTTCTCGAAGCGGCTGTTGGCACCCTTGAACGTGAGCCGGATCTCGCCGATCTCGCCGTTGCGGTGTTTCGCGAGGTCGATTTCGGCGACGCCCTTCTTCGGCGTGTCGCGGTTGTAGACCTCGTCGCGGTAGATGAGCAGGATCATGTCAGCATCCTGCTCTATCGCGCCAGATTCACGGAGATCCGACATCACCGGCTTCTTGTTCTCCCGCTGCTCCACGCCGCGATTCAGCTGCGACAGAGCGATCACCGGGCAGTTGAGCTCCTTCGCCAGCGCCTTCAACCCGCGCGAGATCTCCGAAATCTCCGTGGCACGATTCTCCTTCGTCCCCGGCACCGTCATCAGCTGTAGATAGTCGACCACGATCAGGTCGAGCCCGTGCTCGCGCTTGATGCGCCGCGAACGCGCGCGCAGCTCCGTGGGCGTGAGCGCCGGCGTGTCGTCGATGAAGATCTTGGCGTCCTGCAGCTGCTTGGTCGCCCCCGTGATACGCGGCCAGTCGTCCTCGGAGAGCTTGCCGCTGCGGATGTTGCCCAGGTGCACGCTGCCCACCGACGACAACATGCGCGTGAGGATCTGCTCGGCGGGCATTTCCAGCGAGAAGATGGCGACCGACGCGCGGATGCCCTCCTTCAGCGCCGCGTGCTCGGCCATGTTGATGGCCAGCGTCGACTTACCCATCGAGGGCCGGCCCGCGATGATCAGCAGGTCACCGCCGCGCAGGCCGCCGGTCTTGGCGTCGAAATCGATGAAGCCGGTCGGAAGGCCGCGCGGCTTGTTGGGATTGTTGTACAGGTCGTCGATCTGGTCGATCAGCGCGGGCAGCGCCTGCTTGGCGCTCACGTAGCCCTTGCCGCGTGCACTGCCCTCGGCAATCGCGAAGATCTTGCGCTCCGCCTGCTCCACCAGCTCGCGCGCGGTCTCGCCTTCTTCGCTCCACACCGAACCCGCGATCTCGCCACCCACGGTCACCAGCGAGCGCAGCAGCGCGCGCTCCTTGACGATTGCCGCGTAGGCGCGGGCATTGGCCGCGCCGGGCGTGTCGCGCGTCAGCGTGCCGAGATAGGCCAGCCCGCCGGCGTCGCCCAGCTTGCCGAGCCGCTGCAGGTGTTCGGACACCGTCACCGGGTCGCAGGGCTGCGCCTCGCTGCACAGCGCCGCGATGCTTTCGAAAATGAGCTTGTGGTCGGGGCGGAAGAAATCGTCGGCCGTCACCACGTCGCCGACGTTGTCCCAGGCGGCGCGATCCAGCATGAGTCCGCCGAGCACCGCCTGTTCCGCTTCGATGGAATGCGGTGGCGCGCGCAGGTCAGTGGCGCCCGAACTCTCGCGACGGAACTTGGGTGTGCTCGACATGAATCTCCCCCGGCCGGTCGCCGCTAGTTTCCACTCTCGCGCGCCGCGCGACCAGTGGGATTTTCCGGTACTGAAAACAGAAACGGCGCCGCAAGCGGCGCCGTCTCCTGAAGGATCAAGAAGATCGCTTCTATTCTTCGGCAGTGATGACCACCGGCAACTGCACGTCGATATCCGTATGCAGGTGCAGGGCCACCACGTGCTCGCCGACGGTGCGCAGCGGGCCGGTCGGCAGGCGCACTTCCGAGCGCGCCAGTTTATGACCTTGTGCCGTGCAGGCTTCGGCGATATCGGCCGTGCCGATGGAGCCGAACAGCTTGCCCTCGGTGCCGGCCTTGGCGGTGATGTTGAGCTTGAAGTCCTTGAACGCAGCGGCGCGGCTCTCCGCGTCCTGGAACTGCTCGCGCGCGACCTTCTCGAGCTCGGCGCGGCGGGCTTCGAACTTCTTCACGTTCTCGGGAGTGGCGAGCGTGGCCTTGCCCTTGGGCAGCAGGAAGTTGCGGCCGTAGCCGGACTTCACTTTCACGCGATCGCCAATGTTTCCAAGGTTGGCCACCTTGGTGAGCAGGATGACGTCCATGGTTTGACTCAGTGCTGGTCGGTGTACGGCAGCAGCGCGAGGTAACGCGCGCGCTTGATCGCCGCCGAGAGCTGGCGCTGGTAGAACGCCTTCGTGCCGGTGATGCGGCTCGGGACGATCTTGCCGGTCTCGGTGATGTACTGCTTGAGCGTGGCCAGATCCTTGTAGTCGATCTGCTTCACACCCTCGGCCGTGAAACGGCAGAACTTGCGACGGCGCGAGAACGAACGGTTGCCACCGGCACCGCCGCCACCCGGGCCACTACGACGCGGTTTGTCTTCTTTCATCACGCGTTCACTCCCATGTCGTCGTCATCGCCACCGAAGGATTCCTCGCGGCGCGGACGGCCGCCGCCTTCCTTCTCTTCCTGCGCGGCCTTCGCCATCGGCGACGGCTCGGTCACGGCCTCGTCCATGTTCACGACCAGGTGGCGCAGCACGGCGTCCGAGAAACGGAACGCGCCGGTGAGTTCCTGCAGGGTCTTCTGGTCGGTCTCCACGTTCATCAGCACGTAGTGCGCCTTGTGGACCTTGGCAATGGGGAAAGTCAGCTGGCGACGGCCCCAGTCTTCGAGACGATGCACGGTGCCACCACCGGCGGTGATCATTCCGCGGTAGCGCTCGATCATGGCGGGGACCTGTTCGCTCTGGTCCGGATGGACCAGGAACACGATTTCGTAA
>DASUGK010000012.1:0-32533 GCA_036274075.1 Steroidobacteraceae bacterium | reverse complement strand
ACGGAAACCGCGGGGCTCGCCGCACTCGCCGTCCTGCAAGCCATCCAGGGAGATCTCGGCCCATGTAGACCCTGACCCCGTCGCGAGTTGGACGCGTCGCCACCCACGCTCTTCTCTTCCCACCCCATGGGCCGACACCCCCCGTTTGCCCGTGAGCGCGCCCGAGCTTGCGATGCCAGTGGGGCGGACGGCATATGCGCCTATCATGAGTGCGCGGGCCGGGACTACCGAATTCGCAAGGCACGAAGCCGTCCCCGACCGAGTGATGGCGTGTGATGGTGCCGGGACACGCGCCTCCCAGGTCCGTCCCCTTTTGCTAGGAAACGGGGAGTGTCCCCATTAACAGGTCGTTGATGGTGGCGAGGTGGTCGGAGCCGACGCTTTGGCCGACCTGCACGTCGGCGGCAGAGACCGCGCCGGCCAGCACGCAGTGATCGATGCGGATGCGCAGCACGGCGGGCAGCCTGGAATTCCAGGTGGTCTGCCAGCCGCGGCCGGCGGCGCAGTCGCGCACTCCCGGGTGGTCGAGCAGATTCCGGTAGTGGCTCGACCAGGGCGTGATATTGAAGTCGCCGACCAGCACGCAGGCGCTCTGGCAGCCTGCCAGCTCCTGCCCCAGCGCGACGAGCTGCGCATTGCGCTCGCGCTCGGCCTCCGGCACGACCGGCCAGTTGAGGTGCACTCCGTAAATCAGGAATTGCCGATCGCCCAGATCGACGTTGGCCCGTGCTCCGTACAGCGTGCCCTCGTGCACCAGCGTCTGCGGTACGACCAGCGGCCAGCGGCTCAGGATCAGCACGCCCCTGAAACCTTCATCGACGGCCACGTAACGATGAGGCAGCCGCGGCAGCAGCGGTGACAACTGGTCGGCGGACCAGGTCGTCATTTCCGCCAGCACCACGACGTCGGGATCGAGCGAGTCGAGGTAGCTGGCGATCCCCTTGAAGTCGTCGTTGGCAACGTGCACGTTGAATTCGACCACGCGCACGGCGCGGCCACCCGCAGGTGCCGTTTCCGCGCCGGACCACGCCCCATGCATCGGCCACGCGTTGAGCGCGAGTCCCGCAGCCGCGAGCGCCACGACGCGCCAGCGCCGCAGCGCCGCCGCGAGCAACAGCGCCAGGCCCAGCAACAGCGCGAAATGCGTGCGGAAGTTGACCAGGAGTTCGCAGGCCCAGGACCAGCGGCCCGCGTACGCGAGCAGGCTCGCGACGCACGCCAGCCCGGTGTAGAAAGCCAACGGCCTCGCCAGTTTCTGCACCGGGCGTGCGCCTTACCGCGCGCCCTTCCCCAGCAACACGACTTCGGCCGTCTGCGCCAGCACCATGAAATCGAACAGCAGGCTGTGGTTCTTCACGTAGTACAGGTCGTACTGCAGCTTCTCGAGCGCGTCGCGCTCGGAGGCGCCGTAGGGATAACACAGCTGCGCCCAACCGGTGATGCCCGGCTTCACCCAGTGCCGCTCGCTGTAGTACGGAATGGTCTCGGACAGCTGCGCGACGAACTCGGGACGCTCCGGGCGCGGGCCCACGAAGCTCATGTCGCCCTTGAGTACGTTGATGATCTGCGGCAGCTCGTCGATGCGCAGCTTGCGGATCACGGCGCCGACGCGCGTCACGCGCGAATCGCCGGCCTTGGCCCATACCGCGCCGTTCTTCTCGGCGTCGACGCGCATGCTGCGGAACTTGATGACTTCGAACACGCTGCCGCGGAATCCGACGCGCTTCTGCTTGTAGAACACCGGGAACCCGCTCTCGGCGGCGATGGCAATGGCCGTCAGCAGCATGATGGGTGACGCCAGCACCAGCAGCAGCAGGCTGGCGCAGAAATCGAACAGGCGCTCCGAATAGCGGCGCAGCGCGTCGCGGCGAAAGCCGTTGCCGAAGATCAGCCAGCTCGGATTGAGCACCTCGAGATGCACCTTGCCGGTTTCGCGTTCCAGGAAGGTCACGAGGTCGGTGATCTCGATGCCTGCGAGGCGGCACTCGAGCAGCTCCGCCACCGGGAAATTGCGGCGCCGGTCGTCCATCGCGATGACGATCTCGTCGATTTCATGGGCGCGGGCGTAGGCCAGCAGCGAGCCCGAGGCCGTGACCAGCTGCTCCGGCGCGACTTCTATGCCCTCGTCGACCGGCTGGATGTATCCGTGCACCTTGAAGCCGCGGCGATCCGAGCGGCGGCGCAAGGCCGCGATGCTCTGCGCGCGCACGCCGCTGCCGTAGACCAGCACCTTGCGGCGGAAGATGTCGTCGCTGATGAAGCGGCTGATGATGGCAACCACAATACTCGACACCACGGCCGCCACGAAGGTGATCAGCAGGATGGTGCGGCCGCCCATTTCGCCGAGGCTGGTCATGCGCGAGATCAGGTAGGTGATCAACCCGGCGCAGGCCGTGCCCGCGAAGGCGCGCATGCCGAGGCCGGCCAGGCTGGCGCGCTGGCGGCGGCTGAACAGGCCCAGGGCCCAGGTCACCGTCAGGCCGATGGCCGAGAACAACGTGGCGAATTCCACGACCAGGAAACCCGGGAGCTCGCCCGAGCCCCACACCACGGCCTCGATGGCATACGGCACGCCGTACAACACGCCGACGAAACACGTCGCCATCACGATGAGGGGGGCATGCCAGACGATTCCAAACACTCGCATCTCGATAACCTCAGGCGGCCACGCGTACCGGGGCCTCGATTCGCAGGCCCGCCAGCACGTCGCGCATGGGCGCAAACGGGAATTCGGACAACAGCAGCCGCAGCCGCTCTTCGCAGCGCGACAGGTTGGTGTAGTGCCGCAGGCGTGACTTCCAGCCCGCATTCACACGCGGCTGGCCGGCGTCGATTTCCCACGGGTGCAGGTAGAACACGAAGGAGCGCTGCTCGTGTTCGTTGATGCGCTTGAGCGAGGAACGCGTCAGCCAGTAGGGGAAGATGCGGAAGTAACCGCCGCCGGACACCGGCAGGCGCAGCGCACCCCAGCGCGCCACGGACATCGGGAACTCGGTGATCGTGCGGCCGGAAGGCGCGGTGATTTCGAAAGGGGCCAGCGGCGCGTCGGGAATGCCGTAATTGTCGTGCCGCACCGGGAAGACGCTCGAGTCGTAGCTGAAGCCGGCGTCCAGCAACTCGTCCAGCGCCCACAGCGAGGACTTCACGATGGAGAAGCTGGCGGCGCGGTAACCCAGCACCGGCTTGCCGACCAGGTCCTCGAGCAGCTGCTTCGAACGGCGCGTCTCCTGGCGGAATTCCTCGCGGCCCTGCTTGTAGATGAGCTTGTGGCTCATGCCGTGGCAGGCGATCTCGTGGCCGGCGGCGGCGATGTCGCGGATCAGCTGCGGTGAACGCTCGGCGATCCAGCCGAGGATGAAAAACGTGCCGTGGACCTTCTTTTCGTCGAGCAGCGCCAGCAGGCGGTGCACATTGTTTTCGCAGCGGTATTCCATCTGCGACCAGCTGTCGCGCGGGATCGCGCGCGACAGCGCTTCGACCTGGAAATAGTCCTCGACGTCGATGGTGAATGCGTTGGTGGGTGACATGGCCATGGGTCCTCAGCTGCCTTCCGCGTTGCGTGCCGCATTCGGCATGAACGGGGCGGCGTCGATCTGGTGCTTCTCGAGCAGGTCGTAGAGCGTGGGGCGCGTCACGCCGAGCAGTTCGGCGGCGCGCGACAGGTTTCCGGCGGCCACCGCGAGCGACTGGCGCAGCGCCTGCAGCTCGGCGCGCTGGCGCGCGGAACGAAGGTTGAGGTGGTCGGGATCCTCGCCGGGATCGGCCAGGCCGAGCTCGGCGGCGGTCACCACCGCGCCCTCGCCCATGATCACCGCGCCCTTGATGCGATTCTCGAGTTCGCGCACGTTGCCGGGCCAACGGTGCGCCTGCAGCGCACGCGCCGCGTCGGGCGAGAGGATGCGCGTGGGCCGCGAATAACGCTCGCCCATGTCGCGCAGCAGGAACTGCGCCAGCAGCAGGCAGTCACCCGGGCGTTCACGCAGCGGCGGCACGCGCACGGTCACTTCGCTGATGCGGTAGTAAAGGTCTTCGCGGAACGACCCCGCGGCGATGCGCTCGTCTAGGTTGCGGTTGGTGGCGCACACGATGCGCAGGTCGAGCGGCACGAGCTCGCGTCCGCCCACGCGTTCGATGGTGCGCTCCTGCAGGACGCGCAACAGCTTGGCCTGCAGCGAGGCCGGCATTTCGCCGATCTCGTCGAGGAACACCGTGCCGCCGTTGGCGCACTCGAGTTTGCCCATGGTGCGCTTGTTGGCGCCGGTGAACGCGCCCTTCTCGTATCCGAAGAGCTCGCTCTCGAGCAGCGTGTCGGGAATCGCCGCGCAGTTGATGGCGACGAAGGGCTTGTCGGAGCGGCGTGACAGCCGGTGCACGGCGCGCGCCAGCAGTTCCTTGCCGGTGCCGCTCTCGCCCAGCAGCAGCACGGTGGCGCCGGTGGGCGCCACCTTCTCGATGGAGCGGCACACGCTGCGCATGCTGTCGCTGACACCGATGATGCCGTCGAGCGCCATGGCACCGGTCTGCTCGCGCAGACGCCAGTTCTCTTCCTCCAGCTCGCGGATTCGCATGGCGCGGCGAACCACCAGCGACAGCACCACCGGGTCGATGGGCTTGAAATAGAAGTCCGTCGCGCCGAGGCCGACCGCATGCACCGCGAGCTCGCGCGCATCGTGCGAGGTCATGGCGATGGCCTTGATGTCCGGCGCCAGCGCCAGCATGTGGCGCATGAGCTCGAGGCTGGCGCGCGCGCCGGCGGCGTCGCGTCCTTCGCCGAGGTCGAACAGCACCACGTCGGGTTCCAGGCGGCGCAGCAGCGCCATGACCTGGGCGTGATCGCCCGACCCGGCGCTCGACACGTCGAGGTCGCGGAAGTTGCTCTCGAGCTCGGCCCGCAGCTGCGGGTCGTTCTCGAGGATCAACAAGCGGCGATGACGCTGGTTCATGCCCGGGGTTTCCTTACAGCAGCGGCCACTGGCGGTCGCGATCGGCGACGTCACGCGGCGGCAGCGGCCAGTCGATGCCGAGTTTCGGATCGTCGAAGCGCACGCCGCGCTCCTGGCCCGGCGCGTAGTACTGGTCCGTCATGTAGAAGAACTCGGTGCCGTCGAGCAGCACCTGGTAGCCATGCGCCACGCCCGACGGCACGAACAATGCCCGGCGGTTCTCGGCGTCCAGCCGGGTGGAATACACCGCGCGGTAGCTAGGGGAATCCGGGCGCATGTCGATCAGCCCGTCGAGCACCCCGCCCGAAAGACAGCGCACCAGCTTCTGCTCGTCGGCCGGCGGCTCCTGGTAATGCAGGCCGCGCACCACACCGGCATGGTGGGTACGCGCCAGGTTGCTCTGCACCACGTCGAACGAGATCCCCTGCGCTTCGAACTCACGCTTGCAGTAGGCGCGCGCGAACGACCCGCGCGCATCGCCCCTGGGCTCGAGCTCGATGAGGAAGGCGCCGGCGATGGGGAGCCTGGTGAAAATCATACGACCGGCACGATCTTCATGAAGCGCTCGATGTCCTCGAGGCTGACCTTGCGCATGTCGTCACCCGCCTGGTAACGGCGGGTCCACTTCACGATCCAGTCCAGCGTGGTGGGCAGGTCGAGCTTCGGGCGCCAGCCGAGGTGCGCGTGCGCCTTCGAGGCGTCGAGCTTGAGGAAGGTGCACTCCGGCGGACCGGGATTCTTGTCGCGCGTCCACGGGAAGGTGACGCCCCAGAGCTCGTACAACCTCTCGATGACCCAGCCCACGGTCTTTTCGCTCGACTCGGGCGGCCCGAAGTTCCACGGGCTCGCGAACTCGTGGCCGTCGGTGTAGAGCCGCTCGGCCAGCATGAGATAACCATGCAGCGGCTCGAGCACGTGCTGCCACGGACGCGTGGCCTGCGGATTGCGGATCAGCGTGGGTTCGTTCTTGAGCAGCGAACGCACGATGTCCGGCACCAGGCGATCGAGCGCCCAGTCGCCGCCACCGATGACGTTTCCGGCGCGGGCGCTGCCGACGGCGGCGATGCCCTTCTCCTTGCCGTAGAAGGAAGACTGGAACGACTGCACGACGAGCTCGGCCGCACCCTTGCTGGCGCTGTACGGATCGTGGCCGCCGAGACGGTCGGTCTCGCGGTAGCCCCAGACCCACTCGACGTTGTGATAACACTTGTCGGAAGTCACGCACACCACCGCCTTGATCGACGGCACGCGGCGCGCGACGTCGAGCACGTTGGCGGTGCCCATGACGTTGGTGTTGAACGTCTCGAGCGGGTTGTCGTACGAGTAACGCACCAGCGACTGCGCCGCCATGTGGATCACGATGTCGGGCTTCGCGGCCGTCATGACCTTCTCGAGCGAGGCGCGATCGGTCACGTCACCGCGGTGCGAGTCCGTGGACTTCGCGATACCCGCCATCTCGAACAGGCTCGGGTTGCTCGGCGGATCGAGCGCGTAGCCGGTGACCTTGGAGCCGAGGTGTTCCAGCCACAGGCACAGCCAGCTCCCCTTGAAGCCCGTGTGGCCGGTGACGAAGACTTTCTTGCCTTTCCAGAATTCAGGTTTGAGCATGGTTGGACGCGATGTGAATGGTTGAGATCGTTCAGGCGAACTTGCGGATCGCCGGTTTGACCGGGCGGCCCTCGAGGTACTTGCCCAGGCCTTCGTCGAGCGCGCGCCGGTAGACGACGAACGCTTCCGCGAACGCCTCGATGGTGGCGTCGATGTCGGCCTCGCCGTGCGAGTAGTTCACGACCAGCGACGTGGCGAGGATTCCGCGGCGCAGGATTTCCTGCATGAGCAGCGTGCGGAAGGGCTGCGAAGGCTGGCCGGCCGCGTCGCGCGAGCCGAACACCAGGCAGCACGGCTGGCCGAGGATGGGCACTTCATTGGCCACGCCCGCCGCGCTGGCCGCCTGGCGCAGGCCCGTCGCGAGCCGTTCGCCCCGTTTCCACAGGGTCTCGACCACCGGCTCGCGTTGATAGGTCTTCATCGTCGCGATGGCTGCCGCGAGACCGTGGGTCTCCGCGCCATGCGTGGTGGACATCAGGAACACGCGCTCGCGGTCGTGATCCGACCCGCCGAGCCGCATGAGCTCGCGGCGTCCCGCCAGCGCCGATACCGAGAAACCGTTCGCCAGCGCCTTGCCGAAAGTCGAGAGATCCGGGCGGATGCCGTAACGAGCCTGCGCGCCGCCGTTGTGCCAGCGGAAGCCGGTGATCATCTCGTCGAGGATGAACACGGTGCCATGGCGGTCACACAGGGCGCGGATGCCGTCGAAGAAACCTGGTGCGGGCGGCGTCTCCTTCTCGGCCTCGAGGATCACCGCGGCGATCCGGCCCGGGTGTTTCTGGAACAGGGCCTCGAGGCTGGCGAGATCGTTGTAGTTGAACTTGACCGTGAGGTCGCGCACGGCCTGCGGGATGCCACCCGGCATGCCAGACGATCCGATGAACCAGTCGTCCACCGAGAAGAATGGATGGTTGGCGCAGATGGCCACCAGGTCGCGCCCGGTATGCGCGCGCGCCAGCTTGAGCGCACCCGAGGTGGCGTCCGATCCGTCCTTCGAGAACTTCACCATCTCGGCGCCGGGCACCAGCTCGCGGAACTGCTCCGCGGCCTCGAGCTCGATGCGCGCCGGGCGCACGAAGTTCACGCCCAGCTCGAGCTGCGCTCGCGCGGCCGCCACCACCGGCGCATAGGCATGGCCCAGCGTCACGGCGCGCAGCCCGGAGCCGTATTCGATGAATTCGTTGCCGTCGACGTCGAACACGCGGCAGCCGGCGCCGCGCACGATGTAGGGCGCCATGCCTTCGGGATACTGGTCGTCGCCCTTGGCATAGGTGTGCGCGCCGCCGGGGATGAGCGCGTGGAATTTCGGCCGCAGGGCATTCGACTGGTCGAACTTCATTTACGGTCTCCGGCGGTGGCCAGCACGATCTTGCGGGCGTAATACGCCTCGGCGTAGCCGTCGGCCGCGTTGCATTCGACGCCGCGCAGACGCATCAGGCCGCGGAACGTCTCGGGCGTGAACCAGCGCTTGCTCCGCTGCGTGGCGAAGACCTTCATGAGCAGGTCGATCTTGCGCTGCGTGTTCCGGGCCGATACCGGCACGAAGAACTGCGGCGAACCCAGCCCGCCGTCGAACTTGGGAATCTCGTACTCGAACATCGCGTGGTCGCGGAAAGTGTTCCACGACAGCTCGCCCACGATGCGGTGATCCTGGTGCAGCTCCTCGCGGCAATGCGTGAACACGACGTCCGGCTTCAGCGGCTTCAGCGTCTCGAAGAACTGCTTGATCTTCACGAACTCCGCGGGGAAGAACGCGCCGCGGAAGTCCTGCACGATGACTTCGAGCCGGCCCTTGCCGCCGGTGAACAGTTTCGCCGAACGGCGCGCCTCGGCCTCGCGCTTGCCGGGATCGGCGCCGTCGGAGCTCAGCACCACCCAGCTCAGGCGCGCGCGCGGATACGCCGCGAGCAGTTCCATGACCGTGCCGCCACAGCCGATCTCGATGTCGTCGCTGTGCGCGCCCATGAACAGGAAGTGCGGCTGCTGGCCGCGCGGCAGATTGAGCTTGAGATCCAGCATCAGCGGCCGTTGCCGTGGCCGTGGCCGTTGCCGCCGCGCCAGAGCATCCAGGGACACTTGCCCTGCGCTTCCATGCGGTCGTAGATGATCTTTTCCTTGAACGTGTCCATCTGCTGCCAGAAGCCACTGTAGCGGTGCACTTTCAGCAGCTTCCGGTCGATGAGGCGCTGGAAGGGTTTCTCCACCAGCTCGTCGCCCTCTTCGATGAAGTCGAAGATCTGCGGGCGCAGGCAGAAGAAGCCGGCGTTGATCCAGAACTCGCTGGACGCGATCTGGCCGAAGCTCGTGACGACGCCACCGTCGTCCGCATGCACGCAATGCAGGCTCTGCGAGGTGCGCGTGGCCATGAAGCTCGCGACCGCCTGCTTGTTCGCCCTGAATTCCTCGATGTACTTGTCCAGCGGCAGGTCGGTGAGGCCGTCGGCGTAGTTCGCCATGAACATCTCGTCGTCCTTCACGTAGTCACGCACGCGCAGCAGCCGCTGGCCGATGTTGGAGTGCATGCCGGTGTCGACGAAGGTGATGCGCCAGTCGGCGATGTCGCGCTTGAGCGGCTCGACCTTCTTGCCGCCCTCGGACATCACGAAGTCGTTGGTCAGGCATTCGTCGTAGTTGAGGAAGTACTCGCGGATCAGGTCGCCGCGATAACCCAGGCACAGGATGAAATCCTTGTGGCCGAAGTGCGCGTAGTAGCGCATCAGGTGCCAGAGGATCGGCCGGTAGCCGATGTTCACCAGCGGCTTGGGAATGGTTTCCGAGTGCTCGCGCAGTCGCGTTCCCAGGCCACCGCAGAAAAGTACAACTTTCATCGAAACTCCCTTTGCAATGTGGTGCTCAGGCCGCTTCTTCCACGGCGTGGAAACGCTGCTTCTGCTCGGCCCGCAGCTTGTCGCACAGTCGGTCCCTGGGCAGTTCGACCTGCGAGTAATGGATGGGCTGGTCCTTGGCGACGTCGGTCTTGAGACGGCAGTCGAGCGAGATCGCCATCGGCAGGTAGTCCTCGCGTGCGCACACTTCGTAGCGCTCGACGAGCCCGTAACAGGTGAAGCCGCCCATGCCGTCGAGCCGCTCGCCGGCCTTCAGGTCGCGCTTGGCACAGGCGATGGTGTCGCACACCGGCGCGCCGCGCGGCGTGATGGTGGCGTCGTTGAACAACACGGCGCGCGCCACCGAGTGCGGGATCTGCCACGGCGGCAGGTGGAACGGCGTGTAGAACATGTACAGCGGGCCGTCACCCATCTTGAGATAGGCCATGAGGCGGCGCTTCTCGGGATGGTCGTTGCGGCAGATGACGAACGCGCCCGTGTGCGGCGCCGCGCCCAGCGAGAACTCGACGAAACCCTCGCGGTTGAAATCGTCGGGGCTGAATGCCTTCAGCATGTCGTTGACGTGCGCGAGTGGATAGCCGCGCATGCCGCGCACCTGCGGCACGAAGCCCGTGGCGTTGCCCATGATGGCGGCCTCGAGCGCGAGCTTGGAGCCGTCGGCGAACGACGCCATCACGTACGGGTTCTGGCCATGTTTCTCGGCAAAACCCTTCTGCGTCTCGGGCGTGCGGTAGCGATCCAGCATGCCCTTCATCTGCCCCATCAGCACCGGCTGGTAGCCCATGCTGTCGAGGAAGCGGTACATGTTCATGCCCACGCCCGGCTCGTCGCCGTCCGTGTAGCTGTACGTGACCCCCGCGCGATCCGCGTAGGTCTTGAGGATGGGCCCCACCGACGCGTCGATTTCCGCGCTCATGAGGATCACGTGCTTGCCGTGGCGGATGGCTTCGAAGCTCACGAGAGTGCCGAACTCGACATGACCCGTGGCCTCGATCACCGCGTCGATATTCCCGGCCTGGCAGACCAGCAGCGCGTCGTCGGTGACGGCGTAGCGGTCCTGCTCGATCGCTTTCTGCAGCTCGGCGACCGTGCGTACGTGGACGGGGTCGGAGACGCCCGCTTCGCGGTAGGCGGTTTCGGCCTTGGCGACGGTGCGGTTGGCGATGGCGACCAGCTTCATGCCGCGAATCGCGCTGACGATCTGCAGTGCGATGCAGCGGGCCATGTACCCGCCGCCGACGAGCGCCACCCTGACGGGTTTTCCCTCGGCGGCACGACGTGCCAAAGCGGTGTCTACGATGATCATTTTTATGGCCCCTGCGGAAAGAAAACCGGCAAAAAATCCCGCTACAACAACGCTTAAGTCGCGGTGACGGCGAAATTTACAGTACTGGTGCCCGGCGCTTTGGCGGGCTTCGGGGCGCGATTTCGGATTTCGTGATCCGGTTCAATCTTCGGTTGAGCGGCCTAACTCGAGGATCCGATCGAACTGCGAGGCCAGGGCCTGCCGATATTCTGTTACCCGCTCGTCGAGCTTCTCGACCGGCGGCCGGGGCATGGCAGCGAGGCTGCGGACCTGTTCAAGTACCTGTGCCGGCTCGAAATTGTCGACATGGTGGCAATACTGCTCCAGGCCCATCTCCCGCATCAGGTCGTCGTTCTTGGTGGCATAACCGATCGAAATGACCGGCCGGCCCAGCCGCAGCGCCTTGAGGACATTGTGGAAGCGCGTGGCAATCACGAGGTCAGTGGCTGCGATCTCGCCTAACACGTCGTCATGTGTAAGAAGGTCCGACGCTACCAGCGAGCCGGCTGCGACGTGACCGGCCAGGGCCTTGCGCAGGTGTGCCACCGGCTTGCGGTCACCCCCGCGGTTGCCGATGAGCAGGTGCACCCGGTACCCCGATTCCAGCAGCTGACGGGCCAGCCGCTCGGTCCTGGCCAGGTAGGTGGCGTAGGTCTGCTCCGCCGCCGATCCCGTGAGGTTCCAGCCCGAGTAGCCCATGACGCCGAGGCCAATGCTCTTCGGCGGCCACTCGGGCGCGCGCGCGGCGGTCGAGCCCTCGATGGGCAGGCCGAAGACCAGGTCAGGCATCACCGGGTCCGAGGAAACATCGACGCCGATTTCCTGCGCGAAGCGGCGCGATGAATGTTCACGGTACGAGCGGTAGTTTGCCGCGCGCATGGCATCGCCAAACCACCGGCGCGCCAGCGGATGGCTGGCCGGTCCTGCGCCGATGCTCGCGAAGCACACGGTGCCGCCCTGTTCACGGACCACCTCGCACCAGCGCGCGAGGTGGTGAGGCGCCTCCAGGTGGCCCTGGCCGAAGTCATCGGCGATGCCGGTGCCGGCAATGAGCAGCATGTCGATCTGGCGGGCCACGCGCCGGGTGCGCAGGCGACGCAGCGGTTCCGTGGCGCGCTGCATGAACTCGGCCAGCGGCTTCTGCCAGCGGTACGGAACCCCGGGCCATGAACGGTCGAGCAGCGGTAGTTGGTCGGGCTCGATCTGCGCGGGGAATTCCGGCAGCCCTGCTCCGGCCGCAGGCGGGCTCGACACCAGCACGAGCTCGGCCTCGGGAGCGCGTTCTCGCAGCGCCGCCACGGTCGCGGCCAGCGTCGCCTCGTTACCGAGGTTTCGCACGCCGAACAGGCCGAACAGTCCTATTCGCAGTGGCCTCCGGCTCATGTCGCCGATGCCGCGCGCTGCGTGAACACCGCAGCGACCTCGCGCCAGAGCTGGGAGCGGAACCACCACGCGCTGCGCAGGATGTATTTGAGGACGGCCAGCCGTTCGCGCATCGGCAGCGGCGTGCGGCTCATGGAGGCCACGTAGTCCCAGTGCGTCTGCCACATGACGAAGTCGGCCCGCTTCTTCGCAACGGGATCGAGGAAGTTC
Source organism: Steroidobacteraceae bacterium (assembly GCA_036274075.1). GTDB lineage: Bacteria > Pseudomonadota > Gammaproteobacteria > Steroidobacterales > Steroidobacteraceae > CADEED01. Next base: position 20,237 of record DASUGK010000012.1, on the reverse strand, counting down.
CGCAACTCGCTCGCGCTGCGGAACTTGGTGGCCGACTGCACGCCCATGCGGCGGAACAGCAGCACCTCGGGAATCCGCCGGAACCCGCCATGCAAGGCCAGCTCGGACATCAGCGTCATGTCACCACCGGGATAACTGCGCTCGATGCCGGTGCGGCGCAGGGTCGCCAGGCGGACCAGGCCGGACTGCGCGTTGTTCGCGCGCAATTCACGGCACACGCGCTCGAAGCGCGCGCTGGGCCGCGCGTCCAGCACCTCGATGTCGTGGGGATATTCTCCCAGCGGCTGGCCTTCGTCGTCGACGAACGCGGTACGGCCGTAAGTGATGATCACCGCGGGCTCGGTGTCGAGCACCCGGACGCAGCGTTCCAGCTGGGTGGGCGCGCAGTAGTCGTTGGCCGAGGCCCACTTGAAGTACTGCCCGCGGGCTTCGGCGACCACGAAGTTCCAGTTGAACACCGCGCCGCGGTTCGTGGCGTGGCGGATGTATCGCACGCGCGGATCGCGCGCCTGGTAATCGCGGCAGATGTCACCGGTGCGGTCCGTCGAGGCGTTGTCGGCGATGATGAGCTCGAAATCCCCGAAGGTCTGCGACAGCAGCGAGTCGACGGCCTGCGCCACGTGGCGCGCGCCGTTGTAGACGGGCATGCCGATGGTGACGCGAGGAACGGGGCCTGCAGCGCGGTTCATGGTTTTCTGGTCTCGCGCCCCGTCCCGCGAGCGAGGTGCGCGGACCGTTCAACCCGCGGACGCGGCGCGGGTCGCTTCGTTCTCTTCGTAGTAGCTCTGCTGCAGGGCCGTGCCCTGGTACTCGTTGAGCACGAGGCCGATCTGGTGCCCGTCGCCGAGCGCCGCGATGGCTTCCATGACCGAGGCGCGCGGCGTCGAATCGGCGCGCACCACCAGCAATACCTGGCCAACCGCGTCGGCGAGCGCACGCGAGTCGGTGGTCAGCAGCAGCGGCGAGGAGTCGAACAACACGATGGCGCGCGGTTCCTCGCGCAGCAGTTCCTGCAGCGCCTGTGACATGCGCGCGCTGGCGATGAGTTCGGTGGAGGCTTCGGACGCCTGCCCCGCCGCCACCACGTGCAGCCCCGGCACCGCGGTCCGGTACATGACGTCGGCGAACGACAGCTTCGAATCCGACAACACGTCGAGCAGGCCGCGTTCCCCGTCGATGCCCAGCACCGACGAGAGGTGATGCTTGGCGCTGTCGGCGTCGACCAGCACCACGGTCCAGTCACGCTCCGCGGCCAGGCTGACGGCGAGGTTGAGCGCGGTGAAGGTTTTGCCTTCGCCAGGCATGGCGCTGGCAACCATGATCGAATTGCCACTCTCCGGGTTGGCGCCACGGCGTGCCATGAAGGCGAGCAGCCCGCGCTTGAGCGCGCGGTACTCGGAAGTCAGGCGCCGTTCGGCCGAGGGCAGCGGTGCGAGTCCCGCCGCGCGCAGCATCTCGCGATCGATCTTGAGCTGCGGGCGCGAGGCCAGCCGCGCGGTCAGCCGTCCGGCCGGCGGGATCGATGGCTCGACGACGCGCGGCGCGAGTGGCGGCATGGGCCGGGATCGCGAGGCATCCGGGGTGAGACCATCGCGCTTGGCACGCTTCAGGGCTTCTTCGATCAGGCTCATGTCTCGAAATCCTCAGTTTTCCCGGGCGTGCTCAAATCTGCCGCAGCAGGTACGCGAAATCGTTGCGGAACATCAAGGCAACGCCGAAGACCACCAGCAGGCCGCCGAACGCTGTGGCAAAGCGGAATGCGGAACTGCGCATCTCGGCCCGGTGTTCCTCGAGGCGGCCGATCGACACCGTGCCCAGCACCGGCAGGCGCGTGAGGTCCGCGAGTGCGTTGGCGTTGCCGATCACGGGGCGCAGCTGGTGCATGATGTAGCACAACGCGCCGGCGGCGCCGATGGAACCGAGCAGCACGGCGATCATCATGAGCAGGCGGTTCGGGCCCACGGGTTCGAACTTCGCGGTGGGCGGCTCGATGACCTGGAACTGGACCACGCCCGTTTCCTCGGCGCTCTCCGACAGGCGCGCGCGCTGCAACCGGTCGAGCAGCGCCTCGTACTGCGCCTTGACCACGCCATAGTCGCGGTTCAGCCGGCCGAGCTCGGCCTCGACGTCCGGCGCCGTATTGATCGAGCGCTGCAGGTCGGCGATGCGGCGTTCGCGCTGCGCGATGTCGGCGCGCGCCGCGGCGATGTCCACTTCCACCTTGTTGAGCTGCATGCGGATGCTCTGGTACAGCGGGTTGTCCGCCACCGCCATGCTGCCGGAACCGGCGCCACCGCTCTGCAGGGCGGCCAGTTCGTCGGCGCGGCGCTGCTTGAGCTCCACGATGGTCTGCTTGAGCGCGATGACCTCGGGATGTTTCTCGGTGTAATGCAGCAGCAGCTCTTCGAGCTTGGACTCGGATTCCTTGATTCGTGCGTCGATGTCCTTGCGGCCGGCGCCCGTGAAATCCGCGGGCTGCCCCGTCGGAACCAGCGGGGCCTGGCCGCGCAGCTGGTCGTTCAGCGCGTTGCGCTGGCTGACGATGACGTCGAGCTGGCTGCGCGCCTCGTCGAGTCCCTGGCGCTCGGTCTGCAGGCGCGTGAAGTAATCGCCACCCTGCCCCGGCAACACGCCGAAATGTTCCTTCTTGAACTGCGCGAGCTTGTCTTCCGCGGTGCCGAGCTTGCCCTCGAGCTCGTCGAGTTCCTTGACCAGGAACGACTGCGCCTCTTCGGCCTTGGTACGCGAGGCGTCCTGCGTCTCGCTCACGAATCCTTCCACCAGCGAGCGCACCACGAACAGCGCGCGCTCGCGGTTCTCGTCCTCGATGCTCACGCCGAGGATCAGCGCGCCGCCGGTTTCCGCGCCGCGGATCGGCAGGATCTGGATCTTCTTGCGCAGCGACTCGATCATGCGGTCCTGCTGCGCCTGCGTGCGCGTCTCGAGCGCGCGCTTGGAAGCGTATTCCGGCGCGCGCGTGAGGCGCTCCAGGTGCGGTCCGCTGAGCAGCGTCTGGCGGACCACGGCGATCTGCGCCTCGATGTTGGTTTCCACCGCCAGTCCCTGGAGCAATTTGCCAAGGCGCGAGCCGGAATCGACGTACACCTTGGCGGAGGCCATGTAGGTATCCGGCAGCGACGCGACCGCAATGGCGCCCACCACCAGCGCAGCCCAGGCGACGGCCATGGCCTTCCAGCGGAAGCGCCACATGCCACGCAGTTCATCGCGCAGCTGCTGTGCCAGCAGATTCAATGATTGTTCAACACCAGCCATACACCTGCCTCAGAAACGAGCCTGCGGCACCACGAGCACATCACCGGGCCCGAGAGCCAGGTTTTGCGACATGTCGCCCTTTCGCAATAGATCCCCCAGCCGGACGCGGTCTTCCTTCGGCTTCTGGTTGTTGGCCGCGGCGCGCACGATCTTGGCGCGATTGGGCGCGGCGAAGTCGGTGACGCCGCCGGCGACCAGCACCACGTCCAGCACGCGCAGGCCGTCGCGATACGGCATGCTCTGCGGCGCCTTCACTTCACCGACGACTTTGATCTGGCTGAGCGCGCTGGCGGCATTGGCGACGATCACGTTGACCGTCGGGCTGCGCACGTATTCGGCCAGCACCTTCTCGATGTCGCGGGCCAGCTCCGCCGGGCTCTTGCCGACGGCCACCATGTCCTCGACGAGCGGGGTGGAAATCTTGCCGTCCGGGCGCACCGGCACGGTGGAAGATAGTTCAGGGTTGCGCCAGACGAAGACCTGCAGGGTGTCGCCCGGGCCAATGACGTAGTCCGTCCGGGACGCTGGCAGCGGGGTGTCCTGGCCAAACGTGGTGACCGGCACGGCTGCGGCAAACGCCAACACCATGGCAAGACTCAAGAAAATGCGCAGTCGCAGGACCATTCGCGAGCAACCTCTCCCGGCAAGCATTACGGGTTTCAAGGCGCGCTAAGGTACACGGAGCGCTCGTCGGCCTGTCCCGGCACGGCTTCGGCTCCCCGCATAAGAGTGACCGAGGTCACGAAAAAATTCCCCGAGAGCTGCGTCACGGAAACGGCCGTGGCCAAAACGCCGCGGGTACCCGTCCCGGCACCCGTAAGTTACTTTTTCGGCCCCTTTTGTTGCGCTTGCTGAGGCCTTAACGATGTGTGGTTTCTGTGGAATCTATGAACCCACGGGGGCCGCAGGCGTCGATCCCACCCTGTTAAGGCAAATGACCGGCCTCATGGCCGAGCGTGGCCCGGATGCGGAAGGGTTCTGGTCGGATTCGCGCATCGGCCTCGGCCACCGCCGCCTCACCGTCATCGACCTGGCCGCCGGCGAGCAGCCGGTCTACAACGAGGATCGCAGCATCCTCGTGATGTTCAACGGCGAGATCTTCAACTACCAGGAGCTGCGCAAGGACCTGGCCGCGCGCGGCCACCGCTTCAGCACAAATACCGACACCGAAGTGATCGTGCACTCCTGGGAGGAGTTCGGCACGGCCTGCGTCGAGCGCTTCCGCGGCATGTTCGCCTTCGCGCTCTACGACACGAAACAGGGCACGCTGTTCATGGCGCGCGACCGGCTCGGAATCAAGCCGCTGTATTACAGCCAGGTGGGCAACCGCCTGGTGTTCGCCTCCGAGGTGAAGCCGGTGCTGCTGGCGCGCGGTGGGCTTGCGAGCCCCGAACCTGCCGCCATCGATTTCTTCACCGCGGTGGGCTACGTGCCGGGCGAGGACACGATGTTCCAGGGCGTGAAGAAACTCCTGCCCGGACATCACCTGCTGTGGAAGCCGGGACAGGCCGCCCCGCGCATCGAGCGCTACTGGGACGTGCCGGACGGCCCGGCGCGCAAGCTCAGCTTCGACGAGGCCAGCGAGGAATTCCAGGCGCTGCTGCGCGAGAGCGTGCGGCTGCGGCTGATCAGCGACGTGCCGCTGGGCGCGTTCCTGTCGGGCGGCGTCGACTCGAGCGTCATCGTGGCGCAGATGCGCGAGCTCATGAGCTCGCCCGTCAAGACGTTCTCGATCGGTTACGGCGACAGTCCCGAACACAACGAGCTGCCGCACGCGCGCGCGGTGGCCGAACACCTCGGCACCGACCACGTCGAACACCTGCTCACGCACGGCGACTTCTTCGAGAACGTCGCGGCCTTCGTGCAGCGCTCGGAGGAACCCATCGTCGAGAGTGCCGGCATCGCGCTCTACCACCTGGCGCGCCGCGCGCGCCGCGACGTGACCGTGGTGCTGTCGGGTGAAGGCGGCGACGAGGCGCTGGCCGGTTATCCGCTCTACAACATCATGCGCAAGGTGGACCTGCTGCGCGACGTGGCGCGCCCGCTGGGCGGCGCCGCCATCGCGCGCGCGCTCGCCGCACGCAACCGTTCCGAGAAGGTTTCCAAGTACCTCGACTGGATCGGCACGCCGCTCGCCGACCGCTACTGGAGCATTCCCAACGACCTCACGCGCGGCATCCGCTCGCGCATGTACACCGACGGATTCCAGAAGGCGGTGGGCACCACGGTGTCCGACTACTTCGGCGGCCTGTTCGGCTACCTGCGCGACGCCACGCAGCTCAAACGCATGTCGTACGTGGATCTCAAGAGCTGGCTGCCGGACGATCTGCTGATCAAGGCCGACAAGATGACCATGGCCGCGTCGGTGGAACTGCGCGTGCCTTTCCTCGACCACAAGCTCATCGAGTTCTGCCTGTCGCTGCCCGACGAGCTGCGCCTCAACGGCGACATCGGCAAGTACCTGCTCAAGCGCACCGCGGAGCGCTGGCTGCCGAAGAGCATCATCTACCGCAGGAAACAGGGCTTCCCGGTGCCGATTTCGCTGTGGTTCCGCGACAAGCTCTACGACCGCGTCGCCGAGGTGCTGCTGGACCCGCGCACGCTCAACCGCGGCTACTTCCGCCCCGACTATGTGCGCGACATCCTCGCGAAGCATCGTGCCGGCCAGGGCGATTACAGCCGCCGCCTGCTGTCGCTGGTGATCCTCGAGACCTGGCACCGCACCTTCGTCGACGACCTGTGCCTGCCCCTGCGCGCGCTGCGCGAAGCGCACCCGGCACCCGTGGCCCTGCGCGCATGAGGGCACTGCTGTTCTCCAACCTGTTCCCGACGTCGCGGGACCCGAACCGCGGCCTGTTCACACGGCAGATCGCCGCGGAGCTCGGACGCCTGTGCGACCTGGAAGTCGCCGTACCGCTGCCGTGGTTCCCTTCCGGCAAGTTGGCCGCGCGCCTCGCGCCGGCTTACGCGCGCGAATTCGGCGCCCTGGCCGCGCGCCAGGAATTCGACGGTGTGCTCGCGACCTACCCGCGTTACCCGCTGATCCCCAGGCTTTCCGAACGCTCCCACGACCGCTTCATGTACCTGGGCGTGCGCGGCGCGGTCGCGCGCCGGCACCAGGAAAGACCCTTCGACGTGATCAATGCGCACTGGCTGTACCCGGACGGCGTGGTCGCGGTTCGCATCGGCGCTCAGCTCAAACTACCGGTGGTGCTGACCGGCCTCGGCTGCGACGTCAACGAGGACCTGCGCAACCCGGCCAAGCGGTCGCGCATCCTCGAGGCGCTGCACGGCGCCGCGGCCATCACCACGGTCTCGCAGCCGCTGGCCGACGTGCTGATCGAGGTTGGCGTTCCGTCGGAGCGCATAACCGTGATCCCAAACGGTGTCGACACCACGCGTTTCACGCTCGGCGACCAGGCCGAGGCGCGGCGCACGCTTGGCCTGGGCGACCATCCGCTCGTCGTCTGCGTGAGCCGCCTGAGCCATGAGAAAGGCGTGGACGTGCTGGTCGACGCCGCCCTCTCGCTGATGGCCTCGCTGCCCGCCGCCCGGATCGTGGTCGTGGGAGACGGCTCCGAGCGTCCCGCCCTGGAGGCGCGGATTGCCGCTGCCGGCCTCGCAGACCGCGTCCGCCTCGCCGGCGCCGTGCCACACGCCGCGGTGGCAACGTGGATGACGGCAGCCGACGTCATCGCCATGCCCAGCCGCCGCGAAGGCCACCCCAACGCCGCGATGGAAGCCCTCGCCTGCGGCCGCCCACTCGTGGCCAGCCGCGTGGGCGCGCTCGCGGAACTGGTCACGACGGCCCGCGGCCTCACGGTTCCCCCGCTGGATGCCGATGCGCTGTCGGCGGCCCTGGCCGCTGCGCTGACGCGCTCCTGGGACCACGCCGCGATCGCCGCATCCGTACGCGACGAGAGCTGGTCGCGTGCCGCGGCGTCTTACTACCGCGTGCTCGAAAGGGCCGCGACTTCGCGAATCCCCGATCCCGTCCGCCGCGTCGTCGCGGCCTGAACAACAAGAAGAACAACCATGCGCCTTCCGATGAAACTGCTCAGCCTCGCCAGCCGCTTCGCCCCCGACCTGTTGTGCTTCGAACAGCCGGCCGAGACCCGTAACCGCGTCGCCCTCACCTTCGACGACGGCCCGCATCCCGAGTACACGCCGCGTATCCTCGAGATCCTCGGCAAGCTCGAAGTCCGGGCCACGTTCTTCTTCCAGGGACTGAATGCCGCGCGCTGGCCGGAACTGGTGCGCCGCGCGCACGCCGCCGGCCACCAGATCGCGGCACACGGCGTCGATCACGTCGCGGCGTCCACGCAGCCGTCACGCGTCGCCGCCGACAACGCCATTTCCTGCCACGCGGTGCTGTGCGAGATCGCCGGCTCCAACCTGGCGCCTTACTACCGCCCGCCTTACGGCGACATCACCTTCGGCGCGCTGCGCGACCTGAGCCAGCGTGGCTACCGCCTCGCGTTCTGGTCGTACGACAGCCGCGACTCTTTCTGCGAAACCGCCGCGGACATCGAAAAGCGCATCACGCGCTCGACGCCGCCCGCCGGCAGCATCATCCTGTTCCACGACGACTACGCCCATACCGTCGAGGCGTTGCCGCAGGTCATCTCGACGCTGCGTGCGCGGCAGCTTTCCTTCGTCACCGTCGCCGAGCTCTGTCACGCATGAACCGCCGCCGGCAAAGCCGGCGGATTCGGCATCACCGCGAGGTCACAGGCGAAGGATTGCCGAGGATTTCCCACAGGTAGTTGGTGAGCGTCTTGCTGCTCGCCGAGAAGCCACGTGAATTGCCCTCCGCCAGGTCGGTCTTGATGCGGGTCTCGTTCGGCCACGGCCACAGGTCTTCGTCGGTCACCTGGTCGTAGCCCGTTTCGCCGTACAGCGTGCCGCCGACGCCGATGCGCTTGACGATGTTCGCCCCGGCGTGGCCGCCGTTGGCGCCTGCCGCCGACAGCCGTGAACCCGGCTCGACGCGCAGGATGTACTTGAGCCCGTTGGTCGTCGGGTCGAAGGCCGTGCCGCAGTTGTCCGAGCCATTTCCGAACGACACCGAGTGGCTCGCGTTCACGCCATCGCAGGCGGAATTCGAATTCTGGTAGGCGATGGAACTGGAAATCGCCAGGCGGCTGCCGCCGTCCCAGTCCGCGAAGCCCGTGCCGCCGCTCTTCACCGTGGCGCGCGTGATGGTGCCGACGTTCGGCGAGCCGTTCGACGCGATGCCGCCGGCGCTCGAACCCCAGACCACCACGTCTTCCAGCAGCGAGTTGCTGTAGGCGGCACTACCGTCCCAGGCGATGCCGTTGCCACCGCCACCCAGCACGATGGAGCCGCGCACCGCCACGTTGCCAGCACGCTGGCTGGTGGTGCCGTTGGCCACCAGGTAGATGTTCGACTCGAACGCGGGCAGGCCCGGCATGCTGTCGATCACGATGCCGTTCTGCAGTTCGACGTTGGTCGAGTCGTAGATGGCGATGCCGGCCTGGGGATTGCTGCCGTCATACAGCCAGCCGCCGTCGTGGCGCACCAGCACCCGGCGCAGGACGATGCGGTCGGAGTTGTACACGAGGATCTTGTAGCGGCCGCCCGGGCCATAGACCCAGCTGTCCTCGACGAGGATGTATTGCGCACCCGGCGTGTTGTCGTTGGTGCCGATCTGCAGCGTGACGTTGTTGCCGATGGGCGGGCCACCCTTGAACGCGCAACGCATGATCTTGACGTAGCGGCCGAGGATGACCTTGACGTCCTGCTGGTCGAATTTCAGGCCCTCGAAGCGCAGGTAGTGATCGCCGGCGCCGAGTTCGAAGGCACCCTTGAGGATGACCGAGCCGTCGGTGGCCGCCTTGATCACGTTGTATGCGCCGGCCTTGCCCCTGGTGGGCGAGACGATGGCGTCGCGCCTGTTCGAATAGGTACCCGGCGCGATGATCAGCGTGTCGCCACCTCTCGAGGACATCAGCGAGATGCCGCTCTGGATGTACTTCTTTGGAGACGCCTGCGAGCCGTTGCCGGAATCTTTGGCGGCACTCGCATCGACGTAGTATGTCGCGGCGAACGACGCCTGGGCGGCGAGCAAGCCGGCTAACAAGGCGGTAGTTGGAACCTTTGAATGCATGTCCTTCTCCCGCGCCCGCGTCTCGTGGTGACGCGGATTATCTATGAAGCGCCCGGGGGCAGCGCCGCCAATATCCGTGAGGCCGTATCGCGCCAGGTGTGGCGGGAGATCAGGAGATCGCGCGCGCGAGCTGCCAAGAGCTCGCGCAGCGTCCGGTCGGCCAGGTAACGCGCGATGGCCGCGCGGCAGGCGGCGAAATCGAGTGGCGGAAATGTCAGCGCCGTCTCGCCGTCCCGGTGCACGTCCTCGATGGGCCGCAGGCGCGGCAGCACCAGCGGGATCGACAGGCCCATCATCTCGAACATGACGATGGGTGAACCGAAGACATTCGAGTGCGGCAGCACGCCGATGTCGAACACCTGGATGTAGTCGTATACCTGCTGCCGCGGCACCGCGCCCGTGAGCACGATGTCCCCGGCGAACGGCGACTTCGCCACGCGCGCGTTGAGCTCTTCGGCGGCGGGGCCGGCGCCCACCAGGCACAGGCGCAACGCAGGATGATCGCGGCGCAGCTCTTCGAACAGGTCGACCAGCAGGTCGAGGCGATCCCAGTGATCGAACCATCCCGCGAAACCGATGACGATGCCGCCGTCGAGACCCAGCTGGCGGCGCATGTGGTCGCGACTACGGCCGAGCTTGAGCCGCGCGATCTCGAAGCCGTTGGGCACCACCACCAGTCGCGAACGGTCGAGTCCCGCCACGACAGCCTGCTCGCCCAGCCAGGACGACACCGCGTGCACGACGGTGCAGCGGCGGAAAATGAAGCGCTCGGCAGCGCCGCACAACTTCACGAACGACTGCTTGCGTGCCCGGTTCGGGATGCCGTTGACCTCGTTGACCTCGAGCAGGAAAGGCACGCCGGCGTGCTTCGCGGCAACGGCGCCGGCCACGAGGTAGAACGCGTAACGTTCGAACAGCAGGTCGTACTTGCCCCGTGACAAGGCGCGGCGCAGGCGGAAATACGCCGGCACGTTGTAGAAGAGTTCCGCGAATTCGAACAGCCAGTTCGGCAGCTTGCGGCTCATGAGCTTCCACAACGAGCCCCAGCCGCGCGTCTGGGTCTTGGCCTTGTCCACCGGAATGGTGGACGCCGGATCGAATGGATCCACGCCCGGCGGCGACAACACGTCCACCTGGTGGCCCAGCGCGCGCAGCGCGGTCACGATGCTGACGATGTGATTGCCCTCGGCGCCGCGGCCCTGGGTGCGGTGATGGTAGAGAATGCGCATCTTCATTCCGCCTGGCGCTGTGCGAGCGCGCGGATGATGCCGTACATCTCCCAGCAGCTCACGTACCGCAACTCGTAGCCGGGCCGGTCGCGGAAGTTCTTCTCGAGCTCGGTCCACATCGTCGACAGGCCGCCGCCCAGCAGCGCTTCCAGCGTCGGGTCTTCGGCGCCATGGGTGTGCAGCTTGATGAACACGTGCCGCTCGGCGCCACGGATGCGCGGCGCGAGGTCGAACCACAGCGGCACGCGCTCGGCGGTGGGCGGTGCATCGGCGGAAATCTCCGCGTTTTCGATCTTCGGTATGAGGCCGAGCTTGCGGCGCCGCCAGTTCAGGCCCAGCGGCCCCTGCACCAGCAACAGTTCGTCCGGCGCGCCCCATTGCCCCGCTTCCAGGTCGCGCCCCGTGTCGTGCTGCTTGCGCTTGCCGGCGCAGCCGCGCGCGAAGTAAATGGAGTTGATCTTGCTGGTCTGAGTGTCGCTCGGCGCCGAGGGCAGCGTGAAATCCGCCTTGCAGCCGGTTTCGACCAGCACCGAGAGTTCGTTGTCGACGCCGCACCAGCGGCCATCGGGACGCGAATTGTCCAGCGCCCAGTTGCCATGCACGAAAGTGTAGGGAACCAGGCCGGACTCATCCGGCTCGCGCAGCAGGCCGTGGCGTTCGCGCAGCGTTTTCGTGAACCCGAGCAACGCCGTGCGCAGCCCTTCGGCCGTGTCGTTGTCATGGTGATAGTGCACGTCGACGTCGCCGAACCCGCGACGCGTGAGGTCGGCCAGCGCATCGAGCACTTCCGGATCGTATTCCTCGATCGGATAGAAGAAGGTGTGGCAGGGAGTGCGTCCCACGCTGTCGCGATGTTCGGCGGCGATCGCGGGGTAAGTTTCCATCCAGCGCTTCAGGCGGCGATGCGCCACTTCGCGCGGCGCCTTGCCGCCGTAGGGTTCGTAGTGATCCGCAACGGCGACGTATACCACCGTGTTCCGGCGCGGCGACGGCCGCTGGCGGCGCAGGTAATTCGCGAGCCAGAAGTGCATGTTGCGCGAGCGGATTCCCGCGTACACGACGGCCGCTCCGGCGAGCGCGAGCAGGACGAGGACGAGTAGATAGTTCATGGGTTCAGCGAGCCGCCTTGGACCAGAGCACCGAGTGACGGCCGCGCAGGTAGCGCCACAGCCCGCCCGCCGCCGCGAAATTCATGGCGACGAAATAGAACGGCACGTAGGCGAAGGCCGGCCGCGCATTGCGCGCATTCAGCATCCACCCCAGCGCCGCGAGCAGGTAGAAAAGCACCTGCGCGGCGAACAGCGCGCGGTAGACCTGCTCGCCGGCCAGCAGGCCGCTCGACACCAGCAACGTGGCCAGCACCAGCGGCATGAGCCAGCGCAGCAGCTTGTGGCTGGCGAACTTCAGGCTGAACCAGCCCGAGCAGAAGATCGTGCGCCATTCCGAACGGATGCTCTGCATGCCGCCCGCGATCATGCGCACCTTGGTGTTGAAATCCTCGCGGATGGTCATCGACGCTTCTTCCACCGCCACGGCCGCTGGCTCGTACACCACGCGCTGCCCGGCTTCGACCAGGCGGAAAGTGAGGTACATGTCGTCGTTGATGACGCTGGGCGGGATGGGCCGGTAGTCCGCGCGGCGCAGGGCAAAAATCTCGCCATCCGCGGTCACGGTGCCGCCGAGACGGCTCTCCGCGAGCTTGATCTTCGACTCGTAGCGCCAGTAGAGCCCGTCGCCGCCGCTGGCTGCACGATCGCGCGATGCGTAGATCTTCTTGGCACCCGTGGCGCCGCCCACTCCGGGCTCGCGCAGCCGCGCCACCAGCAGCCGGATGGCGTCCTTCGAATAGAAATTGTTGGCATCGGACAGCACCAGCACGTCCGCATCCGAGGCCGCCACCGCGCGGTTGAGCGCGTGGCTCTTGCCGCGGCGTTCGGGCTCGTGCAGGCAGATCACGCGCGGATCGTTGAAACCGCGCGCGATCTCCGCGGTTCGATCCGACGAACCGTCGGCCACCACCACGACCTGGAATTTCTCCGGTTCGTAGTCGAGCGACAGCGCATTCTCGATCTTGGCCGCGATGACGCGTTCTTCGTTGAAGGCCGCGATGACCAGCGCGACGCGTTCGCCCCCGGCGGCCGGCGCACCGGCCGGCGGACGGCGCAGCGCGGCCAGCAACATCAACGTGAGCGGATAGCCCACGAAGTGCCACGCGGCCAGCGCGAACGACACCACGCACAGGACTTCGAGCGCGCTCACGGGCGGGACCCCACGCTGTCTTCGAGTCTTGCGTCAAGCTTGGTCATGAGTCCGGCCATGAGACCCTGGCTGTTGAAATCGCGCGCATCGTACGCGAACCGGTTGGCCCCGTGATGCGCCAGGAACGGCCCAGGACACGCATTCTTGAACGGGATCACTTCCCGGGGGCGGCAGCAGCACCCACCCGGCATCGTCGTCGGCCACGTGTCGCGCGCCAGCTTTCACGATGACTTGCCGCGCCGGTAGACGGATTCGTAGGCGCCCACCATCGCCTCGACGCTGAATTTCTGCAGGGCGCGCGCATGTCCGGCCGCGCCCATGGCCTCGGCACTGCGCGGATGTTCGATCAGGTTCGCCAGCGTGCGCGTCAACGCACGCTCGTCGCCGGAATCCACCAGCACGCCGGTCTCGCCATCGGCCACGGTGGCCGGCACGCCGCCCACGCGCGTCGCGACCACGGGCAGGCCGCACTTCATGGCCTCGAGGATGGACATCGGAATGCCTTCGGAAATCGAAGTCAGCACGAACACGTCGGAATCCGCCAGCAACTCGTCGATGTCGGAGCGGAAGCCCAGGAAATGCACGCTGCCCGTGAGACCGAGACTGGTCGCGAGGCTCTCCAGCGCGGCGCGCTCGGGGCCATCTCCCACGAAGGTGAGGCTGACCTGCGGCCAGCGTGCCGCGAGTGGCGCGAAGGCGCGGATCAACATGGCGAAATTCTTCACGGCGGCGAGCCGGCCCACCGTGACCAGCCGCAGCTCGCCCGGCTGCGGCGCGCGGGCGCGGTTCAACGGCGGCACGGCCACGCCGTTCGCGATGGTCATGGTCTGCGATTCGGCGATGCCGACTTCCTCAGCCACGTGCGCGCGCAACGCATCCGACACGCACACCACGTTGCCGAACCGGCGGGCAGCACGCCGCTCGATCGAATGGCGCAGCGACTTCTTGAGGCTGGCGATCTTCCCCGGTGGATAGGCCATGTACTTGCCGTGCACGGTCTGCACGGCGACGGGAACACCCGCCAACCAGGCGGCGGCCATGGCATCGAGATAACAGCCCCAATCGTGCGCATGCACCACGTCCGCACGCGCCGCCTTGAACGCGCGTGCCAGCCGCAGGATCGCACCCGGATCGTTGCCTTCGCGCTTGCCGATGCAGCTCACCGGGACGCCGGCGAGCTCCGCGGCCAACGGGCCCAGCTGCTTCAGGCAGATCACCGACGATTCGTGGCGAGCCGCGAGCGACTTGGCCAGCGTGACGACGACGCGCTCCGCGCCGCCGATCTCGAGGGATTCGGTGACCTGGACGATGCGCATGTCAGCCGAGATAGAAGATCACGAAGATCTGCATCGCCACGAGGAACGAGATCACCGAGATGCCCACGATCTTGAAGTCGCGCTGCGTGACTGGCAGCGGCTCGGGCACACATCGCCCCAGTGCGGTGCACATGGCCAGCAGCAGGTAGAAGGTTTCGTATTCCAGCGTCACGAACATGGCGCTGATCAGGTAGCCGACCAGCGCCAGTGCCGCCGCGAGCGCGAAGTCCTTGTTGTGCTGGTCCGAAAAGTGCGCGCGCGCATGCAGGCAGGACTTGAGGCACAAGTACACCAGCGCCGTATAGATAAAGAGTCCGACGATGCCGGTCTCGCCGCCGATCTCGACGAATGAATTGTGCGCGATGAGCTTGGAGGTATACGCCTTGAAGTTGCCGCGCCCGATGCCGAACAGCGGGTTGTGCTTCATCATCTCCAGGCCTTCGGCCCACATCTCCACGCGGTACTGCGTGGAGTTCTGCGAGTCGCGCACCGTGGTCAGGTGCGAGGGCGCGAACATGAGCACGCCCATGCCGAGCGCGCCGCAGGCGATCATGGCGCGCAGCGACAGCTTCGACTTGACCAGGAAGTACAGGCCGAAGATGGCCAGCGTCGCCACCATGCCGCCGCGCGAGCCGACGAAATAGGTGACCACCAGCAGCAGGCCGAGGATCGACGCCGCGACCAGCCGGGACGTGAACGGGTAGCCCTTGCCCATGCGCACCAGCACGAACGGCACGACGAACGTGAACAACACGCAGAACACGCCCGGGCCATCGAAGATGCCGATCCAGCGCGCGCGGCCCTTGCCGCCCGCCTCGAGCACCGAGGGGTCGATCCACGAGAAGCTCTGGCCTGCCCAGCCGCGGCCGTCGGCGCTGAAGCGATGGAACAGCACTTCGACGGCGAGGATCAGCGCCAGCGCCGAGAAGATGCGCACGAAGCTGCGCACGCGCGCCAGGTCGCCATCCATGATGGCCAGCGCCAGTTTGAACAACAGGAAGGCTTTGAAATAGAAAACCGCGTAACCGATGCTGGGGCCGGTGAAGCCATTGAAAACCGAGCTGATGATCGTCCAGGCCACGAATCCGAACATCAGCCATTCGATGGTCCCGAACTTGAGGGCCTGGGTGATACGGCCGCCGAGCGCCACCGCCAGCATCAGCAGTGGGTAGGCGATGAAGTCGGTGGGGAACCCGACGACCGGCGGGATCCACAGCTGCGGCGCGATGATCAGGCAGATGAGAAAGAACGCTATGGCAAACATCGCGCTGGCAACGGCTTTGGGTTCCGGAGAGGTCGCCTGACCAAGGGGCCGCAAGCATACGTGACGCGAAAAAGCCGTCGTAACACCGCGTGGGATACGGGAATCCGCGGTGCGAGCCACGTCACAAACAAGAGGAAAAGTGGCGTCCCCAGGGGGATTCGAACCCCCGTTACCGCCGTGAAAGGGCGATGTCCTGGGCCTCTAGACGATGGGGACACACGGATCAAATGATGGTGGAGCCAGGCGGGATCGAACCGCCGACCTCTTGCATGCCATGCAAGCGCTCTCCCAGCTGAGCTATGGCCCCACGCGAGGCGCGCGAAGGTACGCATCGTCACTCACTAAGTCAAGAAGTGACGCTCATACAACCTCTTACGCCTTTTCAAACTGATTATGGTCGATTGACAAACAACTGTCTCGCGGAAGAGACATTTTGCAAAGGTTACGTTCACGCGTTCTACTGAGCGCGGACGTTATGGCATACCCGTCGCGAGGCGGGGACGCAAAGCTTCCGGTCTGGAGCGCGCTGACAGGCTCGAGATAGCGGGGTTGCCGGTTGTTGGTGTAGCTCACCGTACTGCACGACAGTCGTCATCCGTGATCTGCGCATGCGGCGAGGCTCCTGGGCCTGTTCTGACATAGGGCTGTTGAGGGCCGATCTACATGCGAATCCGTACTGCGACGTTACCCACCATCCTGCTCGGCTGTCTTGCGCTCGCCGGTTGCGGCGGCGAAAGCACCAGCAGCGAAGCGCAGGCCGGGAACAATCCGCCCATCATCACCGGCACGCCGCCGACCCAGCTCATGGCGGGCGCCGCGTACAACTTCACTCCGGTCGCGCAGGATCCGGACGGCGACACGATCATCTTCTCCGCCGAGAACCTTCCGTCCTGGCTCCAGATCGATGCGGCCACCGGCCACATCTGGGGCACACCCACCGAAGCCAACGTCGGCATGTCGCCGGAGATCACCATCGACGCCTTCGACTCGAAGGCGCATTCGGAACTGGCCCCGTTCCGCATCAACGTGCTGAGCGCGGCGCCGCCGCCGCCGGTGGAGGAGAACCAGCCGCCCACCATCAGTGGCACGCCCGGCACGACCGCCACGGTCGGCAGGACTTACACCTTCGCGCCGACGGCCGAGGACCCGGACAACGACACGCTGACCTTCTCGATCACCAACCGCCCGGAATGGGCCACGTTCACGGCCAGCACGGGCCGCCTCACGGGCACACCGCCGACGGGCGCCACGAACGTCACCGGCATCGTGATCAGCGTGACCGACGGCAGCTTCACCGCCTCCCTGCCCGCGTTCAACCTGACCATCGTCACCGAGGCGCCGGCGAATCGCGCGCCGACGATCAGCGGCACGCCGCGCACCAGCATCACGGCCGGCACGTTCTACAGCTTCCGGCCCACGGCCAGCGATCTCGACGGCGATACGCTGACGTTCTCGATCCAGAACAAGCCCACCTGGGCGAACTTCAGCACCACCACGGGCCGCCTGTCGGGAACCCCTGGCGCTTCCGATGCCGGCACCTCGGCACCGATCACCATCAGCGTGACCGACCAGGTGGAAGTCGCGTCGCTGGCCTCGTTCAGCATCCTCATCACCGCGCCGAATGCGCCGCCGACCATCAGCGGCACGCCCGCCACGCAGGTGAACGCCGGCTCGGCCTATAACTTCCAGCCCACGGCCTCCGATCCCGAAGGCGCGACGCTGACCTTCTCGATACAGAACAAGCCGTCGTGGGCCACGTTCAGCACCACCACCGGCCGCCTGTCCGGCACGCCGACCACGGCGCAGGCCGGCCCGTACAACGGCATCGTCATCGGCGTCAGCGACGGCACGACGCAGGTGAACCTGCCGAGCTTCAACATCACCGTGGGCAGCGGCACCAACCAGCCGCCGACCATCTCCGGTACGCCCTCGCTGTCGGTCATGGTAGGCAGCGCCTACAGCTTCACGCCCACTGCGTCCGATCCAGAAGGCGCAACCCTGACCTTCAGCATCCAGAACAAGCCCGCCTGGGCGAACTTCAGCACCACCACGGGCCGCCTGTCGGGCACGCCGGCACTGGGCGACGTACTGACCTACTCCAACATCGTCATCAGCGTGAGTGACGGCACGAACTCGGTGTCGCTGCCCGGCTTCAACCTGGCGGTGGTGCAGCCTGTCACCGGCTCCGTGACGTTGAGCTGGGTCGCGCCGACCACCAACACCGATGGCTCGGCCCTCGATCTCGCCGGCTACCGCGTGAATTATGGCCGCAGCCAGAGTTCGCTCGACCAAACGGCGCAGATCAACAACCCGGGCATCGTGACTTACACGATCGACAACCTGGCGGCGGGCACCTGGTACTTCACGGTCCGGGCTTACTCGAGCACCGGCACGGAGAGCACCCCGTCGAACGTCGCTTCGAAGACCATCCAGTAAGTTTCCGTCAATGACGGAAGAAGAGCGGCGCCTGCGGGCGCCGCTTTTTTTCAGGCGCGTACGGCGTCGAGGCGCGCCAGCGTGCGCTCTCGGCCCAGCAGCTGCAGCGTCGCGTCGATGGGCGGCGAAACAGTACCGCCCGACACCGCGACCCGGATGGGCTGCGCGACCTTGCCCAGCCCCAGGCCCTTCTCAATGGCGAAATTTTCGAGCACGGCGTGGATCGCCGCCGCCTTCCAGTCCGGCAGCGCGGCGAAGCGCGCACCGATCTCGCCCAGCAGGCCGCGCGCCTCGGGCGTGAGATGTTTCTCGGCGGACTTGGGGTCCGGCGTCACCTTCTCGGCGAAGAAGAACCGGCTGTTCTCCGCCATCTCCTTGAGCGTCTTGGCGCGCTCGCGCTGCGCCACGATGATGCCCTCGAGCAGCGCATCGTCGTTCGACTCGATGCCCAGCTGCTCGAGGTGCCAGCGCAAGTGCGGGATCACGTCCTTCGGATCCGAGCGCACCAGGTGCTGCTGGTTGAGCCACAGCATCTTGTCCGGGTTGAGCGCGCTCGCCGCCTTGTTGATGTCGCGCACGTCGAAGGCAGCGATCATCTCCGGCACGGTGAAGAATTCCTGGTCGCCATGTGACCAGCCGAGGCGCACGAGATAATTCAGCAGCGCCGCGGGCAGGAATCCCTGCTGCTGGTACTCGAGCACGCTCACCGCGCCGTGACGCTTTGAGAGCTTGGCGCCATCAGGGCCCAGGATCATGGGCACGTGCGCGTACACCGGAGGAGTCTTGCCCAGCGCCAGCAGCATGTTCAACTGGCGCGGCGTGTTGTTGAGGTGGTCGTCACCGCGGATCACGTGCGTGACGCCCATGTCCGCGTCGTCCACCACCACGCAGAAATTGTAGGTGGGCGTGCCATCCGAGCGCGCGATGATGAGGTCGTCGAGCTCCTTGTTCTGGAAGGTGACGGGGCCGTGCACCACGTCTTCGACGACGGTCGCGCCCTCTTCCGGGTTCTTGAAGCGCACCACGGGCGGATTGCCGCTTTGCGGCCCCGGTCCCTTGCCGTGGCGGCAGCGCCCGTCGTAGCGCGGCTTCTCCTTGCGCGCCTGCTGCTCGGCGCGCATGGCGTCCAAGTCCTGCTTGCTGCAGTAGCAGTGGTAGGCCGTGCCCGCCTTCAGCATCTCGGCGATCACTTCCTTGTAGCGCGGGAAACGCTCGGTCTGGTAGTAAGGCCCGAGGTCGTGGTCCAGCCCCAGCCACTTCATCCCCTCGAGGATCACCCGCACAGCCTCCGGCGACGACCGTTCCAGGTCCGTGTCCTCGACCCGCAGGATGAACTGCCCGCCCATGCGCCGCGCATACAGCCAGGAGAACAGCGCGGTGCGCACGCCCCCGATGTGGAGCATGCCGGTGGGACTGGGTGCAAAACGCGTGACGACGGCGGACATTGTGTTTTCCTGAGGCCTGACCGGCATTTGCGCCGGTTTTTGGGGCGCGAATTATAGTCGGTGCCGGGCCGGCATTTCGGCATTACATTGGGTTTGATTCGGCGTCCCGCCGTCTTTAGACTGCGCACCCTCTCTGAAGGACCCGGGCCAGCCCCGGATCCCGACGGCGGGCGGTTAGCTCAGCGGTAGAGCACTGCTTTCACACGGCAGGGGTCACAGGTTCAAGCCCTGTACCGCCCACCATCTTCCTGTACACCTCGAGCTGGGCCGCGAAGGCGCGCTGGTACGCCGGCCGCGTTTCTGCTCGTGCCACGTACGCGGCGAGCGTCGGGAATTCGTCCAGCATCCCCGAGGGCTTCAGCCGCAGCAGCACCGACACCATCATGAGGTCGCCCGCGCTGAAGTCGCCGTCGAGCCAGTCGGCGTCACCCAACCAGGCCGAGAGCTGGCGCAAACGATCGCGCACGCGTTCCTTGACCAGCGGCAGGCGCTCCTCGTACCAGGGCTTCTTGCCCTCCGTGAACTTGCCATAGGAGAAGTCGAGAATCGGCAGCTCCACGGTGTTGACCGCGGCAAACATCCACATGACGGCTCGCGCACGCGCGCCCGGATCGGCCGGCAACAACCCCGCATGACGCTCGGCGATGTGCAACACGATCGCCCCGGTCTCGAACAGCGCGAGGTCGCCTTCTTCGTAAGTGGGAATCTGCCCGAACGGATTCAGCGCCAGGTGCGCGGGCTCCTTCATCTCCTTGAAGGACAGCAGCCGCACGTCGTAGGGCTGCCCGACTTCCTCGAGTGCCCAGCGCACCCGCATGTCGCGCGCCAGTCCCTGGCCCCGATCGGGCGAGTTCGCGAACGCGGTGATGGTCGGGGTCATGGCGG